>CANQLP010000018.1 GCA_947624725.1 uncultured Clostridia bacterium
GAAGGGACTCGAACCCCCACGCTTTTGGCACTGGTTCCTAAGACCAGCGCGTCTGCCAGTTCCGCCACACCCGCATAAATTTGTATAACAGTATTATATTAGCATATTTGAAGCCCCATGTCAAGTAAATTTAATAAAAATTTTGCATTCCCCTATTTTTAATTATTGGAATTTTAATCATAATTTTGTATATTAATTATTTTTTTTGCATAAACTATTAGTAATTTTTAGAAATAACTCTACTTATTGGTTCTCATAAAATTTTTAATTATATCCATTTTGGAAAGGAATGATTTATAACCATGGTCTATGAAAAATATATAAAAGAAATTTCTTTTACTTCAAACTCAAAAAAGCAAAAAAATCCTAATGCAGACCTTATTAGCTGCATAATTAAAACAAGAGAAGATTTAATTGCAGCTAATAGCAACTACGAATTTGCTGACGGTGATTTAATAGACTATTACTTATATCAAATCAAAGCAACACAAGCAAAATACAACTATTTATTAAAAAAAGCCAAAAAAAATGGTGTTTTGGCAAGTATGCTTGATCAAATTGAAATTAGAGCATCTGATATAGCAATGTAATAAATTTTATCATAATTTCCACTTTTGTTTCATAACATTAAAAAAAGGACGAGGTGGTGTTGTTACAAAAATGGAACTTATTAATATTTTAACTTATATATCAGGTCTTTGCATAATATTTGTACTTTGCAGAATATTTATTGTTCCGCTTAAATATATTTTTAAACTCTTTTTAAACTCTTTCATTGGAGTCATTCTTTTATTAATAATTAATTCAATTGGCGGATTTTTTAATTTCCATATTGGTTTAAATGTTTTTACTATACTTTTTGTTAGTATTTTAGGAATACCTGGTAGTATTTTGATAACAATTATAAATTTAATTATTTTTTAATTTCTAAATATGCTATCAACAATTTTCTAGCAAGGACTTGCTACTTTTTATCTTCTATGGTAATATTATATAGTACTTTGTTTTGGCTTAGGAGGTATATATATGTGTGGTATCGTTGGATATATTGGAAGTTCTAAAGCAAGTCCAATACTTATAGATGGTCTACTAAAACTAGAATATAGAGGCTATGATTCTGCTGGAGTTGCAACAATCGAGAATAATGAAATTTGCATTATAAAAAATAAAGGCAGAGTTAAAGAATTACAAAGTAATAAAAAAGTAAATAATTTAAACAGTACATATGGAATTGCACACACAAGATGGGCAACTCATGGTAAGCCATCAGAAATAAATGCTCATCCTCATTCTGATGCACATAAAAATTTTGCCGTTGTACATAATGGAATAATTGAAAATCATAGTGATATAAAAAAATTCTTAATAGACTGTGGATATAAATTTTTGACAGAAACAGATACTGAAGTTATTCCAAATCTTATAGATTATTATTATTCAAAAGCTTCTAATGACTGCAAAGATAAGTTTCTATTTGCAGTAAATAAAGCTTGTATGGATTTAAAAGGAAGCTATGCTATTGCAGTTATATCAAAACTTGAACAAAACAGAATAATTGTAGCTAAAAAAGACAGTCCTTTAGTTGTTGGTATAGGTAAAGGTGAAAATTATATTGCATCTGATATTCCAGCAATATTAGAGCATACAAACAATATATATATATTAAATGATTATGATTTAGCAGAGCTTACTTCTGATACTGTTGTTTTTTATAATAAAAATTTAGAAAAAATAACTAAAAAACCTGAAATCATAACATGGGATGCTAAGTCTACTGATAAAGGTAACTTTGAGCATTTTATGCTAAAAGAAATAAATGAAGAACCAAATGCAATTAGAGAAACTATTGGAACTAGAATTCAACCTAATAAAAAATGTGATTTTAGCGACATTAATTTTTCAAAAGAATTTTTGCAAACTATAAATAGAATTTATATAGTTGCATGTGGCACTGCGATGCATGCAGGAATGGCTGTAAAACCTATTTTTGAAAAATTAACTAATATACCTACTGAAGTAGATATTGCATCAGAATTTAGATATAGAGAGCCTTTAATAGATGAGAAAACTCTAGTTATCTGTATAAGTCAGTCAGGTGAAACAGCAGACACTATTGCAGCTTTAAAAAATGCTAAAGAAAATGGAGCTAAAACAATTAGCATTTCAAATGTATTTGGTAGCTCAATAACAAGAGAAGCTGATTATAGCCTATATACTCATGCAGGTCCTGAAATTGCAGTTGCATCAACTAAGGCCTATACTTCTCAAATAGTACTTCTAACTATGCTTGCTATGTATTTTTCAGAAGTATTAGAGCTTCCAAAAACTGAAATTATAGAAAACTTAAAAAATGAAATATTAGAGCTTCCTTCTAAAATAAGTATCATATTAGAAAATACAGATATTATCAAAAATTTTGCAAAAAAGATTCATAAAGAAACTGATATATTCTTTATTGGTCGTGGAATCGACTACGCTGCTGCAATGGAGGCTTCGCTTAAATTAAAAGAAATATCTTATATACATTCAGATAGCTACCAATCAGGTGAATTAAAGCATGGTCCAATTGCATTAATTGAAAATGATGTAACTGTAATTGGAATTATAACAGATAGAAGGCTACTTGATAAATCAATTAGTAATTTGCAAGAAGTAATCACAAGAGGAGCTAAAACTTTGATAGTAACAAATCAAAATTTAGATAATAAAATTTTTCCAAATATATATAATATACCAAAAGTTCATCCAATGCTTTCTCCTATACTTTCTATTATTCCGCTTCAACTTTTAGCATATTATGTATCAAAAGAAAAAGGTCTTGATGTAGATAAGCCAAGAAACCTTGCAAAGTCTGTTACAGTAGAATAACATTAAAAGGCGCTTAAATTTCTTAAGCGTCTTTTTGTTATTGTTTTACATCATATTTGCAATATTTATAAAATCATTTAATGTAAGTGCCTCTCCCCTTATATTTACATCTATTTGAAGTTTTTCTAGTATTTTCTTTATATTTTCTTTTCCGCCGCAAAAATCTAAATTTTGAATAGCATTTGTAAAAGTCTTTCTTCTTTGCATAAATGAATATTTAATTAGCTTAAATAATTTTTCCTCATCATTTACTTTATATTTCTTCTCTTTCCTTAATTTCAATGTTATAACTTCTGATTCAACATTTGGCATAGGTATAAAACAATTACTTGGAACTGTAAATAATTCTTCTGCATCTGCATAATATTCTATACTATATGTTATAGCTCCCGCATCTCTTGTGCCGAGTTTTGGCACAAAGCCTTTCAGCGACTTCCTTTTGTACCATAACCGTAATACTTTCAAAATCTGCTCTATTTTCTTCTAATAGTTTCATTATAATTGGCGTTGTTATATAATATGGCAAATTTGCAACTATCTTCACATGCTTATATTCGTGCTTTTCTATAATTTTACTTAAATCTAATTTAAGTATATCATCATTTATAATTTCAAGATTATTAAATAAGAAAAATCTTTCTTTTAATATCTCTACCATTTTCTTATCTAATTCTACTGAAATAACATATCCTGCATATTCTAAAAGTTCATTTGTAAGAGTTCCAAGACCTGGTCCTATTTCTATTACCAAATCATCTTTATTAATATCAGCTTTTTGAACAGTATTTTTTATAATATCCTCATCCACTAAAAAGTTCTGTCCCAACGATTTAGAAGCAGTTATATTATATTTTTTCATTAAAAATTTAGTAGTTTCTAATACATTCATTATTTTTAATCATTCCTTCCTTACATATAATACCATATTTTTTCTTCTCTTTCAATATCCCATAAGCCTATTTCCGTAACAAAAACTTAATATTTTTGTAACTGTATTGTAATATCTGTATAGTATAATATGATACATCTGAAATACTAAGGAGGAAAGTGCTTTGAGCATTAAGAAAATTTTAAAAAAGGAAGGAATTGAAGTAATAAAACCACTTGATACTTTGACTATCAATACTTTGGCAAAAAATATTGCAAATTGCTTGTCAAATAGTTTTCCTGCCCTTAATCTTAATGTAAATGATTTATTTAGGCGTATATCTAGGCTTAATATGTACTTTGCAAAACTCCCAAATGGTATTTCTGCAAAATATTTTTACAAAAATACTTCTATTTATTTTGACTGTAATTTAGATATTAATTCATTAACAGATGTTGCAATACATGAATGTATCCATTATTTACAAGAAACTCATGATAAAAAGGGCAATATCGTTCGTCTTGGTCTTTGTGATTATACGAATAGTTCTCTTCCAGGCACTGGACTAAATGAAGCTGCAGTTCAGCTTATGGCAGCTAAGACATTAGATATGCCTTATGAAAATGTAAAATATTTTGATATAAATTTACAGAGTAATACACCTACATATTATCCACTAGAATGTGCTTTAGTTAACCAACTTGCATATATTGTTCGGTGAAGATATCCTTTTTGATAGCACTCTAAATTCAAACAATAAATTTAAAGATGTGTTTATATCTTTAACCTCTAAAGAAGTATTTAATACTATTCAAAAAAATATTGATCTATTAATAGAAATGCAAGAAAAATTGAGTACTTTATATTTAGCTCTTGGAAATGATGGAATTACTGAAAATTCTGCACAGAAGATTTTAAAAGAAATTGAAAATCAGAAATCTAAAGTTAAAGAATTATTTTTAAATACTCAAAGGTTAATACTTACAAGTTATTTTGATAATAGTATTAATTTAGCGTATGCTCCAAAACAACTTGAAAATTACAGAAATAAATTATATTTATTTAAAAATATAATAGCATATGCTGAAGGTGATAATTTCTATAATGATTATTATATAGATAAAATGATGCAAATTGAAAAGATATATGACTACAATCCAATGGAAGATACTTCTCTTACCGTTGTAAAGCGCACCTTCTTATCTACATTAATACAAAAAATAAAATTATTATTTGGTCTTGGAAAAGAATATGAAATCGGAAAATAAAGATAGTGTTTCATTTTGAAGCACTATTTTATTTTTTGTGTATTGAAAATTTTGTCTTTTTATGTTAGAATACTTTGTATAAATGAACTTACGGAGGTTTTTATGTATAATTTAGTAGTTTTCGCATCAGGAAATGGTTCTACTCTTCAAAGCATCATAGATGCAATTAAAAAAGAAGAATTAAATGCTTCTATTAGTTTAGTTGTATCTAATAATCCAAATGCCTTTGCATTAGAAAGGGCAAAAAATGCAAATATAGAAACTTATATTATAACTTCAAAAAATCCTGATGAAATGGATAAAGAATTAAGTAGTGTTTTATCTAAATACAATATAGATTTAATAGTTCTTGCAGGTTATTTAAAAATGATTGGTAAAAGACTTCTATCAAAATATACAATAATAAATACCCACCCTGCCCTACTTCCAAAATACGGTGGCAAGGGTATGTATGGAATGAATGTGCATAGAGCTGTAATTGCAGCCAAAGAAGAATACAGTGGAGTTACTCTTCACTATGTAAATTCTGAATATGATAGAGGTCCAACAATTATGCAAACAAAGGTAAAAGTTATGCCAGATGATACTGCAGAAGATTTAGCATCTCGTGTTCAAGCTGCTGAAAAAATTCAGCTTATTGAAGTCTTAAAGTCTTTTTCAGAAGAGCATAATTCTAAAAAGAAATTTTAATTTTATGGAGGTTTGTTTTATGGAAAAACAAGTTGATGTCGCAATTATAATGGGTAGTGATTCAGATTTAGAAATTATGAAAGATGCAGCTAAATTTTTAGATGATATGGGTATTTCTTATGAAATGACAATTCTTTCTGTTCATAGATGCCCAGAAGAAGCACATAATTATGCAAAAAGCTTAAAGGAAAGAAAAGTAAAAGTTATTATAGCAGGTGCAGGAGGTGCAGCTCACCTTCCTGGTGTGTTTGCAGCTTTAGTTCCTTGTCCTGTAATTGGTGTTCCAATTATGTCTAAAACTTTAAATGGTTTAGATTCTTTATATTCAATAGTTCAAATGCCATCTGGAATACCTGTTGCAACAGTTGCAATTAATGGTGCAAAAAATGCAGGAATACTTGCTATGACTATTTTATCTACTTCTAATGATGAGTTATATAAAAAATTATGTGATTACAAAGATAGCTTAAATAAAAATGTTCTAGCAAAAAATGATAAATTACAAAAGATTGGATATGAACAATACTTAAAAGAAATGAAATAATCTTATTTTAGGAGGTAAGAAAATGAAAAAAATTAGTAGTGGTAAAGTTCGTGAAGTTTATGAGGTAGATGAAAATTCTCTTATGATGGTAGTATCTGATAGAATATCTGCATTTGATGTCATCCTACCTACAATGGTAAAAGACAAAGGAAAAGTTTTAAATAAAATCTCTGAATTTTGGTTTGACTATGTAAAAGACATTATTCCAAACCATATAATTACTACAAAATTTGAAGAATTTCCTGAAGAATTTCAAAAAGAAGAATTTAGAGATAGAAGTATGCTTGTTAAAAAGTTAAAAATGCTACCTATCGAATGTATAGTTAGAGGATATATCACAGGTTCTGGTTGGAAAAGCTATAAAGAAAATGGTACTGTTTGTGGAATAAAACTTCCAGAAGGACTTAAAGAATCTGAAAAATTGCCTGAGCCAATATTTACTCCTACAACAAAAGCTACAGAGGGACATGATATGAATATTAGCTTTGATGAAGTTTGTGATTTAATTGGAAAAGGCCTTGCAGAAAAAGTAAGAGATATGACAATTAAGATTTATACAAAATGTGCAAACTATGCAAAAACAAAAGGAATTATAATAGCTGATACAAAATTTGAATTTGGTCTAGATGAAAATGAAAATCTAGTTTTAGCAGATGAAGTATTAACACCAGATTCAAGTAGATTCTGGCCAGAAAGCGATTATGAAGTTGGTCGTTCTCAAAAGAGCTTCGATAAACAATATATGCGTGATTGGTTAAAGCAAAACAATTGGGATGCTGAAAATCCTACACCAATTCCAGAAGATGTTGTAAACACTACTAGAGAAAAATACATAGAAGCATATGAAAGAATTACAGGAAAAAGTTTTTAATATAAAAAGGAGGAGCAAAGAATGAAAATCTTTCGCTCCTCCTTTTTTGAACCTACAGTTTCAGCTCTTGGCGCAGACTTTTAATGGCTCTAACATTCATCCAGCCATCGTCTGTGCCAAAGTTTCGCCCCGGCTTTCTTTTTCTGCACTCAATAATCAGCCGGACGCACTTGCCTCTACCACAGGCTTTGATTCTGCCGTCTTCATCAAAGACAGCATCGTAGGCTTCCCTGAATTCAAGATCAGCCAATTCTTCACCCTCCTTTAGATATAGGTTTACATATTTTATTATACCACATTTCAAGTGTATCTGTCAAATTCTGTAAATTTAGACATTGACTTCTACATTTATATTCTCTACTAAATGCTCATATTTTTTAAGTATTGGATTAACTTCTGTATCTATAAATTCCTCCACTTGTTTTGGAGCTCTTCCACACAAGTTATCTGGATTTAATATTTCTAAAATCTGTTCTTTTGAAAATCCAAAACTTGCATCATTTGCAATTCTATCAACTAAATCATTTGGCTTACCATTCTCTTTTACTTCTTTTGCAGCTGCCATTGAATGTACTCTTATTTTTTCATGTAATTCCTGTCTATCTCCCCCATTTAAAACAGCCTTCATAAGTATTTCTTCTGTTCCCATAAATGGAAGCTCTTGCATAAGGTTAGATTTTATTACATTTTTATATACGACTATTCCCGATGTTATATTTGCATACAATATAAGTATGCCATCTACTCCTAAAAATGCCTCTGGAACGCAAATTCGTTTATTTGCAGAGTCATCTAATGTTCTCTCTAACCATTGTGTAGCTGCTGTAATTGCTGGATCTTCTGCTAAGACCATAACATGTCTTGAAAGTGAGTTTATTCTTTCAGATCTCATAGGATTTCTTTTATATGCCATTGCAGATGAACCGATTTGTCCTTTTTCAAATGGCTCCTCTAATTCTTTTTCATGTTGTAAAAGTCTCATGTCATTTGCAAATTTAGATGCACTCTGTGCAATAGATGAAAGAAGATTTAATACTCTTGCATCCAATTTTCTTGTATATGTTTGACCTGATACCGCAAATACTTTTTTAAATCCCATCTTCTCTGCAATTTTACCGTCTATTTGTTTTACTTTCTCTTCATCTTTAAATAACTTCATAAAGCTTTCTTGTGTTCCAGTTGTACCTTTGCAGCCTAAAAGCTTTAAATTACTTTGTACAAATTCTAATTCTTCTAAATCCTCTAATAAATCTTGCATCCAAAGTGTTGCTCTCTTGCCTACTGTTGTAAGCTGAGCTGGTTGAAAATGTGTATATCCAAGGCAAGTTACATCTTTATTTTCCAATGCGAATTTTTTCAAATTTGAAATAACAAGGACTAGTTTTTGTTTTATAATTTCAAGTGCCTCGTTCATTATAATTACATCGCTATTGTCTGTAACAAAGCAAGATGTTGCTCCAAGGTGAATAATTCCTTTAGCTGATGGACATTTTGTTCCAAATTCATAAACATGTGCCATTACATCATGTCTACATTCACTTTCTCTCTTTTTTACTACATCATAATCTATATCGTTTATATGTTCCTTCATTTCTTGTATTTGTTCATCTGTTATATCAATTCCAAGCTCCTTTTCTGTCTCTGCAAGTGCAACCCAAAGCTTTCTCCATGTGCTATACTTATTATCAGATGACCATACTTCGTTCATCTCTTTACTTGCATATCTACTACTAAGTGGTGTAACATATATTTTTTCCATAACTTATTCCTCCTTTAGACAACATAAATATTTTATCATATACAGAAGAAAAAGTCTAGTTGATTTCTTTTGCTTTTTGACATATTTATCAAATTTCGACAATTTATTTCATTTTTTGCCCTGTTTTGCTTGACTTTTCACGCCTTTTGCGTGATAATATAACTGTTGTTTAAAAAGAAAAGGAGTGATTTTTATGTCAAAAGTTGATGTCGTTTTAGGTGCATTTTATGGAGACGAAGGTAAAGGAAAAATCATTGATTATCTTTCTACAAAGGCAGATGTATCAATAAGATCTACCGGAGGTAATAATGCAGGACATACCATTGAAGTAGATGGGGTAAAATTTGCATTTCATTTAATACCTTCTGGAATTTTAAACAAAGGAACATTGGCAGTAATAGGAAATGGTGTTGTAATTGACCCAAAAGTTTTAATCGAAGAAATAAACAACCTAAAAGAACATGGATATTCAGCAGATAATTTAAGAATTAGCGATAAAGCCCATGTTATATTACCTTATCACATTGCCATGGATAAAATGTTAGAAGAAATCAGAGGAAATCGGTAAAATCGGAACAACTTGTCGTGGAATAGGTCCTACCTACTGTGATAAGTATGAGCGTTCTGGAATAAGAATACAAGATTTTATAAGACCTAGATTTGCTGATTTAGTTCGTACAAATGTAAAAAATAAAAATAAGATTTTTAAAGCATTCGGATATCCTGAAATGGATGCAGAAGAAATAATTAAAGAATATACAGAATACGCAAAAATACTTGCTCCATATGTTGTAGATACAGTAGTTTTACTACATAATGCTTTAAATGAAGGCAAAAAGTTACTTTGCGAAGGTGCACAAGCAACACTTCTTGATATCGACTTTGGTTCATATCCTTTCGTTACATCTTCAAATCCTACAATCGGTGGAATTTGTTCAGGTTCAGGAATAAGTCCAAAAGACATTGGCGAGGTTTATGGTGTAATTAAAGCTTATTCATCAAGAGTTGGTGCAGGTCCTTATATTACAGAACAAGATAACGAAATTGGAGATACAATTCGTGAACTTGGTCATGAATATGGAACAACTACAAAAAGACCTAGAAGATGTGGATGGCTTGACTTAGTTGCTCTTCGTTATGCTGTTATGCTAAATGGTCTTACAGGAATTGCAATAAACCATTTAGATACAATTGGAAAACTTGATAAAATAAAACTTTGTACAGCTTATAATCACAATGGAAAAGCAACTTTAGACTTTTCAACTACTCCTGAATATATACAAAATAGCACAGCAATTTACGAAGAATTTGAAGGAAACTTTGGAGATATAAGTCATATTAAAACAAGAGAAGAACTTCCTGAAAAAGCTAAAAAATATCTTGATAGAATTGAAGAAGTTGTAGGATGTCCTATTAAATTTATAGGAACCGGTGCAGAAAGAGAAAATTTAATCATATGTTAAATATATAAAGAGTAATATAATTTAAAAACAGCGATAAGATAAAAACATCTTATCACTGTTTTTTTTGCTAACTACTCCTCTTCCATTTTCAGGAAGAAGATTTCCGCTGGCTCATCAAACATAGCCCTAAATGCTATATCTGACGCATCAATCTGTGTTACTAAGAAATAATTGAAGATAGCTCTTCTGGTGTCCAGAAATAATGTTGTTGCCGGATATTTATCAGTTTTACTCCAAGAGAACACCTTAATATTATTATCTCCCCACAATCTTTCGTAGTCAGCGGTGTCTTTCATTTTCCGCACTACACTTGAATGCATAAAAATCCATGCATTCTTTGTACGGTCGCCCAATTCAGCTAAAACATCTAATGGGCATTTGTCCTTTGGTACAATTGTTACTTCCCTCTTCATGTTACCCTCCTTAACTTGTTTTTTTGATAACACGCACCAATTACAACTTATGAGATATTACTCACAATAAATTCATTATATATCATTTTACATAATTTTGCAATACAATATATTTATTAAAATAGATTACTTGTCATATTTCCCATAGTAACTTTCAAGTAATATTTCTTTAAGCTCTGTAACTAGAGGAAGTCTTGGGTTTGCTGTTGTACACTGGTCTTCAAATGCCTTGTCTGCAAGCATATCTAGTTTTTCTAAAAATTCTTTTTCGTTTATTCCCTCTTCTTTTAAAGTACTTGGTATTCCAAGTTTTTTATTTAAGTCTTGTACTGCTTTGATTAATGATTCTACTCCTTCTTTTGTAGTTGACGCTTTAAGTCCCATTCTTTTTGCAAGTTTTGCATATTTTTCATCTGCTATAAAATACTCATATTTAGGGAATGAAACAAATTTTGTAGGCTTTGTGCTATTATATTTTATTACATATGGAAGAAGAATTGCATTTGCTCTACCATGTGCTATATGGAACTCTCCACCAAGTTTATGTGCAAGAGAATGGTTTATTCCTAAAAATGCATTTGTAAATGCCATACCTGCAATTGTACTTGCATTATGCATCTTTTCTCTAGCTTCTCTATTTGTTCCATCTTCATATGCAACAGGCAAATAATTGTACACAAGCTCTACTGCTTTTTCAGCCAAACCATCTGTATAATCTGATGCCATATTTGATACATAGCTTTCTATTGCATGTGTTAAAACATCCATTCCTGTATCTGCTGTAATTTTCTTTGGAAGAGACATAACAAGGTCTGGATCAACTATTGCAATATCAGGTGTTAACTCATAATCTGCAAGTGGATATTTTATATTTTTAGTTTTATCTGTTATAACTGCAAATGATGTTACCTCTGAGCCTGTTCCTGATGTGGTCGGTATTGCCACCATTTTCGCTTTTCCGCCAAGTTTTGGGAACTTATAGGTTCTTTTTCGTATATCCATAAATTTTAGTTTTAAACCTTCTATATCGGCTTCTGGGTGTTCATAGAAAAGCCACATTCCGTTTTGCAGCATCTATTGGGCTTCCACCACCTAGAGCTATAATTACATCTGGTTTAAACTTATTCATCTCTTCTATTCCTCTTTTAATTGTATCAAAAGAAGGATCTGATTCTACATCAGAAAATATTTCTGAGTGTACATAGTCATTTCTTTTTCTTAAATGATATAATATTTTGTCTACATATCCAAGACTTACCATAGATTCATCTGTTACTATAAATGCTCTTGTAATATTTGGCATTTTCTCTAAGTAGCCAATTGAACCAGCTTCAAAATAAATCTTTTCTGGAATTTTAAACCATTGCATATTAACACGCCTCTTTGCAACTCTTTTTATATTTATAAGGTTAACTGATGATACATTTGCAGTTGTAGAATTTCCTCCAAATGTACCACAACCTAGTGTTAATGATGGCATATTGGTATTATATATATCCCCTATCGCACCATGTGTTGATGGAGAATTTACTATGATTCTTCCGAACTTTTACTCTATTTGAAAATTCTTGTATAGTTTCTTCGTTTTCTGAATGAATTACTGCTGAATGTCCAAGTCCTCCAAATTCTATCAATTTCTCAGCAAGTTCTATTGCTCTATCTTTGCTACTTGCTGTATAGTAAGATAAGACTGGACTTAATTTTTCTTTAGAGAAAGGATATCCGAGGCCCTACTCCACTTTGAGGTACAACTAATACTTTAGTTGTCTCAGGAATATTTATTCCTGCAATTTTCGCAATATTTGCTGGGCTTTGACCTGCAATTTCAGAGATTAACTTCTCTTCTTTAAACATTGCTTTTTCTAGCTTTTCTGTTTCTTCTTTATTTGTAAAATAACAATCCGCTTCCTTCATTAATTTTTCAAATTCTTTTGCAATTTCTTTATCTACAATAACAGCCTGTTCTGATGCACAAATCATACCATTATCAAAAGATTTTGAAAGAACTAAGTCTGTTACAGCAGTTTTAAGTTTTGCTGTTTTATCAATATAGCAAGGCACATTTCCGAGGTCCTACACCAAGAGCAGGTTTACCACATGAATACGCAGATTTTACCATTCCTGTTCCACCTGTTGCAAGAATTAAACTTACATCAGGATGATTCATAAGGGCTCTTGTAGCTTCTATTGACGGCTTATCTATCCACAAAATACAGTCTTCTGGTGCTCCTGCACTTACTGCTGCATCTCTTAAAATTCTTGCAGTTTCAACACTACATTTTTGTGCAGATGGATGAAATCCAAATACTATTACATTTCTTGTTTTGGCTGCTATAAGTGATTTAAACATTGTAGTAGATGTAGGATTTGTAACAGGTGTGACCCCTGCAATTATTCCAATTGGCTCTGCAATTTCTTCATAACCTTCTTCTTCATTATCTCTTATAACCCCTACCGTCTTATCGTATTTTATGCTATGATAGATATATTCAGATGCAAACATATTCTTTGTAATTTTATCTTCATAGATTCCACGCTTTGTCTCTTCTACAGCCATTTTTGCAAGTCTCATATGGTTTTCTAATGCTGCCATTGCCATTTTTTTTGTAATATTGTCTACTGTTTCTTGGTCAAGTTCCATATATTGTTCAGATGCCTTTTTTGCTCTCTTCATCAAGTCGTCTACCATTTTCTGAACTTCTTCTTGTTCTTTTTTAGTCATTTCTTTTGCCATTTTCTCTCACTCCTTCTTTTGTGTTTTAGTATATGATTTTTTTCTATATTAATGCATTAGTATTTCTACTTTTTTCAGAAAATATTTTATCATTCTTAAAATAATTTATCAATATTTAAATACAAAAAACTGCAACATAAAAACGCTTAAAAGTATTCTTAAGCGTTTTTTATGTATTATCTTTTTCTTTTATTGATTATTTTTAATGTATTCTACTACATCATTTACTGTAACTATTTTTTCTGCATCACTATCTGGAATTTCCATATCAAATTCTTCTTCAAGAGACATTATTAATTCTACTATATCCAAAGAATCAGCTCCTAAATCATCGATAAATGAGCTTTCAAGTGTTACAGTATTTTCTGCAACTCCTAGTTGTTCAACTATAATTTCCTTTACTTTGTCAAAAACTTCTTCTGAATTCATTTTATATACCCTCCTTAAACATAATTTTCAAATTCATCTTCCTTCTAAAAGATATTATATATTGCTCAATTTGTCAAGCCTTTTTTTATATTTTTTCAAATTCTTCTATCATCTTTTCAACTGCTTTGTTTTCTACAAACTGTTCTGCCTGTTTTATTGTAAAATAAAATAGATATTCATCTGAACTTCCATGTGCTTTTACTACTGGTTTTTTTACTCCTAAAAATAGCGCACCACCGTATTCTTTATAATCTACAGTTTTCGCAAATCTCTTTATTGCAGGCATACAAGGAATCGCAGCAAGTGTTGATAAAAAGTTCTTTTTTAAACTTTCAGTCAAAGTCCTCTTAACAAACTTTCCAAGTCCTTCTATTGCCTTTAAAAATACATTTCCAGTAAATCCATCAGTAACAAGTACATCTATTTCTCCAGTAAAGGCATCTCTTCCTTCTACATTGCCTACGAAGTTTATATTTAATTCATCTGCCTTTTCTTTTAATAACTGATAACTTGTTTTTGTAAGTTCATTTCCTTTTGTTTCTTCTGTTCCGATATTTAAAAGTCCAATTCTTGGGTTTTCTATTTTATATGTATTTTTTAGATATATACTAGACATCTGTGCAAATTGTAAAAGATTAATTGGTTTACAATTTGTATTTGATCCTGCATCAATTAAAAGAAGTCTACTTTTGTACGCAGGAAGGATTCCGAGCAAGTGCTGGTCTATCTATTCCTTTTATTCTTCCGAACTAAAAGTGTAGCACCAGTCAGAAGTGCTCCAGAGTTTCCAGCTGAAATAAATACATCGCCCTTTCCTTCTTTTAAAAGGTTAAATCCGAACTACCATAGAAGAATCTTTTTTGTGTTTTATTGCAACTGTTGGAACATCTTCCATCTCGATTACCTCTGTTGTATTATGAATTTTAATATTACTTGCAACTTCTTCTATTTTATCTTTACCATAAAATTCTTTTACTTTTTTATTTATTATATCTTCTATGCCTATTAAACAAATTTCAGCCTTAATTTCAGATGCTGCTTTTACTGCACCTTTTATTACTGCATCTGGTGCATTGTCTCCACCCATTGCATCTACTAATATTATCATTTTTCAAATTCCCTTCACTTTTATATTTTATTTATTTAAGATATATTTTGTACTTATCCATTTTATTATTATTTTGAAAAAAAAGCAATATATTTTTATAAAAAAACAAGGAATCCATTTAAGAATCCCTTGTCCTTTATATTATGCTTAAATTCAAATTAAGCAATGATTTCTGAAACGATACCAGAACCTACTGTTCTACCACCTTCACGAATAGCGAATCTTAATCCTTTTTCAATAGCGATAGGTGTAATAAGTTCGATTGTCATTGTTACATTATCTCCTGGCATAACCATTTCTGTTCCAGCAGGTAATTCAATAACACCTGTAACATCTGTTGTTCTGAAATAGAATTGTGGTCTATATCCATTGAAAAATGGTGTATGTCTTCCACCCTCTTCTTTTGTAAGGATGTAAACTTCTGATTTGAATTTTGTATGTGGATTGATTGTTCCAGGTTTAGCTAATACTTGACCTCTTTCAACTTCGTTTCTTTGAGTTCCTCTTAATAATGCTCCTGCATTATCTCCAGCTTGAGCTGAATCAAGTGATTTTCTGAACATTTCTAGTCCTGTAACAACTGTCTTCTTTCTTTCTGTTGTAAGACCGATTATTTCAACTTCTTCACCAACTTTGATAACTCCTCTTTCAACACGACCTGTAACAACTGTTCCACGACCTGTAATTGTCATAACATCTTCGATTGGCATTAAGAATGGTTGGTCAGTTGGTCTGTCTGGTGTTGGTATATAGCTATCAACTGCATCCATTAATTCATGAATACATTGATATTCTGGTGCATTTGGATCTTGTGATGTAGATTCTAGTACTTTTAAAGAAGAACCTTTAATTATTGGAATCTCATCTCCTGGGAAATCATAGCTTGAAAGTAAGTCTCTAACTTCCATTTCAACTAACTCTAATAATTCTGGATCATCTACTTGATCACATTTGTTTAAGTAAACAACGATGTATTTAACACCAACTTGTCTAGCAAGTAGGATATGCTCTCTTGTTTGAGGCATTGGTCCATCTGCTGCTGAAACAACTAGGATTGCACCATCCATTTGAGCTGCACCTGTAATCATGTTCTTTACATAGTCTGCGTGTCCTGGGCAGTCAACATGTGCATAGTGTCTATTTGCTGTTTCATATTCAACATGTGCTGTGTTAATTGTGATTCCTCTTGCCTTTTCCTCTGGTGCTCCATCGATTTGATCATAAGCTGTATATTGTGCTTTTCCTTCTAATCCAAGCACTTTAGTAATAGCTGCTGTTGTTGTTGTTTTTCCATGGTCAACATGGCCGATTGTACCAATGTTAACGTGTGGTTTTGTTCTTTCAAATTTAGCTTTTGCCATTTTTAAAATCCTCCTTTAAATTTGTCAATTTAATTTGACATTGTTTATTTTTAAATTTAATGACTTAATTTATGAACACTTGCATTTTATAACATTTTTGCAAAAAATGCAAGTGTTATTTAATATTTTACCTAAATCATACATGATTTATAACTATTCTTCTTTTTTAGCTCTTGATGCAATTATTGTTTCAAGAACTGATTTTGGAACTTCTTCATAATGGCTAGGTTCCATTGCATAAGTTCCTCTACCTTGTGTCTTAGAACGTAAGTCTGTTGCATAACCAAACATTTCTGAAAGTGGAATAAATCCTCTTATTATTTGGCTACCATTTCTTGCTTCCATTCCTTCCATTCTTCCACGTCTTGAGTTAATATCTCCGATAACGTCTCCCATATATTCTTCTGGTACTGTTACTTCAACTCTCATTATAGGCTCAAGTATAACTGATTTACCTTTCTTAGCTCCCTCTTTGAAAGCCATAGAGCCTGCAATTTTGAATGCCATTTCTGAAGAGTCTACATCATGGTAAGAACCATCAACTAATGTAGCTTTAAAGTCAATAACTGGATATCCAGCAAGAACTCCTGATTCTGCTGCCTCTCTAATTCCTTCTTCTACTGGTTTAATATATTCTTTTGGAACAACACCACCTACGATCTTGCTCTCAAATTCTATACCTTTTCCTGGCTCTAATGGTTCCATCTCTATCCATACGTGACCATATTGTCCACGTCCACCTGATTGACGAATGAATTTTCCTTCAACCTTAACAGCTTCTCTAATTGTTTCTTTGTATGCAACTTGTGGTTTACCTACATTACATTCAACCTTGAACTCTCTTTTTAATCTATCAACAATTATGTCTAGGTGTAACTCACCCATACCTGCTATAATTGTTTGTCCTGTTTCATGGTCTGTATATGTTTTAAATGTTGGATCCTCTTCTGCAAGTTTTGCAAGAGCTATACCCATTTTCTCTTGAGCAACTTTATCCTTAGGCTCTATTGCTATATCAATAACTGGCTCTGGGAATTCCATAGATTCAAGTATAACAGGGTGATTCATATCACATAATGTATCTCCTGTTGTTACTTCTTTTAATCCAACTGCTGCTGCTATATCTCCAGAATATACTTTTTCTATATCCTCTCTGTGATTTGCATGCATTTGAAGTAATCTACCAATTCTCTCTTTTTTATCTTTATTTGCATTTAAAACTGTTGAACCTGATGTTAAAGTTCCTGAATATACTCTCATGAAGCATAATTTTCCAACGAATGGGTCAGTTGCAATCTTGAATGCTAATGCTGAGAAAGGTTCATCATCAGAAGCTATTCTGTCTTCTTCTTCTCCATCAAGATTTTTTCCTCTAATAGCAGGAATATCTATTGGAGATGGCATATAATCTATAACTGCATTCAATAACTCTTGAACACCTTTATTTTTATATGAAGAGCCACAGCATACTGGAACTACTTTATTTGCAATTGTTCCAATACGAAGTCCTTTTTTTATCTCGGCTTCTGTCAATTCTTCTCCATCTAGATATTTCATCATTAATTCATCATCTTGTTCAGCAGCAGCTTCTACCATTTTTGCTCTGTATTCTTCTGCTTTTGCTTTTAATTCTTCTGGTATATCAGTTTCTTCTATATCTTTTCCTAAATCATCTTTATGAATAAATGCTCTCATCTTTATTAAATCAACTATTCCTTGGAAAGTATCTTCAGCTCCTATTGGTAGTTGAATTGGAACAGCATTAGCATTTAATCTATTTCTCATCTGGTCAATACAATTATAGAAGTTTGCACCTGTTATATCCATTTTATTTACATAAGCCATTCTTGGAACATGATATTTATCAGCTTGACGCCAAACTGTTTCAGATTGTGGTTGAACTCCACCTTTAGCACAAAATACAGTAACACTTCCGTCTAATACTCTTAAAGATCTTTCAACTTCAACAGTAAAATCAACATGTCCTGGTGTATCAATTATATTGATTCTGTGGTTTAGCCAAAAGCATGTTGTTGCAGCTGAAGTTATTGTTATACCTCTTTCTTGCTCTTGTACCATCCAGTCCATAGTTGCTTCACCTTCATGAACCTCTCCTATCTTATGAGTTTTTCCAGTATAGAAAAGAATTCTTTCAGTTGTTGTAGTTTTTCCTGCATCTATGTGTGCCATTATTCCTATATTTCTTGTTTTTTCTAGTGAATATTGTCTGTTTGACACGGTCTTTTATCTCCTTTCTTATTTTAAGTTCATTCGTAAATTATTTCTAATTTTCTAAATTTTAAAACGAAGCAAAATTGGTAGATTGCTAGGCAATCGAGTTAAATACTTTGAGACTAACCTAGTGGTTGTCGAGAAGTATTTAACGAAGATTAACGACGCAAGATGCCAATTTTCATTCGTTTTCTACCATTTGTAATGTGCGAAAGCTTTATTAGCTTCTGCCATTCTATGTGTATCTTCTTTCTTCTTGAATGCTCCACCATTTCCGTTTATTGCATCAATTATTTCACCTGCTAATTTATCAGACATAGTTTTTTCATGTCTTTTTCTAGCATATGTTACTAGCCATCTTAAACCTAAAGTTTGTCTTCTTTCAGGTCTGATTTCTAGTGGTACTTGGTATGTTGCACCACCAACACGTCTAGCTTTTACTTCAAGAACAGGCATGATATTATTTAATGCTGTTTCGAAAACTTCTAGTGGATCTTTTTGCTCTTTCTCTTTAATTATATCAAAGGCTTGATATACTATTCTTTGAGCAACAGACTTTTTACCATCTAACATAATATTATTAATTAATTTTGTAACTACTTTGCTATTATATATTGGATCTGGTAAAACATCTCTTTTTGCTATATATCCTTTTCTTGGCACTATTCTTCACTCCTTTACTTTTTACTTAAGATGTAAGAGATATTATTATCTCTAATCATAATTTTGTAGAATACCACATAATAGTATTCTTAAGTTACTCGAAAGTTTTTTACTTCCGTCAGTGCATATAATCTATCTAAATTTAAGTACCTCTTAAATGTTAGTAAGTATTATTAGCACTTTTTTTGAATTTTTATTTTTTAGGTTTCTTAGCCCCATACTTAGAACGACCTTGCATTCTGTCTTTAACTCCTGCAGTATCAAGTGTTCCTCTTATAATATGGTATCTAACACCTGGTAAGTCCTTAACTCTTCCACCTCTAATCAAAACAACGCTGTGCTCTTGTAAGTTATGTCCTTCTCCTGGTATATATGAAGTAACTTCATAACCATTTGATAGTCTTACTCTCGCAACTTTTCTTAAGGCTGAGTTTGGCTTCTTTGGAGTAACAGTTTTTACAACTGTGCAAACACCTCTCTTTTGAGGAGCTCTGTTATTTGTTACTCTACTCTTCTTTGAGTTGAATCCATGTTGTAAAGCTGGTGCTGTTGATTTTGCTCTTGAAGATTTTCTTCCTTTTCTTACTAATTGATTAATTGTTGGCACTTAAATTTCACCTCCATTATTCTAAATTTGTTAATTCCCTAAGAAATCAACGTTATTTATTGTATCATCTTTTTGGAATAAAGTCAATTGTTTTAAGCAAAAAAATAGCTATATATATAACAGTTTATCCCTGTTTTATATATAGCAAATTAAATTTTATTATCAGTTATTTATATTTTATGATTGTTGGTCTCCTGGGTTTGGTTCTTCCGTCTTTGTAACTACTACATCATAGGTTTCTAATTCTTTACCATTTGTAGCAATTGTTGATGAAATTGTTTGTACTTCACCTGGCTCTAAAGGTAAAATATGACCTTTAAGTAAATCTATTTGATTTCCACTTTTATCATATATATGGAAATCAATAAATTCTTCCTCCGTAGTCTTGTCAGTATTATTCTTTACATCTGCTAACAAGCAATTTATTTCATCAGTCACTTCAAATCTTATATTTGATATTTCTATTCCTTCATAATCTCTCTTTTCTGCTAATCTATTACTTTCTATTCTCTTTGTTTTTCCATCAGATGTAATCAATGTTTCATCCTCATCAGGTAGGACTTCCTCCTCTTCCTTTCTGCTATTATTTATCACTATAATAAGTGTTACAATTAAAATAACTACTATAGCTAAAATAATTAATCTTTTTTTCTTTCCCATCATTAGTACCTCCGTAAATATTCTTACTATAAATTATTTTACATTAATTGAGATACAATGTCAATAAATTTTATTTGAAATTATTAATAATTTTTTCAATAAATTGTATAAACCAATTATCATTTGAATTAATATCTTTTATTTCATCAGAATTTGTCTCAACATGATTTGTTTTTGGTAATGTAACATATACAATTTGTTCTGAGTTTAATTTTTGCATTCCGAGTTTAGATTTTGCTTCTTCTTCAATATTACTTAAATTAATATTACTTTCAATTATTGCTTCTAATTGTCTTGTTTCCTTTTCTAAAGATGCAAGTTCAGCTTTTTCTTCTTTTAAACTTGCATATGTATCATCTATTAAAGAATATCTATAACTTATTATAAAGAGGGCTATAAAACATATAACAATATAAGATATTATTTTTATTTGCATCTTTCTATTTTGCTTTGCATCTATCTTTTTTTCTGATTTTCTAGCTGTACTTTTTTTAGGATATGTTTTTTTAATCGGTTCATATTCTGGTTTTAATTTTCTTGGGCTTGTCTCATATTGATAATATCTATTATTACCGCTATATGCCATATATCTTTCCCTCCTTTCCTCTTTTGTATTCAATATTTTATTTATTTTTTTCAAATATTCTTAATTTTGCACTTTTTGCTCTTGGGTTTTCCTCCTGCTCCTTTTGGCTTGGCAAAATTGGTTTTTTAGTTATAATTTTTCCTAAAGATTTTGCTCCACATACACAATATGGAAGATCTTTTGGGCAAGTACAAATTCCGAGTTGCCTTTAAAAAAGCATTTTTTACTGCTCTATCTTCTAATGAATGAAATGTTATAATACAAAGTCTGCCACCTTCTTTTAGAGCTTCTATACTTGACATTACAGTATTAAATAATGGTTCTAATTCATTATTCACTTCTATTCTTATTGCTTGAAAAGTTTTTTTAGCAGGATGACCATTATTTTGGAATTTTAGTGGTATGGCTTTTCTTATAATTTCTACTAATTCTCCTGCAGTTTCTATCGTTTTACTCTTTCTTGCCTTACATATGCTCTTTGCAATATTTCTTGCAAATTTTTCTTCACCATATGTATTTAATATTTCTATCAACTTTTCTTCTGAATATTTATTCACAACCTCCCAAGCTGTAAGATTTGACGTCTTATCCATTCGCATATCTAGTGGTGCATCTTCTTGCATATAACTAAATCCTCGTTCTCCATTATCAATTTGATATGAAGAAACCCCAAGATCCAATAGTATCCCGGCTGACTTCATTAATTTGCATTTCTTCTAGTATTTTTTTTATTTCATCATGATTTCCATGCACATACTTTATATTTGAATAATCTGATAACCTATCCTTTGAAACAATTAGTGCTTCCTCATCTCTGTCAATGCCAATTAGCATTCCTTTCTTACTTAATCTTTTCGCAATTTCTAAACTATGACCTGCTCCACCAATTGTTCCATCAACATATATTCCATCAGGATCAATATTTAATCCCTGAATACACTCTTCTAGTAATACTGGTTTATGTTTAAATTCCAATTTTATCTCCTTAGATTTTTAGGGATATTTTTTTAAAAAAGTATTACAGTTGGCGTTATTTACAAAGCCTACCAACTGTAATAACTCTTTTTATGTAGTCTTTTGTTTATTCAATTTTCCTTTGTTCTTCATTTAATCTTTAGTAATTTTAATTTTTCTTTTGTTTTCTATTTTCATTTGTCTTTTCTTAATTTTTCTTTCGAATCTTTATAATTTTTTCTTTTGTTCATTAAGGTTTTATCTTTTGTTATGCCATCTTTTGTACATTTATATAAACTTTTGCAAGATTATATACCAAGTAATTTGTCCATATTTTCTGCAATTTCATCTGCTGAAATGTTGTCAGCATCTTTTTGCCAAGTTTCCTTATCCCAAATTTCAATTCTTGTACCTACACCTAGGATTACAATTTCTTTTTCAAGCTTTGCATAATCTCTTAAATTACTAGGAATCAAGAATCTACCTTGTTTATCAATTTCACATTCTATTGCGCCTGATAAGAAAAATCTAACAAATTCTCTAGCATTTTTGTTTGTAAGTGGAAGTGTTTTTAGTTTTTCTTCGAAGTTTTCCCATTCAGTATTTGAATAAGCAAAAAGGCATCCATCTAAACCTTTTGTCAAAATAAATTTTTCACCTATGTCATCTCTGAGTTTTGCTGGCATTATAACTCTGCCTTTAACATCTACAGAATGCTCATATTCGCCTATAAACACTGCCTTACACCTCCTATCACTTTTGTGACACTTTCTACCACTTCTCTCCACTTCGTATTCATTTTAATATAACTTCTTTTAAAATGCAATAGTTTTTATAAAATTTTTTTAAAATTTTTATGTTATTAAAAAATCCCATAGGTCAAATATGACTCCATGAGATTTTCTATAAATATATAATTTTTAAATTTTACATTTCTTAAAAAGCAAAAAAAAATTGGCGACGACCTATTTTCCCAGCAAAGAAATTCGCAAGTATCTTCGGCACATAAGGCTTGACTTCTGTGTTCGGCATGGGAACAGGTATTGCCCTTATGTTATTGTCACCAAAAAATTGTAGTGTATTTAATTAATTTTAAGTACACTGAAAATCGCATAGATGAAACAGAACCTAAAACCGTTCAAATAATACTGTGGTTAAGCCCTCGATATATTAGTATTGGTCAGCTTAATGTATCACTAC
>CANQLP010000019.1 GCA_947624725.1 uncultured Clostridia bacterium
GAGCAGGTAACGGGAATCGGACCCGTAACTTAACCTTGGCAAGGTTATGTTTTACCACTAAACTATACCTGCAAATAAAAATACATTACTTATGATAACAAAAATAATTCAAAATGTCAAGATAAGTAAATAAATTTGCTAAAATATAATATGCAATGGGTCGATAAAAAATGCATAAAGATAAGTATAAAGTTTCAAAGCTTACGCAAATACAGTTTTTCAAAAATATTGACATAATTAGTTGATTTTGATAAAAAAATGTTGTATAATTGTAATAGAAATGTAAAGTAATAGCTATAAATATAGAGAAAGATGTTCCGTAGTAAGAAAACGGGAAGAATTTTTTATGTAAAAAAATTTATAAAAACGGCTATTGACTTTATTTACAAAACATGTAAAATATAAATAAGGCAAAATATAAGAAAGAATATAAAGGTGGTAAGTATGAAAGCAAAAAAAATAATTGTTGGAATCCTAATATTTATAGCAGCGCTTATAATGCTAGCTGCTTTAAATACCGTTCATGCAGAAGGATTAGGATATCTAAAAATAAGTAAAGAAAGGACTGCAACTGAAAAATTTGTAATTGATCCAGAAAAACTTCAACAGCTATTCCCAATGAGTGCTATGTCCCAGGATTTAGAACTTATGGAAGCACAAGCAATGGGACCAGAAGTAGCGTCACAAGCAGTAACAAAAGAGTTTAAACTAAAGTACAAATATCAACTTTATAGCCAAAATGGAGGGCAAACAAAAAATATTTGGAAATTAGTTTCTTGTAGTAATGCACAAGGAACAGAAAGTACAGTACAACTAAAAGACTTATACTGCTTAAGAGCAGGTTTAGGTTTTATGGCAGAAGGAAATGCAGATAGTCCAGATAATGTAAGAAATTATACATTACAATACGATTTACCTGCAGAATATGAAGGTATCAAAAAACTATTTGCAGGAGAAGAAGGTTCTACAGAAATTACTATTTTTAAAGAAGAAAATAGAGATGACTTAAATGCAGTTTTATGGATATTAGATCATATGTTACTAGAAGATGCAAGTGATGAAGCATTAAATACATATCTTAAAGAATATGCAGGTTATTCAGATGAAGATTTGTCAAAAGAACCTTTAAAAGAAAATGTACTTACAAGATCAGATATAGAAGCAATCCAACAACTTGCTTTATGGTATTTTACAAATGAAGAAGCAGGAGAAGCAGGATACCATAACGAAACATTACCAACTTTATTTATAGATATAGATGATGAAGATGGAGAAACATATTTATACTCAACACATGAAGAAGAACAAGATGAAGAAGATAGTTATAAACAATTTTCAGATATATTTAATAATAAAGGAATTCAACATGGACAATATGGAACAGAAAGACAAAATAAAGCAGAGGCATTGTATAAAAAATTAATTCAACAAGCACAAGAAGAAGCAAAAAAGGTAACAGAAGGATTATATAAAGCTCAAAGAGATATTACAGTATATTTTGCAGGAACTAATGCAAAAGCAGAACAACCAGTTGTACAAGTAAAAGAAAAGAAACCTTATGTCGATGTAGCTTTAAGAAAATTTATAACTAAAATAAATGAAAAAGAATTAAGAAATGAAGACGGAACATTTGAAAGAGAACCAAAAGTAGATACATCAAAATTAAATGATGTAGTAGATGGAAAAGTAGTAAAAACAGCAGATTATAACCATACAAAACAACCAGTAAAAGTAACAGTAGGAGATAAAGTAGTATATAGATTAAGAATATATAATGAAGGTGAAGTTGATACACATATAACTAAAGTAAAAGATCACTTGCCAGAATATTTAGATTGCAATGACAATGAATGGACATATGACGAACATACACATACAGCAACTTCGAAAGACGAATGTAAAATTGTTGGAGTTGGTGGAAAACTAACTGACTCCGATGGGTCAAAAGTAGGTACAACAAACTTAAAAGATGTATTAATACCAGCAGCAGAGAAAAAGTCTGATGCAGAAACAGATTCAGAGGATGATTATACATTAAGCTATGTAGACATTGAAATAGAATGTACTGTTAATGCAAAAATTAATAATAGAGAATCATTTGGCAAAAAAATAACAAACATAGCAGAAATAGCCGAAATGACAGATAGAGATAATCAACCATTAAAAGAAGATAGAGATTCAGTTCCAGATGGAAAAAATAATCCAAACGGTGGAGGAGAAAAAGTTCCACTTGACAATACAACAGGTGAAGAATTAGAGAAATATAAAGATCAAGAAATAGAAAATCAAAAACAAGAACATGATAATAATGATGAGTGGAATTATATACCAGGACAAGAAGATGACGATGATTTTGAAAAACTATATGTAGGAAGTCCAGATGTAGCATTAAGAAAATTCATTACACAAATAGGAGATACACCAGTTACAGACAGAGTACCAAATGTAGATTCTACAAAATTAAATAAAGGTAATACGACAACAGCAGATTATAATCATACAAAACAACCAAAAAGAGTTGAAATAGGAGACAAAATAACATACACATTAAGAGTATATAATGAAGGCGATATAGACGTATATATAACAGAAATTACAGACCACTTACCTCCAGAGCTTACATATGATGAAGAAGAAAACACACAATGGGAATTAAAAGATGTTAACAAAGCAGTTTCATTAGCAGAAAGTTGCAAAGTTGTTAATGCTGGAGGAAAATTAGTTGCTTCAGAACAAAAAGGAAAATTATTAAAAGAAGTACTAATCCCAGCAGCAGAGTATAATGAAGAAACAGGAGATTATACATTAAGCTATGTAGATGTAGAAATCGTATGTACAGTACTTGCTACAGCAAAACCAGGACAAAAAATAACTAACATTGCTGAAATAACAAAAATGGAAAATGCAAACCATGTTGTAATGGAAGATGATAGAGATTCAAAACCAGATGGAAATAAAGATGGAAACCCAGTAGTAGAAGGTGCACCAGCAGAAGATTACAAAGATCCAGCAATAAAAGATCAAAAACAAAAACATGATAATGGTGAAGATTGGAATTATATACCAGGACAAGAAGATGATGACGACTTTGAAAAAGTATATGTTCCAGAACCTGCAATAGACCTAGCACTTAGAAAATTTATTACAGCAATTAACGGAGTAGAAAAAGACGACCTTAAAGACAGAATTCCAAATGATATAACAGATTCTACATTAAAAGCAGGAGACGAAACAGCAGATTATGAACATAGCAAACAACCATATCAAGTAAACATTGGAGATATAATAACATATACAATAAGAATATATAATGAAGGCGAAGTTGATGGTATAGTTTCAGAACTTAAAGATTACCTAGCAACATATCTAGAATATGTACCAAGTGCACAAGAAGGAAATACTCCTTGGTGGACTGAGGAAAAGGGAGAAACACAAAATGTATTAACATCAACTGAAGATATAATTGCAGTAGGAGCAAATATTAGTGGAGACGAAGCAAAATCTCAAGCAGTTATAGGACAAAAAATAAAAGACATAGTAATTCCAGCCTATGATAAGGAAAAAGATATTTTAAGTTATATTGATGTAAAAGTAAATTGCAAAGTTTTACCAGTAACAGAAACAACAAAGATGACAAACATTGCTGAAATTACTAAGGAATTAAACAAAGATGGTGAAACACCAGCAGATGATAGAGACTCAATTCCAGATGGTAAAAAAGATGAAAATGGATCAAAAGTTCCAACTGGTACTCCAACAGAAGACTATAAAGATCCACAAATAGAAGACCAAAAAGAAAAACATGATGAAGATGAAAAATGGGAGTATATACCAGGTGAAGAGGATGACGATGACTTTGAGAAAGTAGTAGTTAAACCAAAATTTGACTTAGCTTTAAGAAAGTTCATAACAAAAGTAGAAAATACAGATGTAAATAATAGATATCCAACTCCTACAATGAAGGAAGACGGAAATATCAAATATGTACATCCAAAAGATCCAGTTCCAGTTGGTTCAGGAGATACTGTTATCTACACAATAAGAATATTTAATGAAGGAGAAGCAGATGGATTTGCAGAAGAAATCACAGACGACTATCCAAAAGGACTTGAATTCTTAGTAGATAATGAAGTAAATAAAGAATATAGATGGAAAATGCTAGATGAAAACGAAGAAGAAACAGATGATATAACAAAAGCAAAATATCTAGTAACAGACTATCTATCAGAAGCACAAGGCATAGAAAATAACAGAGATAATAAAATAAAAGCATTTAATAAAGATGCAGGACTTTCAGATACAAACCCTGATTACAGAGATGTAAAGATTGCATTTAAAGTAACATATGTTCCAACAACTAAAGCAGAAGCAGAGAGAATAATTGTAAATGAAGCACAAATTTCAAAAGACTCAGATGATGATATAGATTCAGAGCCACATAGAGATGAAGTATATGACAAAGATGATGAAGATGAAAACGATGATGATATCGACTATGATAATGTAATAGTAAAATACTTCGATTTATCACTTCTAAAATGGGTTGCAAAAACTAGAGTTACATTAAATGGAGAAACAGTTGAAACAGATACAGGACATAATGCTGAAAATTCTAAGAATGAACCACAAGTAAAAATCGAGATTCCAGAAAAAGACTTAAATAAAATAGTTATCAAATATGTATATACAATAAGAGTTACAAATGAAGGTGAACTTGAAGGATATGCAGAAGAGATAAGAGATTATATTCCAGCAGGATTAAGATTCGAGGAAGAAGATAATACAGAATGGAATTGGAAGATGCAAGAAGATGGAACAATTACAACAGATTACTTCAAAGATACACTGTTAAAACCAGGAGATTATGTAGAAGTTCCAGTAATCCTTACATGGATAAATGATCCAGAAAATTTAGGAGAGAAAGTAAACCTTGCAGAAATAAGCGTTGATAGAACACCAGGTAATACTGATGTACCAGATGTTGATTCAACACCAGATAATAAAATACCAGACGAAGACGATATAGATGATGCACCAGTTATCTTAGCTGTAAAATCAGGTATGGCAAATATCTATATTGGATTAATTGGAATTGTTTTAGTAACATTCGCAGCAGGAGTAAGCTTAATTAAGAAATATGTACTTTTATAAAATGAGAAGTTAAAACAAAAATGGGCGATTTAACTAATCGCCCATTAAGTTTGGTATATGGAAGAAATAAAAAAGAAAAAGCTACCCATCAAAAAACAAAGAATAGGTAACTTTTTCATTTGAGGTCAAAACCAGATGTATGCAGCAAGCATTAGAAATCCAACTAATGCCACTATTACTATTGCTGCAGCGACTGGCAAAGAGAAGAACCAGATTATGGCTTTAAAGAAGCTCTTTAACAGCCATAATGCAATAGGAATTATGTTGAACAGGATAAGTAAAACAATTATCCAAAACACAATTCCTCTGAATCTACTCCAAAGGCTCTTTACCACATCAAGAAATGACTTCCTTGGTGGCCGTCTTCTAGACCTCCCTCGAACTGCTGCTGTTCTTTCCATGATGCTTCCTCCTTTTCTAATGCCAAGGTTCAAATTTTAACATTTAACGCTCTCGGCGTATCTAAATATATTATATCATAAAAATTAACATAAATCAAGAAAGGAAAGATTTGTATGGTATCAGTAATAGGTGCAGGACTTGCAGGCAGCGAGGCTGCATGGCAAATTGCAAAGAAGGGGTTTGAAGTCTCATTATATGAAATGAAACCTAAAAAATTCTCACCTGCACATTCAAATAACGATTTTGCAGAAATAGTTTGTAGTAATTCTTTTAAATCTAATCTAATTACAAATGCATGTGGGCTTTTAAAAGAAGAGTTAAGGCGTTTAGATAGCCTTTTAATAAAATGTGCAGATGAGACAAAAGTTCCAGCAGGACAGGCCTTAGCAGTTGATAGAGAAAAATTTGCACATCTTGTTACAGAGAAATTAAAAGGTATGAAAAATATACATATAAAGACAGAAGAAGTCCGGAGAGGATGTTCACCTAAGTGAGCTTTTGGAGAAGCGGAATAGTTGTTATTGCAACAGGACCACTTACAACAGACAGCTTATCTAAAGAAATTGCATCTCTTACTGGAGAAGATAAATTGTACTTTTTTGATGCAGCAGCACCAATTGTCTCAAAAGAAACAATCGATATGAATATAGGATTTTTAGGGGATAGATATGGAAAAGGCGATAGTTCATATATAAATCTTCCTATGAATAAAGAAGAATACGAAGAATTTTGGAGAGAATTAGTTAATGCAGAAGTAGTTGAATTACATGAATTTGAGAAAAAAGAAATATTCGAGGGCTGTATGCCAATTGAAGTTATGGCAAAAAGAGGAATAGATACTTTAAGATTCGGACCTCTTAAACCAGTGGGATTTACAGATCCAAGAACAGGTAAAAGACCATATGCAATAATACAATTAAGACAAGATAATTCAGAAGGTACTTTATATAACATCGTTGGTTTCCAGACCAATTTAAAATTTGGAGAACAACAAAGAGTATTTGGCGAAAAAATTCCAGGACTAAAAAATGCAGAGTTTGTAAAATATGGAGTAATGCACAGAAACACATATATCAATTCTCCGAGACTTTTAGATAATACATATAATTTTATTAAAAATAAAAAAATTTACTTTGCAGGGCAAATTACGGGCGTAGAAGGGTATGTAGAATCAATTTCATCAGGAATGCTAGTACGGATTAAATATTTCATCAAAACTACAAGGAAAAGATAAAGTAACATTTTCAAATGAAACTATGATAGGAGCATTAGCAGAATATATCAGTACTGAAAATAAAGATTTTCAACCAATGAATGCAAATTTTGGGATACTTCCAAGCTTAAATGAAAAAATAAAAGACAAAAAGGAAAGATATGAAATGCTTGCAAATCGTTCATTAAGCTTGATAAACAAATAAAATTTAATAAAAAAAACTAATAAAATTTGACATATTATGTTAAATGTGATAAAATATATATGTATGATAAAGTAGGGGAGTTATGTTAAAAAACAAATCCTATTCTAAGGAGGAATTTTTATGAGAAATTACGAAGAAATTTTTAAAGGTTTAAAAGGAATTAGTAAAGGAGAACTAGAAAACAGAATGTCAGAAATAGAGAAAGTGAAAATGCAAAAATTCGAATTAAGTGGAAGAGCAACTAGTGAAGAAGGTTTAAATAGAGATATTAAAAATCTAGAAGCATATTTTTCACAATATGACGAAAATGTACCTGAAGAAGAAAAGGGAAAATATGAAAAGGCAAAAGAAAGATATGAAGAATTAAAAGCTGCAAAAGAGAGATTAGATGCAGGAAAAGTAGATTATGAAAAAAGTACATATCCTGAATATGATTCTTTCAGTATAAAAGATTGCAAAAAAGAGGAAAAAAGACTTGCAGTTTGGGGAAAAATTAGAGAACCTATGGAAGAAGAATGGGACAAGGTATCTAGCAGAAGAAGTGAATTAGATGAAAAGCTTGCTGAAGTAGAAAACGAATATAATGCAGCAAAAGAGATAGAAGATAAGCACCAAGCGCTAGAAAACGAATTAAAAGAATTAGAAGAATATTTTGCAAAGTATGAAAAAACAATGCTTGATAATAATTATCAAGAAAACAAAGAATTATTTGACAAAACTATATATAAAGAAAAACAAGCAAGATATAAAGAAATCGAAGAAGAAAGAAAAGCACTTCCAGTAAGTAATTTTAAAGCAGTTTCAGAAAAGACAAATAAATTAAAAGAAGAATATAATGCACAAGATTTAGCATTAAGAGAAGACGAAGATAAAATAGAAAACAAAGTAGCATTTTTCACAGACGAAAACAATTGGGAAACAGTAATGCAAATGTCAGATGGAGATATAAGAGAAAAAATAACAGGTAAAAGAGAAAAAACTGTATACATACCTACAAGAAATGAAAACTATAGTGAAACAACAGTTGTTCCAAAAGCAAGAGAAGAAGTAAAGAAAGAAGAAAAGGCAGAAAAAGAAGAAAAAGTAGAAGAAGCATCATTAACAAATAGATATGAAGATAAACATCCAATTCTTGCAAAAATACCATTCTTAACAAAAATCGCAAATAGATTTATGGAGAGAAGAGATGAAAGAAAGAGAACGATAAGAGAATACTATGAAAAATATGCAGATGCTTATCTAAAAAAACCTGGATTACTTCAAAAGTTTGCAATAAGATATTTTCCACCTATGAGAAGTAAAATAGAGAGGAGAATAGATGAAATAATTAGTGAAACTCCTTCAGGAATAACTCTAGATGAAGATTTTGAAGAGTCAGGAGACTTAAAGGAAGGTGTTACAGTAGGAGAATTAAAACAAAGTACAATAGATCCTAATTCTCGTGCTGGAAAAAGATTAATGCTTAATAAAGAATTAAAGGTAGGAGAATATAATCCAGTTATTTCAAATGAGGAACAATCAGAAGAAACAGAAATAATAGAAGAAGAAAGATAAATAAAATTATGTAGATATGTTGACAAATAAAAAAAAATATGATAAAATATGTGAACATGTATTGAGGTTATACATGTTCACATCGTTATTTTAACCAAATTATTAAATGAATGAGAAACATAAATTACGGAGGTGTATTTTAATGGCTGCAAAAGGTCCAAGAGAAAATATTACTTTAGAATGTACAGAATGTAAAAGAAGAAATTACATGACATCTAAAAACAAAAGAAACAATACAGACAGATTAGAAGTAGTAAAATACTGCAAATTTTGCAAAAAGCGTACTACACACAAAGAAACAAAATAACTTTTATTTAATGGAGGTGCTAAAAGTAGAAAATGGGAAAGACAGATAAAACAGAAAAAGATACAAAAAAACAAAGACATTTTTGGAAAGATTTTAAAGCTGAATTAAAAAAAGTTATTTGGCCAACTAGAAGTCAAGTTGTAAATAATACAATAATAGTTTTAGTTATTGTTGTAATTATTACTGCTATTGTATTTGTATTAGATTTAGCTTTTGAAGCTTTAAATACATACGGAATAGATAAATTAAAGACTTTAGTACAAAATTCAGTAGTATCAGATGATGTAAACAATACAGTAGTATTAGATGAAAATACTGCAGTAGAGGAAACGCCAGAAGATAGCAATATTGCTGAAGATATTGAAGCGCCAGATGATGTGGCAAATGTTGAAAATGTTTCTTAAATAGGTTTTAAGGGAGTGATATAAAAATGGCTCACCAAATTGAAGATTCTGTAGCTAGATGGTATGTTATACATACATATTCTGGTTATGAAAATAAAGTAAAAACTGACCTTGAGAAAATGGTAAAAAATAGAGAGCTTGAAGATTATTTCTTTGATATTATAGTTCCGATGGAAGAACAAATTGAAATAAAAGATGGAAAAAGAAAAGCAAATCTAAAAAAAGTTTTCCCAGGATATGTTTTAATAAAAATGATAGTAACAGATGAAACTTGGTATATAGTAAGAAATACTAGAGGAGTTACAGGTTTCGTAGGTTCAGGCACAAATCCTATACCTCTTACAGATGAGGAAATAAGAAATATGGGATTTGAAGAAATGCCAATAAAGATTGATTATGATATTAATGAATCAGTAAAGGTCATTAATGGACCATTAGAAGGATTTATTGGAGTAGTTCAAGAGATAAACAAAGAAAAAGGAAAAGTAAAAGTTCTTGTTTCAATGTTTGGCAGAGAAACTCCAGTAGAACTAGAATTTTCACAGGTACAAAAAATCTAAATAGATTTAGATAAATGAGAAAGGAGTGCGTATTCCAAATGGCACAAAAAGAAATAACAAATGTAATTAAATTACAAATAGAAGCTGGAAAAGCAACACCAGCTCCACCAGTAGGACCAGCCTTAGGTTCAAGTGGTGTTAACATTATGCAATTCGTAAAAGAATTTAATGACAGAACAGCAAATCAACCAGGAATGATAATCCCAGTAGTTATTACAGTATATTCTGATAAATCTTTTGAATTTGTAACAAAGGTTCCACCAGTAGCTGTATTAATTAAAAAAGCCATAAAAATAGAAAAAGGTTCTGGAAAACCAAATAAAGAAAAGGTTGCAAAGATTACTGAAGAACAAGTAAGACAAATTGCAGAACAAAAAATGGAAGACTTAAATGCAGCATCTGTTGAAGCTGCTATGAGTATGGTTAAGGGGACGGCGCGTTCGATGGGCATCGTCGTAGAGTAAAACACATGAAAAGCAGCATCTTGCGTCGTCAATCATCGCAAAATATTTTTCAACAACCACGAGGTTAGTCTCAAAATATTTTGCTTGATTTCCTAGCAATCTACTACTTTTGATGCGTTTTAGAAAAATTAAGGTTAATTACGCAAAATTTGCGAATTAAAATATATTGGGAGAAGTCGGAAAGAACGATTTCGTTATTACCAAAGGAGGTTTAAAATGAAAAGAGGAAAAAGATACGAGAATGCAATGAAACTCGTAGAAAAGGGAAAATTATATGAAGCAAAAGAAGCTTTAGATATAATTGAAAAATTCCCAAAAACAAAGTTTGACGAAACAGTTGAACTTCATGTAAAGTTAGGTGTTGATTCAAAACACGCAGATCAACAAGTTAGAGGTACAGTAGTACTTCCAAACGGTACAGGAAAAACTTTAAGAGTATTAGTATTTGCAAAAGGACCAAAAGCTGATGAAGCTAAAAATGCTGGAGCAGATTTTGTTGGAGCAGAAGAACTAATACCAAAAATTGAAAAAGAGAATTGGTTTGACTATGATGTAATAGTTGCAACTCCTGATATGATGGGTGTTGTAGGTCGTTTAGGAAAGGTTTTAGGACCAAAAGGATTAATGCCAAACCCTAAATCTGGAACAGTTACAATGGATGTTGCAAAAGCAATCGCTGATATTAAATCAGGAAAAGTTGAATACAGATTAGACAAAACAAATATAATTCATTTAGGTTTTGGAAAAGTATCATTTGGTGCTGAAAAATTATTAGAAAACTATAACACAGTTATGGAAGCAATAATTAAAGCAAAACCAGTTGCAGCAAAAGGACAATATATTAGAACAGTATCAATTTCAACAACAATGGGACCTGGATTATTTATAGATCAAAAATAAAAATGAAAATAATATCCTAAGACAGTAGGTAAGTAGATAACTTATAAATCCTACCGAGGAAAATTTGAGAAATATAAACTCAAGTATTTACTCTGTATGGAAATGTTTTAGGGTAGATACTTGAGTTTTTGTTTTAAGTCTGACAACGCAATACGAAGTTTATTTTGCGAATTTAAGAGGAGGTGAAAGAAAAAGTGGCAAACGAAAAAATCATTAAGCAAAAAGAAGAAGAAGTAAACTCTTTAGCAGAAAAAATGAAAGATGCAAAATTAGTATTATTTGCAGACTATCGTGGAATTAATGTTGAAGATGTTACAAAACTTAGAAGTACATTAAGAAAATCAGATTCTGAATATAAAATAGTTAAAAACAATATTTCAAGAAGAGCATTAGAAAAATGTGGAATCGAAGGATTAGATTCAGCAGTAGAAGGACCTACAGCTGTAATAATCGGAAAAGCAGATTATTTAGAACCTGCAAAAGCAATATATGAATATACAAAAGAACACGACTTTTATAAAATTAAAGGTGGTGTTATAGAAGGCAAAGTAATGAATGCAGAAGAAATAATTACACTTGCAAAACTACCATCAAGAGAAACACTTATTGGAATGCTTGCTGGTGGATTACTTGGAACTATTTCAAAATTTGCAGTTGCAATTGATCAAGTTCGTATTCAAAAAGAAAACGCAGCAAATGCGTAATTTAAAAATTTATTATTAAAAATTTAGGAGGAATTTTAAAATGGCAAAAATAGAAGAGTTATTAGAGACAATCGATAGTTTAACAGTTGTTGAATTATCAGAATTAGTTAAAGGAATTGAAGAAAAATATGGAGTATCTGCAGTAGCAGCTGCAGCACCAGCAGCAGGAGCAGCAGGAGCTGCCGCAGCAGCTGAAGAAAAAACATCATTCAATGTTGTATTAAAAGAAGCAGGAGCAAACAAAATCCAAGTTATCAAAGTAGTTAGAGATGCAACAGGATTAGGATTAAAAGAAGCTAAAGACTTAGTTGATGGAGCTCCAAAGACAGTTAAAGAAAATGCTTCTAAAGAAGAAGCTGAAGACTTAAAAGCTAAATTTACAGAAGCAGGAGCTGTTGTAGAATTAGCATAAGCTAGTATAACAAATTAATTCATAAAAAATATCGAAAACCCTCTATTAATATTTATTGTCAAAACATATTTTGGGTATCTCAAATGGGAATTGACAAATAAATACTAATAGAGGGCTTCGATTTTTATATAGCAAAATATAATCATAAGCTTGAATAATAAATTCTATAATGTTATACTAACTTATGGAGGAAAATAAAAAATGGATATATTGATTAAAAATTGTAACTTAATTTCAATGTCAGATAGAAAACCAAGAATTCAAGAACATATGAGTATATATATAGAAAATGGCATTATAACACAAATTGCAAGTGAAGTTACTCCAGAAATAGGTGCGAAAATTATAGATGCAGATGGAAAAATATGCATGCCAGGCTTAATTAATACACATGCACACTTAGCAATGAGTGTTTTTCGTGAAACACTTGATGGATACACATTGCAAGACTGGTTAAACAAGAAAATTTGGCCCATGGAGGACAAATTAACAAGAGAAGACATATATTATGCCTCACTTCTTTCGTGCCTTGAAATGATAAGTACAGGCACTGTAATGGCAAATGATCAATACTTCATGGCAGAGGATACAATAAGAGCAGCAATTGAAATAGGTATGAGGCTTCAAGTTACACAAACTGTAAATGATGTAGGAAATCTTCAAGAAGAAAGAATAGAAAAATTAAGAAACTTAGTAGAAAACTATAAAAATAGATATGATTTAATTACACTAAATGTAGGAATACACGGGCTTTATACAACAGGAGAAAAAACAGTAAGAGAACTAATAGAATATGCAAAAGAAAATGAATTGCCAATACACATGCATTATTGTGAAAATCAGAAAGAAGTAGAGGATATAAAAGCAAATTATAATGTAGAAAGTCCAGTAGAGGTTTTAAAAGAATACTTTCTAGACACTCACAATATTTTAGCACATGCTGTAAAAGTAACTGATGAAGAAATAGATGCTTTAAGCAAAATGGATGTAAGTATTGCACATTGCCCTGTAAGTAATTTAAGACTTGGATGTGGGGTTGCACCTATCCAAAAAATGTTAGATAAAAGAATAAATGTATCTCTTGGTACAGATGGACAAGGTAGTGGTTCTAATTTAGATATGTTTGAAGCAATGAAATTTGCAGCACTTTTGCAAAAGGGTGTATATGAAAATTCTAAGAATATGGATTGCTATGAGGTTTTAAAAATGGCAACAATAAATGGAGCAAAAGCACTTGGACTAGAAAATGAAATAGGAAGTATTGAAGAAGGAAAAAGTGCAGATATAATTTTATTGGACTTAGATACAGAACTTACAAATCCAAAGGGAAATATCTTTTCAGATATTGTATATAATGCAAAGGGAAGCAATGTTTCTCATACAATTATAAAAGGAAAACTTTTAATGGAAGATAGAGAACTTGTAAATGTAGATAAATATGAAATATTTAATAAATGTGAAGAAATTATAAAAAGAATAAGTAAATAAAAATATAAAAACAAAAAAATAATAGGGGAGCAATTGCACCCCTATTTATTATCTTTAAATATCTAAATTTTTCAAAAACTCTATAAATGGTTCTCTAAGCTCAGGTCTATTTAAAGTCTCATCAACTGCAGCCATTACAAAGCCTAATTTATCTCCAGAATCAAATCTCTTGCTTTTATAATCATAGGCATAAACGCCTTCCTTGGTTCCAACCATAGCATTGTATGCATCAGTAACTTGAATCTCTCCATTCTTTCCAGGCTTCATGTCCTCCAAATATTTGAAAATATCTGGCATTAAAACATGCCTATCAGAAATAGCAAGATTTGATTTTGTTTCACTAATTTGTGGCTTTTCTTGTAATTTTTCAGCTTTATAAAAGCCATCAGAAATTTGGACACCAGAAACATTACCGTATTTTGGAACATCCTTCCAATCTACTTTTTCAACGCCAATTACTGAACCACCACATTCTTCATGCTTTTCAATTATCTCCTTTAAACATGGTTTTTCTCCATGAAAAACAACATCTCCGTAGAGAATAGCAAATGGCTCATTTCCTATAATATCTTTTGCTTGATAGATAGCGTGTCCTAATCCTTTAGCGCCACCTTGTTGTTCTATAAAATGTAATTTAGCTCCATGAGCTAAATCTGTAACTTGTGGAATAAATTTTTCTTTTCCTCTTTCTATTAAAAAATCTTTAAGTTCATTATCTTCTTTAAAATAATCTTGTATGACATCTTTTTTTCTGCCAATAACCATTACAATTTCATCAATGCCTGATTCAACAGCTTCATCTACTATGTATTGAATAATAGGCTTATCTAATATGGTAAGCATGCATTTAGGAACTGATTTACAAGCAGGTAAAAACCTTGTTGCGAAACCAGCTATTGGTATAACTGCCTTTCTTACACTCATTGTGATTTCCTCCTCTATAAGTTTATGCCCAAATTATAACAATATTTTATAATATATAATTATTTTCGTCAATAGTTTAATTTACATAATTATAAAAATTAAGGAAAACTAAATATATTTTGAATATATTCCTCTATTGACAAAGTGCATCTCCCATAATATAATTTATTTGTCGAAATATAAGATAAGCTATTCTAAAATAAGATGACACAGGGAGGAATAATATAAATGGAAAAAAGTTTGAAATATGATGTTAACATTGACTTAGCAAATGAAACAAAAAAAGAAATGGCAAATGCTTTGGAGACAGATGAAAAAAGAGTATTAAATAAAATCGGAGCATTTTCTTCTTTATATGATATAAAATTCGAGGAATACAAAAATCCAGTATTAGTATTAAAAACAGAAGAACCAGGTTCAAAACAACTAATTGCTGCAAAATATGATAAATTAGAAAATGTTTCATATGACATGATAAATCACTTAATAAATGACTGTATTGTAATGGGAGCAAAACCACTATCTGTGCAAGATGCAATAATATGTGGCAAAATGGAAAAGACTGCGATAAACAAAATTGTACATGCAGTATCAGATGCCTGCAAAGCACAAGGATGTGTATTAACAGGAGGAGAAACATCAGAACAACCAGGAGTTTTAAACGAAGGAACATATATTTTAACATCAAGTATAGTTGGAATTGTAGATAAAGATGATATAATAGATGGTTCAAAAATAGAAGAAGGAGATGTTGTTATATCTCTTGAATCTAGTGGAATTCATACAAATGGTTATACACTAGTTAGAAAAATAATGAAAGAATATCCAGAAGTACTTGATAAAAAAGTAGGGGATAAAACATTTATAGAAGCAATACTAGAGCCACATAGATGTTATTATAAGGCTATAAAAGACCTATTTGGACAAGGTAAAATAACAGGACTTGCCCATATTACAGGTGGAGGAATATGCGAGAATCTAAACAGAATTTTACCGCAAAATGTAAATGCAGATATTGATGCTTCAAAATATCAAATATTAGATATTTTCAAATTAATCAAAAAAACAGGCAATGTAGATGAAAAAGAAATGCTTCGTACATTCAACTTAGGAGTTGGATTAACTGTTGTATGCAAAAAAGAATATGCAGGAGAAATAATAGAGCATGTAAAGAAAAACGGTATAAATGCATATGAAATCGGAGAAATTGTAAAAGGAGAAAAGAAAGTTACAGTTCATGGTGAGTTTAACTGGGAAATGTAAACATATGTATAATACATAAAAATTTGGAAATAATAAAAACAAATAGAATAAGTCAAACCAAAAAATCATAGAAAAAGTGCCAAGACAAATTTAAGTAAATGTCTTGCACTTTTTGTCTCTTTATGATATTATTTAGCAAAGAATGTTACTTAAAAACTAAAAAACATATATTGCGTAAGATAAAGATAGTTTTGGGAGATAATATGTTAAACGGAGAAAATGTTAATAATATAAATATGAACATAAAAATACAAGAAAATAATAATATAAATTTATATAAAATATGTAAAAGGTTTATTGATATAGTAGCCTCAATAGTAGGGCTTATTTTGCTTGCAATAATCAGCGTTATAGTATTTATAGCAAACAAAATAGAAGGAGACAATGGACCTATCTTTTTTATACAAAAAAGAATTGGAGAAAATGGAAAACTATTTAAGCTATATAAATTCAGAACAATGGTAGTTGATGCAGATAAAATCTTAATGAAGAAACTAAAAACAGATAAAAATTTTAGAGAAAAATACATGAATTATAGAAAAGTAGAAGATGACGAAAGAATAACAAAAATCGGTAAATTCTTAAGGAAAACAAGTTTAGATGAATTTCCACAATTTATAAATGTATTAAAGGGAGAAATGAGCGTAGTTGGACCTAGACCTTACTTAAATAGAGAAAAAAAGGCAATGGAAGGCTATTATGATTATATAATCAAATGTAAGCCAGGAATAACAGGACTTTGGCAAGTATCAGGAAGAAGCCAAAATACTTTTAAAGAAAGACTTAAACTAGACTTAGAGTATTACAATAATAGAGGCTTATGGTATGATATAAAAATAATCTTTAAAACTATATTTTCTGTATTCAAAAAAGAGGGAGCAATGTAGAAAAGATAAAAAATACTTGTTATGATCTTAAATTTATGATATAAATAAATTAAAATGAGATGAAAGGCGGTAAAGTACATGTTTGATGATGATAAAAAAACAATATTAATAGTAGATGATGAACAATCAATAATAGACATATTAGTATATAATCTCAAAAAAGAAGGATATAATACAATCGAAGCAAATGATGGAGTAGCAGCAGTAGAAATGGCATTATCGCAAAAACCAGACTTAATTTTACTTGATATAATGCTTCCAAAGATGGATGGTTTAACCGCTTGTAAAAAAATAAAAAGTGCACTAAATGTTCCAATATTAATCTTATCTGCAAAAGATGAGGAATTAGATAAAATTGTAGGATTAGAGCTTGGAGCAGATGACTATATTACAAAACCATTTAGCGTAAGAGAATTAATGGCAAGAGTAAAAGCAAATTTAAGAAAGTCAGAAGTAGTCATGGCAAGTCAAGAGACTAAAGATAAAAAGGAAGAAAATCAAATAGAAGTAGGAGATTTAAGCCTAAACTTAGATAGATTTGAGGTTAAAGTTAGAGGAGAGAAAGTAGACTTAACAGTTAGAGAATTTGAAGCTTTAAAATATCTTGCTAATCAGCCAGGACAAATTGTTTCAAGAGAATTATTACTTGAGAAAGTTTGGGGATATGAATATTTTGGAGATATAAGAACGGTTGATGTTACAGTTAGAAGAATAAGAGAAAAAATAGAAGAAGATACAACAAATCCAAAAATACTTGTAACAAAAAGAGGAGTAGGATACTATATAGCAAATCCAGAATAGAATGTGAAAAATAAAATTAAAGAAAAGCACAAGGCACTTAATTAAAAGTGCCTTTGATTTTAGATAAGAAGGGAATAAAGTAAAATGCTAAAAAATTTACAAATAAAGATAATTATAGTTTTCCTAATACTTGGAATTATCATAATTGGTGCAATGGGATATATAAACTTTTTTAATTTGCAAATAATCTCTCAAAGCATACAAGCAGGAAATTTTGGGGCAATAATAGAGTATCAAGGAAGTCTTAAAATCATTACACTTATTGCAATCTTAGTTTTCACATGTGTTTGCGTATTAATTCGGAATATTTGTAACTAAAAAAATAATCTACCCAATCACAAAGCTTATAAATGATGCAAAAAAAGTGGCTATGCGGAGAAGAAATTGAGATTACCGCATTAGAAGAAAATGAAAGCAAAAATGAAGTTGATGATTTAGTAAAAGCATTTTATATAATGACAAGAGAATTAAAAGAAAATTTAAATGAAGTATCTAAAAGGAAAAATCAAATAGAAACAATACTTTTGCATATGACAGATGGAATTATAGCTTTTAATATGGAAGGCAGAATAGAACTAATAAATCCAGCAGCAACAAGACTTTTAAGATTAATTCCAGAAGATGAAAACTTCGAAAAGATATTTAAAAAGTTAAATGTAGAAGTAAACCTAGAAAAAATAATATATCTTGAAAACTGGACATCTACAGAAGAAAGAGTAACAGTTGGAGACACTTACATGCATATGCACTTTGCACCATTAAAAAATGAAGATGATATTCCAACAGGAGTAATCGTTGTTATACAAGACATCACAGAACATGTAAAATTAAACAACATGAGAAAAGAATTCGTCGCAGATGTATCACACGAATTAAAAACACCTATCACTTCAATAATGGGATATGCAGACACATTACTTGAGGATGAATATGATAAGGAAACACAAGACAAATTCTTAAATGTAATTGCAGGAGAAGCAAGAAGAATGGCAAAACTTGTAACAGACCTTCTTGCCTTATCTAGGTATGATAATGATGAAATAAAGCAAGAAAAAACAGAATTTGATTTAGGAGAACTTGTAAAACAATGCCAAGACAAAGTTGCATTAGAAATAGAAAAGAAAAATCAAACAGTAGAATGCTTTGTTACAGCTAATGTTCCTGTTGTATATGCAGATAAAGATGGAATAGAAAGAGTAGTCTTAAATATACTTACAAACAGTATAAAATATACAAAAGAAGGAGGAAGCATCAAAATATATGTAGGTTTTGTATATAATGATGCATATATAAAAATAATAGATAATGGAATAGGAATACCAAAAGATGACTTAAGTCGTATATTTGAGAGATTTTATAGAGTTGATAAGGCAAGAACTAGGGAAATGGGAGGAACAGGACTTGGACTTTCAATAGCAAAGGAAATATTAGACAAAAATAATGGAAGTATAGATATAAAAAGCGAATTTGGAGAAGGAACAGAAGTTGTAATCAAAGTACCTACAAAAAAGTAACTTTTACTTGATTTTATACAAATAATTGATTATAATAGTAGTTGTGAAAAAGAAAACAAGGAGTTGTTATAAATAATGGAAGAAAAGAGTGAAAATCCAGTGAAAGAAATTATAGAATGGATAGTATGTATAGTAATTGCAGTAGTACTTGCTATTTTAGTTAGAAAGTATATTTTTACTCCAACAGTTGTAAAAATGACATCAATGAAGCCTACTTTTGAACAAGGAGATAGATTAATTTTAAATAAATGGTTTGTTACAACAAAAGGTAAACTACAAAGAGGAGATATAATAACATTTGAAGCACCTTCAGTTAAACAATTAACAACAGACCAATATGATCCAAATAATCCAGTTGCAATATATGACGAAGAATCTGATAATTTATTTCATAAACTTATTCATGATGTATTAGAGATGAATGTTGAAAGCTATATAAAAAGAGTAATCGCACTTCCAGGAGAACATATATTAATAGATAATGGTAATGTATATATAGATGGAGTAATATACAGAGAAAGCTATCTAAAAGAAGATGTGAAAACAGAAAGAACAGGTTTAGTTTATGATATAACAGTTCCTGAAGGATATATTTTTGCAATTGGAGATAATAGACCAGGAAGCCAAGATTCGCGTATGTTTGGATGCATTCCAATAGACAAGATACAAAGCAAAGTATGGGTTAGATTTTGGCCATTTGATAAAATTGGAAAGGTTTCATAAACAATGAAAAATAAGCAAATAGAAAGCATTTTAAAAAGCACAGTTGCAAGTAATAGAGTAGTTAACGGTTACATATTCCTAAACACAGGAAAATGTGAAGGCTATAAATATGCGAAAGAATTTGCTAAGATGATTCTATGTTTAGATTTCGAAAGTTATCCAAATGATTGCAAGTCATGTTTAATGTTTGATGATGAAAATCATTCAGATTATTATGAGATAAACAAAGAAAAAACAGAAAGTATAAAGATAGATGAAATAAGAGAAATGCAGACGAAAATATTTGAAAAACCGATAACATCTAATCATAAAGTATATTTAATAAACAATAGTGAGCAGATGACAAAAGAAGCGCAAAACGCTTTACTTAAAACACTAGAAGAACCACCAGAATTTGTAACGATTATTTTGGTGTGTAATAATGAGAGTACAATATATCCAACGATAAAATCAAGATGTACAAAGGTAGTTTTTACAGAAGAAACATTAGAAGAATTTACAGAAGAAGAACATACAAGGTATGCTGAATTAGAAAAAGTTTTTTCAAACATAGATAATTACTTATGTATAGATTTACTTAATAAATTCGATGTTTTATATAAAGATAAAGATAATGTTTTACAAAATTTAGATTATATAAATATGATACTTATAAAAAGTGCAAAAGAAAATCCAAAGTATTTAGATTACATAGAATATGTAGAAGAAACAAAAAACAAGATAAAAAGAAGCAATAATTTTGATATGTGTATTGATTACTTAATATTAAATATATTTAAGTGAAAATAAAAAGGAGATTTTATGAAAACTATAATAGGTGTCAGACTAAAGAAAATCGGCAAAGTATATTATTTTGATCCGGGAAAATATAAATTAAATATTGGAGATTTTGTAATTGTAGAGACATCACTTGGGGAGGAATATGCAGAAGTTGTTATAGGTAATAAAGAAGTTCCAGAAGAGAGAATTGTTGCACCACTTAAACCAATAAAAAGAATCGCGACTGACAAAGATAGAAAACATTATGAAGAAAATAAAAGAAAAGAAAAAGAAGCTTTTGATATAGCCATAAAACAAATAAAAAAGCATAAATTAGATATGAATCTTATCAATGTTGAATATAAATTTGATAATAGTAAAATATTATTTTACTTCACAGCAGATGGTAGGATTGATTTTAGAGAGCTTGTAAAAGATTTAGCAGCAATATTTAAAACAAGAATAGAGCTTAGACAAATTGGAATAAGAGATGAAATAAAAAGAATGGGTGGCTGTGGAATTTGTGGAAGAGAGCTTTGTTGCTGTGCACATTTATCAAATTTTGAAACAGTATCAATAAAAATGGCAAAGGAACAAAATCTATCTTTAACTCCTTCAAAAATTTCTGGAGCTTGTGGAAGATTAATGTGCTGTTTGAAATATGAACAAGATGTATATGAGGAGAAGCTTTCAAGATTACCAAAAGTTGGAGCAATAGTTAAGACAGAGGATGGAGAAGGCATTGTCGAAAATGTAGAGATACTAAAAGAAATGGTAAAAGTAAAAATAGAAGATAAAGATGATATAATAATAAAAAGTTACAATGTAAAAGATATAAAAATCATAAAAGATGTAGAAACACAAGTAGAAGATGATGTAGATGCAAACGATTTAAAAGAACTTAAGAAGATGGAAGAGTTAGATAAAGAGGATATGAATAGTTAATAGATAGATACTGAAAGGTGGTGAAAAGTATGGCTTACAAAATAACAGATAAATGTATATCTTGTGGAGCATGTGCAGCAAATTGCCCAGTAGAATGTATTTCACAAGGAGAAGAGAGATACGAGATTAATAAAGATCTATGCATAGGTTGTGGAACTTGTGCAGGTGTATGTCCAGTAGAAGCTCCAGTAGAGGAGTAATGTGGATACATAAAAAGGCTAGGAAAATCAAATTCCTAGTCTTTTTTAAGTTAGCTATAACTTTCAATAAACAAAGCTTTTGCAATATATGGCTCTATTTCATCTATATCATACCATCCAGAGCTTTTACTATCATTTTTACCGACCATTTGGGTTAGAAATATAAATCATATCAGAATTATCTACTGCAAGTAAGACCATATAATGTGAATCAGTTGTGAAGCGGTTATTTTTAGGCTTATTCCAAACACATACTAAAATAGGTCTATTTGTTTTCAAATGTTCAATTAAATTCTTTTTTGATAAATGAACACTGTCAAAATAAAAATCAGAATTATCTATTCCAAAAGTGTTTGAAAGCTCATTAGATAAATTCTCATAATCAAGTACAGGATAGTATTTTTCCCTTAAATCTTCTGGCGTATAATTTTTACCATAACCACTTAAGATAATAGACATTGCAGTAATTCCGACAGCCATTTTCAGCCATTGTACTTCCCCAATATGTATTATTACTCCAAGAGGCATCTCCATTTTGTTTATACTCAATATATGTTTTTTTATAGTTATCAGTTGTAGTAAAAGTTGTAAAATAGCCATCTTTACCCTGTATAGTTTCTTGTCCTATCCCATCATAATTTGTGTTTGTATCTGCTTTTACTATATCGTAATTTTCATCATTAGCAAAATAGTCTAAAGCCATTTTCCCATAATGAAAAATTAAATAAATAATAATTATCAAAATTAATAGAAATAATATTAGTTTTTTAAGATTTAATCTTCTTTTAGTTCTTCTCATAAAATCCTCCGTTTATTTAATTATAAAATTAAAATAAATAAAAAGCTTTAAGAAAAAATGAAGAAAATATTATATTTTTCTTATTTTCATTTCTCCATATAAATCAAAAAATTAAAAAAAATATAAAAAAATTTCACATTTTTGAATAATGTGGTATAATAAAAATGTGAAACAAAATACAGCAAAAAAACAATAAAAAGTTTCACATTTAAGAAGGAGGAATATATTATGGAGGAAAAGACGAAAAACAAATAAAGAAATTTATTAAAGGAAAATGTTATATGGCTATATAAAAATTTTGCTTTTACCAATTCTAAGAAAAATGTCAAAAATTGTTATTGACATTTGTAAAACAAATGGGTATAATGAAAATAAGTTCAAAAAAGAAACTAGAAAAATGCTAATGCAAAAATATTTAATTTGCGTTCAGTGCTTTGTCGCTGGTTTTCTCTCCAGCGCACTTCACTTAAATTAAATATTTTTACATAGTAAATATAAAGTTTATTATTTGAAACATAAAATAAAGGAAAACCAAAACAATGAAGAATAGAATAGTAACAATCGCTGAAACCCTTGCAGCTGTACACACACACACACACACACACACATGTAGCTTAGGGGATAATTTAAGATACGAAAATTTGAATAAGACACATGAAATTTGTGCGTTATTTTT
>CANQLP010000020.1 GCA_947624725.1 uncultured Clostridia bacterium
GAACATTTATTTTTTAGTTGAGACATTTTCTCAAATGAATTATTAAGATATTATCATAAATGAATTATATTTTCTAACTAATTGAAACTATTTATCTTGTAAAGTGTCAAAATATGTAGTATAATGTTTTTGTTCAAGATAGGATTGAACAAAATAATTTTATAATGGAGGTAGTTATGAAAGCTTTAATTAGTGTATCTGATAAAACAGGTATAGTAGAATTTGCAAAAGAATTACAAGCTTTAGGTATTGAAATTATCTCAACTGGTGGTACTTACAAAAAACTTAAAGAAAATGGAGTAAATGTTACAGAAATCTCTGAACTTACAGGTTTCCCAGAATGTTTAGATGGAAGAGTTAAAACTTTGCATCCAAAAGTTCATGCTGGAATCTTAGCAATGAGATCAAAACCAGAACATATGAAACAATTACAAGATTTAGATATTGACACAATTGACTTTGTTGTTGTTAATCTATATCCATTCAAACAAACTATTTTAAAGGATAATGTAACTCGTGCAGAATGTGTTGAAAACATTGATATAGGTGGTCCTACAATGCTTAGAAGTGCCGCTAAAAATTATCAAGATGTAACAGTTATTACAGATCCTGCAGATTATGAAGTCGTTTTAAATGAATTAAAGACAAATAAAGAAGTTTCACTTGATACTAAATTCTATCTTATGAACAAAGTATTTGAACATACTGCAAATTATGATGCAATGATTGCAGATTATATAAAGAAAGAAAGAAAAGATGAAAGTTTTCCAAATGCTCTTACTCTTACTTATGAAAAAGTACAAGACATGAGATATGGCGAAAACCCACATCAAAAAGCAGCTTTATACAAAGAAGTTGGTAAATGTGAAGGATCACTTACTATTGCAAACCAATTAAACGGAAAAGAACTTTCTTTCAATAATATAAATGATACACACGGAGCATTAGAATTATTAAAAGAATTTGACGAACCAACAGTTGTTGCTTGCAAACATGGAAATCCTTGTGGAGTTGGTTCTGGAAAAGATATATATGAAGCTTGGACAAAAGCATTTAACGCAGATAAAACATCAATATTCGGAGGAATTGTTACAGTAAATAGAGAAGTTACTCTAAAGATGGCTGAAGAAATGAAGGAAATATTCCTTGAAGTAATTGTTGCTCCTTCTTTTGAAAAAGAAGCATTAGAAGTCTTAAAAACTAAAAAGAATTTAAGATTACTAGAACTTCCAACAATTACAGTTAAACAACCTGAAACAGCTTTAGATATAAAGAAAATCAATGGTGGAATTATTGTTCAAACAATTGATGCTAAACTTCTAGATGATTACAAAGTTGTAACTGATAGAAAGCCTACAGATAAAGAATTAGAAGATATGCTATTCGGACTTAAAGTTGTAAAATTTGCAAAATCTAATGGTATAGTTCTTGCAAAAGATAAACAAACAATAGGTATTGGTCCTGGACAAGTTAACCGTATTTGGGCTGTTAAGCAATGCGTTGAACATTCAAAAGAGCTTATAGGAGACGGAGTAACTAAAGGTGCAGTTCTTGCATCTGATGCGTTCTTCCCATTTGAAGATTGCGTAGAAGAAGCTCACAAGGCTGGAATTACTGCAATTGTTCAACCTCGGTGGATCTATTCGTGATGAAGATTCAATCAAAAAATGTAATGAATATGGAATAGCAATGATATTTACTGGTATGCGTCATTTCAAACATTAAAATAAATACATAAAATTTCGAGGGTTCAGTTTAAAACACTGAACCCTCATTTTTATTCTCCTTATCTAAAAAGCTTTATTACTATTTAAGCCTATTTTCAATACTTTCGCAAGCTTTTATTCCAGAGCTTGCAGCCCATGCAACAGTTGCTTTTTCTCCTGCTAAATCTCCACAGGCAAATACATTTTTTTGAGATGTCTCATAATTTTCATCTATATTTATATATCCCCACTTATTTATTTCTAGCCCTAGACTATCTAATACTTTTTTATCAGGTTTAGAACCTACTGCCATAATTACAAAGTCCATATCTAAAGTATAATTCGAGCCTTCGATATTTACTGGTCTATCTCTTCCTTCATCAGATTTTACAAGTTCTGTTTTTATGCACTCTACTTTTTCTACTTTATCTTCTCCAATAATTTTTACTATATTATTTTGAAATAGAAACTCTACGCCTTCCTCTATTGCAGAATCTACTTCTTTATCTTCTGCTGGCATCTGAGGTCTTGCCCTTCTATATATAACGCAAACTTTTGCAGGATTTTTTCTAATTATTGTTCTTGATACATCTATTGCAGTATTTCCCCCACCTATTACTGCAACTTTTTTTCCTGTAAAATCTGGATAATTCTCATTTTCTAAAAGTTCATTTCCTCCATATACACCGCTTCAAATCCTCTCCTTCAATTCCCATCATTCCTGAAATATTTGCACCAAAGCAAAGTAAAACGGCATCATAATTTTCTCTTAATTCGTTTAGAGTAATATCTTTTCCAAGCTCTTTTCCTAAATTTACATCTATCCCAAGCTCCAAAACCTTTGAAATTACATCTTCTGTTATTTTTCTTGGTAATCTAAATTCTGGTATTCCGTGAACTAAAAGTCCACCGTAAATTTTCATGTTTTTCATAAACTGTAACTGCAAATCCTCTTCTTGCAAGATATGCAGCACTTGTTATTCCACTTGGTCCACCACCTACTATTGCAATTTTTTTATTCTTATTTTCTTCTTTTTTCTCTATTTTCCAGCCTTCTTTTATTGCCATATCTCCGATAAATGCTTCAAGCTTTCCTATATTTACTGCTTCTCCCTTTATCCCTTTTACACATGAGCCTTCACATTGCTTACTGTGTGGGCAAACTCTACCACATACTGATTGTAAAACAGTCGTATCAAGTAATATCTCATACGCCTTTTTATATTCCTTTTCTTTTATGTATTTTATAAATTCGGTTATATCATTTGAAAGGGGACATCCGCTTCCTACATGGTTTTGTCTTACAGCTTAGGCATTTATTTGCTAGATTTTGTATTTCATCTTCCACCTTTTAGTTTCACTTCCTTTAAATCCTTCCAAAATTCTATCTTTTTTGTTTCATCTCTTAAAAGTGCAGCTGGATGCCAAGTTGGCATATACATTATTCCATTTTTTTCAAACCATTTCCCACGAGATGCAGTTATCCCTAAATCTTCTCCAAGAATATTCTTTAAAGCTACACTTCCGAAGTAAAACGATTATTTTAGGATTTACAAGCTTTACTTGATTTCTTAAATAATCGATACATGCTACTGCTTCATCTTTTTCAGGATTTCTATTTTGTGGAGGTCTACATTTTACGATATTTGCTATATATACTTCTTCTCTTTTTATTCCAAGCCCCATAAATGCCTTATTCATAAGCTGACCTGCTCGTCCAACAAATGGTTCACCTTGCGTGTCTTCATCTGCACCCGGTCCTTCGCCTATAAACATTATATCTGCATTTTTGTTTCCGCACACCAAATACAATATTTTTTCTCGTACTAAAAAGCTTACATTTTTGGCAGTTTTCTATGCTTTTTTCTAGTTCCTCCCATGTATCATACATTACGTTTCACATCCTTATATTTCTAAACAATATTCTTGCAATTTGATTTTTTCTTCAGAATTAGTATCAATTTTTGCATTTACTCCTATTGGTATTACTGTTTTGAAAAGTCCATGTCCGAAATTATCAGATTTAATTATTGGGAAATCATATTCGTCTTCAATCGTATCTAAAACTATTTGCTCTAATGTTATTCCACTCTCATGTTCATAATTTCCAAGCCATAATCCCTTTATCCTATCAAACACTCCATTTTGTTTACATTTATATAGATAGTTACTTACCATTCCGTGGAGGTGCTTCAAATCCCAAATCTTCTATAAATAGTATTTTATCATCTAAATTTATACTATATTTCCCTGAAATTAGATTTGTAATTAGAGATAGATTTCCTCCGAACCATTATCCCCTCTGCTACACCTGGTTTTATTACTTTATATTCATCATTTTCATCTCCAAGTTTTGTTACACCATCAAAAAATCTTTTCTTCACTTCCTTAAATCCATAATCTGTTTCAATTGATGCAATGGATTTAAAGTTTGGTCCATGAAATGTAACAAGACCAGTTCTATCATATATCATATTTATAAGAGAAGTTGGATCACTGTATCCACAGATTATTTTAGGATTATTCTTAATTAGGTCAAAATCTAAATATTCAAATGTCGAATTTGAATTGTATCCTCCCATTGCACAGAAAATCCCATCTACTTCTTTGTCTTGAAACATCTCATTTATATCTTCTGCCTTATTCTTTGCAGTTTCTCCATAACCTGTTGGATTTTGAAATGCATGTTTTGCAAACTTAACATTTATTCCTAAATCTTCCATTAACTTTTCTGCTTTTTGTATTTCTTCCATGCTTTCTGTAGTTATTGGTTCAGAGCTTGCAATTATTCCAATTGTATCTCCTTGTTTTAGCATTTTTGGTTTCATAAATTTAAACTCCCCTATTTTATTTTTTCAAAAGTCTTAACATTTCCTCTTCTGAAATTTTTAATCCATCAAATTTAATTACAGCTTCTAATTTTATATCTTGTGGTATATCATCTATGTGCTCATTTAGAAATTCTACATTTTCCTCCTCATAGGCATGTCTCATTATTTGTTCTTTTATTTTATCATTATTTATATATGAATAATTCTCATATAAAAACTTAAAATTCTTTTCCTCTATTTCTTTTTTCATAATATCATTTCTTAAACTTGCATTATCAATACTTTTAAAGTTCTTATATACAAAATCAATATTTCCTTTTTCATATTCAGAATTTAAAATATAATTTCTTAATTTTGGAGACACCAAATCTAAAAATTTCTGCACAAACTTTAGATTTCCGTCTTTGTATATTTCTTCTATAACATCACTTCTAATATTTATATCTTCATTAATTAAAGCTATTTCAAGTGCTAGCATTTTTCCTGCTTTGTAATCTTCCAAAAAACTTAATTTTAATTTTTCATTTTGTTCTGCATTCTTTTTTACAACATCTTTTGCATCTAAATACTTTTTTTGTACACCTTTTAATTCATTTTTATGTTTTTTTACAAACTTTTCTTTTCCGGTCCCTTAAGGCAAGTCCAACTAAACTTCTCTTTGTATCCTTATCTAAATCTTTAAATACAGATTCTACATAATCCATGTCACCAAGTTTGTATGCTTCTTTTGCGCGTAGTTCTAAATTTATTAAATAATTTTCTCTTCCTATTGACTCAAGTCCATACTGATATATAAATGCCCCTGTATATGAAATGTCTATTCCTTGCCCGCAAATTACATCTCTATAATTCCATATATTTTCTTTTATATTAGTTAAGTTATAATCTACCATCTGCTTTACTTTTTCAATTCCATTTGTACCTTTTATGATTTTGCCTTCTAGCATATCTAAATAAATATTATCTGTTGTCATTACTGCATTTTCTGGAACTTCAAATTCCTCTAATCTGTCTATATATTCTTTTGGTAAGTTTTTATCCCCATATTCAAGTTTTGCTTTACTATTTTGGAACTTTCCAAATACAGTGCAGCCACGAAAATCGCATTTTGTAACATCTGCTACAATCTCTTTTATTGTTTCTCCGGTCAAGCGATATAATTATTGGCATTATTGTACCCATATTTATAACACAATTTGTTCCGTTTAAGTTTATATTAGTTGTAATAAATATCTTTTTTCCATTATTTCTTTCCTTAGAAATTCCTGCCATAAAATCATGGAGATAAAAGTCATGTAAATCAACGCCTTGTAGATCCATATCTGGTAATTCTAAATACAATGGTTTTTCTAAATCTTTCTTTGTTTTTTTCTTAATATAATTTGCACATTTATCTCTAAAGTCTGAAGTATATATCAAAATATCCTTGTCATCAAGTAATTCATATTGTGACCAAGGTATAAGTTTTACTCCTTTTATATTTGAAATCTCCTCAAATTTTGTGAGTTGTTTATATAAAATTATTTTTGCTTGCTCATCCATTATTTTTTCCCTTTCTACTATATATTATATAGCATTTTTAATCATAATAAACCCTGCATTTCTTCCCGAAAGTTCTTTTTCTGCTCTAAATGAATGCGTTTTTTCTTGATTGCATTTTGTACAAATTTCGCTATCTATTATATTGCCTAATTTTACCCCTTCTTCTTTTAATATTATCTTATTTATTAGACTTGTGTCAATACAATATTTGTTATTTTCTTTTTTAATTATAATGCTATCTATTTTGCCTGTATTTTTAAACTTTTCGTAAAACATATCTTTTACATCTTCATCTACTTCAAAACAACATTGTCTTATATGTGGTGAAATTGCACAAATAATATCTTTTGGGTTTGAACCATATTCTTCTTTTAGCTTTCTTACTGCCATTCTTGCAATTTCCTGATATGTTCCTCTCCAGCCTGAATGAATATTACCTATTACATTTTTTATGGGGTCATAAAAGTACAAACATGTACAATCAGCATATGTTAAAAATAGCATTTTATGGCTCTCACTTGTTATAATTCCGTCTACTCCTTGTAGGTCTTTCTTACATTCTTCAGGAATTACTCCATCTACACATCTTATGATATTAGAATGGGTAAGTTTTGGTCTATATATTTTTTCAGTTTTAAATCCAAAATCATTAAATAATTTTTCATACTCATCTTTAGTGTTTGTCTTTTCGCGTATTTTAAAATCTAAAGGTTTTAAAGTATATGAGTGTTCAATTTTATCTGAATATTTAAGTAATCTTCTAAATTGTAGATATTCTCCATATTTACCGTATATATGAATTACTTCTTTATTAGATAAATTCTTCCCGGTTAAATATTTCTTCTATCTGCACTTTAGGAATTGTATCTTCTTCATTTGTAATACAATAATTGCAGTTTTGTTTGAAAAATTCTATACTTTTTTGACTTTCTAATCTAAGCTTTGCTAAGTCTTTATCTATCTTGTCTCTTATGCAAATTCTGTCTATACATTTTTTATCACTTGCTATTATTCCAATTGTCATATCACAAATTTTGTCCAACCCCATCTCAAATAAAAGTGCAGCATCTATTACAACTGGCATTTCTTTTGAGATTTCTTTTGCATTTTTTTCGATTTTTGGTACTACATATTTAGCCGTTAATTTATCTAATTTTTCTTTTTCTTCTTTATTAGAAAATATTATTTTTGCAAGTTTTTCTCTGTCTAATTTTTTATTTGCACTTAAGATATTTTCTCCAAAAGTTTCGACTATTTTTCTAAAATACTCTTCTTCCTTATTTTGCATATCTTTTGCTAATTTATCTGCATCAATTTTTCTTGCATTTTTCATTTTACAAATTTCATCTGCAATGGTGCTTTTACCAGAGCCTGAAATTCCGAGTAATTCCTATTATCTCCATATATATTTCCTCACTCACTTTTAAACTTTTCCCATAGTTCTTCTTTTGAAAGATTCGGAATATAGTTATATTCATTTCCAAATTTATTTTTATCAAACTGGCATATTGCTTTATATGAGCAATAATCACATGGCGTCATCTTATTCTTATAATATGGTCTTATATTTATATTTCCCTTAAGTATTTCATTTGAAATATTTTTTATCGTCTTAATTATATATTTTTGTAATATCTTAAACTCATCTTTAGAGGCCACACTTGATTTTTGTTCAGATATTGTCTCATCATTTTTTATATAAGCTGGAACTATATCAGAAAGGCCTGCATCAAGTGACTTATCCATCATTCTTATTAATTTCACATCTGCAACAAGAAGCCCTTTCATCCTAAAGTTTTTCTTTATGTCCTCTTCTATTTCTTCCTTTGTTTTTCTTTTATCAATTCTTTCCTCAATTAGATTAAAATACAAAACAGCTGCTGGCTCTAAATCTTCAAATTTACAAGCAGCATCTAGATAAGTCAAAAGTTGTAATTGTAAGCCATACGCCACATCATTTAATCTAATATTGTTACTAGAAGATTTATAGTCTATGATTCTTAAATATCTTCCTGCTTCATCTTTTGCAATATCGACTCTATCAATTTTTCCAACAATTTCTACCTTTTTGCCATCATCTAAATTTATTGTGATTGGAGGATATTTCTTATCTTCTCCAAATTCTACTTCATGTCCAAATACATCAAAATCACTTTCTGTTATAGATAATATTATATATTTCATTGCCTTAATTATAAGTCTTTTTAATCTAAATGTTTGATTTTTAAACTTTGCAGAGCTTGTAAATATATAATTTCTTGGAAGATTCAATTTTTCATCTACTATTTTTTCAATTATTTCCTTTACTTCATTTTCTTCAATTTCTCGTAAATTTATATCTCTTGACTCTATCTCTGTAAAAAATGAATCTATAACATCATGCATAAAGCTTCCTGTATCTAGCCCTTCTAGTTTAAAGGTTTCTTTTTCTTTAAGTTTTAGCCCATATGTTAAATAAAATGAAAATGGACATTTCTGAAAACTTTCTAGTCTTGATACACTAGTTTTTAGTGTATCTCCATAAAGTTTTTTTATATTTTTTTCATTTATAGCTTCTGGAACATTTTTAAAATCTAAAGCTGTAGTTGCTCTTTTTAGCTTATCTTTCCATTCTTCATCTTGCTCAAATATTTTATATACATCAAACCAAATTTTTTCTATTTCTTTTCCGTCTTTAAAATTTCTAATATTAAGAAGCAGTTCATCAAATACAGCATCTTTTACACTAATAAATGTACTCTTTTTTATAATATCACTTTCCTCTTTAATATTTGGAAATATCTTTTTTACTTTGAGTAAGAGTACAGATTGTTTTTGTGATGAGCCATCTGTATCTGCTGAAACATATGATAAATACAGTTTTTCTTCACTTGTTGAAAATGCTTTATATATATTGAAATTATCATCATATAAAGTTTCTAATGTCGTTTTTGCAAGTTCTACTCCCTTTTCTTTTAGTACTTCTCTATCACTATCATTTAAAAATCCTTCATCATTATTTACACTTGGAAAATTTCCATCATTTAGCCCAATTACAAATATTATCTTTACTTTGTGACTTCTAGATCTATCAATATCTCCGGGCTGTTACTTCATCAAAACCTGCTGGAAGTTTACCAAGTTCATTTTCTGAAAAAGATATTTTTAAGAATGAGACATATTTTTCAAATGTTAAATTTTCATCTTTAAAAATTTTTGCAATTTCATCTAGTATTTTTATAACTACATTAAAACTTGCTTCATATTCACTTGCAAGGTCTGGATTTTGTTTTTCTAAATTCTTTGCTTTTTCTTGTAACTTTTTATCAATTTCATTTTGAATTAAGAAATTATATATCGCCTTGCTTAATTCTTCTCCTGTCATATTTTTATAGCATTCGCGATTAAATGCAACTAGTGGAGAAATTACTTTTTCTCTTATTTTGTTCATTTCTTTTATAGTTTTTTCATCTTCTCCAAAATTCCATTCTTCTTTATACCACTTTGAGTATTTTATTCCCCATTTTTTACAAAAGTTTTCTAACTTATATATCTCTTCATCTGAAATTCCACAGAACTTAGTCTTTACATAGCTTATGACACTTTCATATGACCAGTTTTTTGCAAATACATCTAAAAGACTTATAATATATTTTATTAATATATTTTGGCTCAAATCCTTCTTCTCATCTATATATACAGGGATTTTGTATTTTGAGAATATGCCCTTTATTAATCCTGAATATGTATCAATATTTTTTGTAATAATTCCTATTTCTTTGAATCTATATCCATTATCTCTTACATTTTCTATAATTTTATTTGCAACATACTCTACTTCTGAGTATGGATTAGATGCCAAAAATAGCTTAATCGCTTTGTTTTCCTTATCAAATCTTTTATATATATTTGCATATATATTTTGCTCTAAGTGCAATAACTCATCTGACTTAAACCTGTAACTCTTATTTAAAAATACAGGTTTTGCAATTTCTATATTATTTGCCTCAGCAATTTTTAGAATTCTTGATGCTGTAACTTTATTAGTATAAAATATGTCAGTATCTAAATTTTTATCCAAATCCAAATTGTCGGCACATATTGTAACATATAAATCTTTTGAACATTTTAATAATTCTTCAATAACTCTATATTCCTGTGGAGTAAAGCCTGCAAATTCATCTATAAAAATTATAGAATCATTAAAAATCGTGGTATTTTTAATATTATTTGCAAGATATGTCAAAGAATCATCTTCATCTAAAAATTTTCCTTCTATGTTTTCTTCAAATTTAGAATAAACAAGTTCCATTTCATGCAATTTTTCTTTTAAATATCTATCTTCTATGCTTTCTTCTATCTCTTTTAGCTTTTCTTTCGTAATATTATGCTTCTTAAATTCTGTAATACTTCTTCCTATTACTTCTACATTTTCTAGATTTTTTCCAAGTAGTTCTAACTCTTTTTTAGAATCATCTAATATGTTATATATAAGCATTGACTTTCCAAAACTTTGAATAGCATTTAAGTTGTTTCCGACTTCATTTATTACTCTATATGCCATACGCGAAAAAGTCAAAACCTCTGCGTTTAATGAAGCCTTTTCTTCTAACTCTTCAAGAAGCTTCTTTTCAGCTGTGAATGAAAATTGCTCAGGGGTTATTATATATATTTTATTTTTCTCTTTAATTAATTCCTTTATTTTTTTAAATATATATGTTGTCTTTCCGCTTCCTGCTCTACCATAGACTATGTTTAATTTCAATTTGTTTTAGTCCTTTCTGAAATTTATTTTACCCATTTCTTCTTTGATAGAATAAATATTGCTGTGCAAGACCTGCTAAGTCAGCATATTTTTCTTTTGCAAGCTTTTGCAAAAGTTCTTTTGAGACCTTATTCTCATCTGGATTTTTTATATAAAGTTCATTCATTACTCGTCTGACCCATACATCTACCGGAAATACCTCAAATCTATGTAAAGAAAATAGCATAATGCAATCTGCAACTTTTCTTCCAACTCCTGGAAGTGCCATTAATTTTTCTCTTAAAACCTCTACATCCTGCTCATCTCTTAATTCATCTACCGTTACTTCTTTTTCCATGAACATTTTGCATGTATCATAAACTCTTTTATCTCTAAAGCCCATTCGAGTTTCTCTTAAATCTTTTACACTAGCTTTGCTTAATTCTTCAATGCTTGGAAATGTATAATATGCCTTTCCTTTAAATTCTATTTTTTTACCATATTCTTTAGAAAGTCTTTCAATAATTCCTTTAATTCTTGGAATATTGTTATTTGCAGAAATTATAAAGGATATAATAGTCTCCCACAAATCCTGTCTTAAAATTCTAATTCCTTTGCCATATTTTACACTTTCTTTTAAATGTTCATCAATGCTTGCAAGCTTTGTTTTTATTTTTTTATAATCAGTATCTAAATCAAAATACTCTTTGCAAACTTCTTCTATATCTCCTTCACAAATTCCTTCAAAGACAACATCCTCATTTTCTTTTTTTACATTAAGTACATTGTTTTTAAAAATTCCTGTATAACTCTTGTCCTCTTCTTCATTCCACCTAAAACATTGTCCGCAATCAAATATATCTTTTAATTCAAAGGAATCTGCATTTTTTAAGATATACTTTTGTTCTTTCATTTTTGCTCTCCTTTAAAATAAGAATCCAAAAAGAGCAAAGTCCTCTGGCGTCCTTTGCCTACGCCCCTTTAAGCTTCCGACTTCTATCTTTTTGAATTCTTATTTTTATAATTATTCTTAAGCCAAATTGTTTTAGGCTTCTGGTTCAACTAATCCATAATTTTTGCCATCTTTTAATCTAAAGATTACATTTACTTTTCCTGTATCTACATTTATAAATGTAAGGAAGTTATTACCCTTTTTCTCCTCTAACTTTAACTTTGCATCTTCTGGAGCAATTGGTTTTATTTCATAATATAGAGTCTTAAGAATCTCGTCTGTTACTTCTTTTTCTTCTGTTCCTATTGTAAATCCTTCTTCTTTTACTCTAATTGATTCTTCCTTATTTACTCTTTCTCTTTTTGTTTTAGCTTTTCTAATTTGTCCTTCTAATATGTCTATATCTTTATCAATTGATGCATATAAATCTCTATGTTCTGTTACTGCTCTAAATGTGTTTGCTCTTGTGATAACATGCATTTCTGCAATTTGCATATTTTTCTCAGTTCTGATTGTAACATCTACATCAAAATCTTCATCAAAATATTTCTCTATTCTCTCTAGTTTTTTCTCTACATAATCCTTTATTGCATCAGTTGCTTTTAAATCTTTTCCTGTAATTTTAATGTTCATAAAAACCTCCTTGAATCTGCAATTACTTTGCTTTATTTTGCAAGTAATGCTTTAATTTGTTTAGTTCTTTCGTTCTCTTCGCTTTTATTATACATTAATTATTTGCAACTTGCAAGGCTTTTTGTTAAGAAAAATTTGCTTAATCTTTTTGTAGTATGTATAACACTCTTACACATTTTTCGAAGGACTTTTAAAATCAAGGGTTCTAATTTTAAAAATTAGAACCCTTGCACCATTATTCTATTTTTTACTTAACCACTACTATTCAACACTTCTATTTGCTATTTCTATTGCCTTTGACACTATCTGTCCACAGGTTTTTGAAGAAACATTTTTCCATCCTCCATCTTGTTTTACTTCATCATATACACCAAGTTCTTTTGCAATTTCTTCTTTTAACTTTTCAGACATTTTACTTGTTTTTTGAGTCATAAAAACTACCTCCTCTTATGTGGTTTCAGTACGCATATATAGCTATGCTATATTATTATCTGCAACTTAAAAAAATTTATTACACATTTTTTAAGTTGTTAATGTCCCATTTGGAGTATTAACTATCATCAATATATCCTCTTCTTTACCATTCTCAGCATTTATATAGACTAAAAATTCATTATCTCCGACTTTTCCTTTAAACTCCCAACATAATTTTTCTGTATTGTATTCTGTTGGAATTATTGCCAAATTTTCACTATTTATCTCAATTCTTTTATTTAACCCTTCTCTTGCTTCCTCTTTTGAAATTATATTTTCAGAAATTTCTCTTTCCTGATGACAATTCAAATATCCTGCAGATTCCATTCCAAGAATTTCACCGATTATCCATTGCAATTTTTAGCTTTATCAAATCAGAATAAACAACTGCAGTATCTTGCGTATATGCAAAATTTATGACTATATTACCATTTTGCCTCATATAATATGTCTCTTTCATATTTTTATATCCTTTTTCATCAAGAAATTTTTTACCAATTTCAATTGCTTCTTCTGGACTTATTTTTTCCTCCGTTATCTCCCTATAATAATTCATATAAACAACATGTCCACCTTTTTTTGACACTGCAATTGTCATTACATTTTCATCATCTTTTTTCACTTCAAAAGTAAATGATTGTATATTTCCATTCTCTGATATTCCTTTTGCTTCAATCTTATCATCACTTGCACCTGTAAAATCTTTTACAATTTCTTTTGCCTTATTTTCATCTATTTCATCTCCAGTTAATCCTTTTTTCTCTGGAGATACCATATGCTCAGAAAAAGCTCCATCATATATTAGCCCTGTATACTCACTAAATGTTCCTTCAATATTTCCAAAACTTCCTCCAGCATCACTACTTACTTGTTGTGCGAAGGCTTTTCCACCTTCCTTTGTAACTTCTCCCCACTCTAGACTGCCATCATTTATCTCACTTTCAAGTTGATTTAAAGTATTTTTTAAGTCTACTGAATAAGCATGTAAGTCTTCAATATTTTTTAGGTCTTCATCAGATAAATCTTCTCCTGCAATTGATTTCATTGAAAGCGAATAACTATAATCACTAACTTGATTTAAAAATTTTTCTGCATTTGATAATCCTTCCGTTTTTATAGGTATTTGCGATAAATATACTACTCCTAAATTTGCTTTATTCCAAATATTACTTAATGTTTTTGCTTCATGCTCTGCAGTTGATGTTATACTAGCTTTTGCAAGATATGTTTCTATTTCATCTGCACAGTTTACAAGTTCATAGAAATACATATTATATGAATTTTCTGATACCATTTGAAAATCTCTTTGTTTTTTATAAGTATATATTCCAAGAGCTATAACTGCTGCTAAAAGTATAAGTACAAATATAGCAAGTGTAAGCATATGCCTATCTTTAAGCCTATTTTTCCAATCTGTAAACTTTGTTTTCATATTTTCCATCTACATTTCCTCCAAAATAATTTTATTAATATTATTCCTTACTTTGGAAGAATTATACAAAAATTAGACTAAATTGCTTTAGTCTAATTCTCTCCAAACAAAGTATTACAAATTGATTCTCCTGCATTTTTATTTGAAAATCTATTTATATTTTCCTTTATTTTTTCTATATTCTCTCCATACAGTATTTCTTCTACCTTTTTTGTGATATCTTCACCTTTTTTTAGCCATACTGCAAGATTTCTTTTTTCCAAAAATTCTGCATTTTCTTCTTCTTGCCCAGGTATCGGATTAATAAGTAGCATAGGTACACTCGATGCTAAACATTCTGATACTGTTATTCCTCCGAGGTTTTGTTATAACTAAGTCAGCAATGCTCATAAGCTCTGGCACTTTTTCTGTAAATTCTATTATTTTTACATTTTCATTTTTTAAGTCTTCACTAATCTCTCTAAATTTTTCATATACCTTTTCATTCTTACCTGATATTGCAACCAGTTGAGTATCATCTCTTAACGATTTTATCAAATTTTCTATGTAATCAAAAATATTTTTTCTCGCAAGTCCCATTTTACCACCTGCAAAAAATATGATTGTCTTTAGATTATCTTTTAAATTAAATTCATTCAAAACTAAATTCCTATCGTATTTTTCAGAAAATCTAGGAGATATTGGCATACCTGTTACATATATTTTATCACTATCTACTCCGTATTTTATTAATTCTTGCTTCATATTTTCATTTGAAACAAAAAATTTCTCTAAATACTTATGATTTACAAGCCATTGCTCATGATATTTAAAATCTGTCATAATTGTTGCAACTGGAATAGTAATCTTTCCTTTTTTCTTTAAATTGCCACATATAGCACTTGAAAATGGATGAGATGAAATTATATAATCTGGATTTTTTTCTTTAATTAACCTACAAAGCTTATTCGAGAAAAGTTTATTTGTGCTATTTACCATGTGTGATATTGGTCCTTTTCTTGCTGCTCCATATGCGATTCCCCATAATTTTGGAGTTTTCTTTGTCATCCTTTCATAACCTTTAACTGTTACATAGTTTACTGTTTTACTCAAATACTCCATACAATCTATCATTTCTGCCTCATACTCTGGATGGAGCTTTTCTATTATCTCTTTCATGGATTTAGCGGTGCTATAATGTCCCCCACCATATGAAGCATAAAATATTAAAACTTTCATTTTTTATACTTTTGTATTCCTTTCTTTTTTAATTCTTAAATATTCTATCATATAATAAGGCAAAAATCAAAAAGATGTTAGAAAAATTTCTAACATCTTTATTCACATATTTTTATACATAGAATTCTGGATTATATGCAACATCATTTACTCTTATTTCAAAATGTAAATGTGAACCTTGAGAATCTCCTGTATTTCCTACTTTTGCAATTACATCTCCTTGGCTTACATAGTCTCCAACTTTACAACATAAGCTACTACAATGTCCATAATATGTTTGTACTCCATCCCCATGTGAAATGATAACTAAATATCCATATCCACCACTATTCCATCCTGAGAATGTAACTGTACCTTCTGCTGCAGCTTTAATTGGTGTTCCTGTAGGTGCTCCATAATCTAATCCTTTATGATATGAATTCCAGCGTGGAGCAAATCTTGATGTAATTGTTGCAGTTATAGGTTTCATAAATGCAATTGCTATTGGTTTATATGTTGTACCACCATTTCCAGCTCTTGTAACTCTTCCCATATTAGCTTTAATTTCTGGTGTAATTTTGTTTTCATATAAATCATTTACTGCAGTAGAAACATCAGTAAATGCAACTTTCTCTGTTTCATATTTTGCAACTATCGATAAATCATCTGCATTTTTACTATCTTTTTCTTTTAATTTATTAACTACATCATCTGCTTCTTCAAATGATTGAACATATATCTTTTCTTCACCATTTACTGCTACTGAATAATAATTATAATATGAAACTCCAGTTCCCGTAATCTTTTGATAAATTTCTTCTTCATTTGTTTCTATACCTCTTTTTAAGAAGCAAAGCTTATATGATGGTCTATTTTCCATTTGAACAAATGCTACATCTTCTCCATCATCACCCTTTTCCATGAAACTGTTTATTCTCTTTTGAAATGCTGCCTTATTATCAATATAGCCAAGTTCTTCTCCATTAAAGGTTACGCTATAAATTGGTTTATATATGCTCATAATTATTGTAACAATTATTATGGTACTAATTACAAATAATGATATAAATTTTACACTAGTTCTTAGTCCGATTAGTAATTTCTTCATAAGCACTCCTTTGTATAATTTTTATTTCCTTACGGATAAATACATCTCCCTTTTGCTTACTAATAGATTTTACCTTATTTACCTTTTTTATTCAATTATTGTATTCATTAAATTTATATTTTTTTCTCTCGTTTTCTCCTGTTTTCTCTTTTTTTCTCTCTTATCCTCTGTTTTAAAATATCTTAATTTTTTCTTTATAATTCGTGTCTTCCCTCGAGTGCTTTGGCTAGAGTTACCTCATCCGTAAACTCTAAGTCTCCTCCCACTGGAATACCATGCGCTATTCTTGTAACTTTAATATTAAGTGGTTTTAGCAGTTTAGAGATGTACATGGCAGTTGCTTCTCCTTCTACCCTTGGATTTGTTGCAACAATTACTTCTTTAATATCTGGGCTTTCTTGTATTCGCGTAAGCAATTCCTTGATTTTTATATCATCAGGTCCAATCCCATTCATTGGAGATATTGACCCATGCAATATATGATACACTCCTTTAAACTCATGTGTTCTCTCCATTGCAATTACATCTTTTACATCCTCTACAACGCATATTAAAGAATGATCTCTTTTAGGACTTGCACATATTGGGCATGGATCTGTATCAGAAATATTAAAACATACAGAGCAATATTTTAAGTTTGCTTTTGCCTTTACTATTGAATTAATAAAATCCTGTACATATTCATCACTTGAATTTAATATATGAAACGCAAGTCTTATTGCAGTTTTGTGTCCAATGCTTGGTAATTTTTCAAATTCTTCTATTAATTTTTCTATTGATGGCGAATAATATGACATAAGTTTTCCTCGCTTTTTGATTACATTAAGCCTGGTATATTATATTTTCCAAAGCTTTGATTTTGTGCTATATCTACTTTTTTCAATGCTTCGTTTACGCATGTTAATATTAAATCCTCTAGCATCTCTACATCATCAGGGTCTACAACATCTTTTTGAATTTTAATTTCTTTTACTTCTTTTCCTCCTGAAACTTTGACTGTTATTGCTCCTCCTCCAGCAGTTGCCTCAAACTCTTTTATGCTTAACTCCTCTTGTGATTTTTCTATATCAGCCTGCATCTTTTTTGCTTCTTTCATTAATTGATTAATATTCATTCCTCCAAAGCTTGCTCCTCCTGGAAATCCACCTCTTTTTGACATATTACATTATTCCTCCTCTTCTATAATATTTATAGGTATATCTAAATTACTTAAAACATCGTCTTCTGTTTCTTCCTTAGCTTTAGGTACTTCTTTTTTTACATTTGTTTCCTTCTTTGTGCTTTTTACATTACTACTTCCCTCTACAAATTTTATTTGCATAGGCTTTTTGCAAAGCATAGCTATCTCTTTTGAAAGTACATTCATATTTTCTGATTTTTCAAGTAATGCTTTTCTAAAATCATTTAAGCCATTATGAAATACGATTTCTACAGTCATGTCGTTTATTTCATTTAAACTTGTATTTATTAAATTCGCATAAAGTATAACTTTGCCTTGTGATTTTATTCTCTCTAATACATCTTGCCAGCCGTTTACTTCATTTCCTCCTGTTTCCTTTTGCAAATTACTTTCACTTTCTTTTTGTTTTACCTCTTTTGCTTCTGATTTTACTTTATTTTCTTCGATTTTTGGCGATTCTGGCATAGTTTGTTTAACAGATACGGTATTTGTAACTGTTGTATTTTTTTGGCTTATACCTTTTCCAGATTTTAGTGCTTCTTCTAAAGCTGTTATTCTATCTTCTAAAGACTTTGTATCTGTTTTTATGCATAGTTTTATTATCTCTGCCTCAAATATTATAGTTTTCTGTGATGATATTTTCATTTTTGATTCTAATTCTGATAATTTGTATATTATATTTATCAATTCATCTTTTGAAACTTTATCTGCTATATCAGCAATTTGCTTTACTTCATCATCATTATAAATATCTGTCTTTTTACTTACTTTATACATAAGTATATCTTTTGTTTGTTTAATCATCTCTAAAACGAAATTTTCTAAGTCTTTGCCTTCTTCAAGTACATTGTCTACTGCTTTTAGGGCTTCTTCTACATCTTTTTCAATTATACCTTTTATAACATTATATACATATACAAATTTAGGAATTCCAACTAAATCTTTTATCTTATCTTCATCAATACTAGTATTTCCATCTTGAAGGCATCTCTCTAGTATACTTAAAGCATCTCTAGCTGCTCCTTCTGAAAGTACTGCAATTAAATTTAATGCTCCTTCTGTTATTTGAATGCCACTTTCTTCACATACAATTTTTAATCTTTTTATTATATCTTCATTTGAAATTTTCTTAAAATCAAATCTTTGGCATCTTGAAAGTATTGTCGCAGGTAGTTTTTGTGGTTCTGTTGTTGCAAGAATAAATTTTACATGCTCTGGTGGTTCTTCAAGTGTTTTCAAAAGTGCATTAAATGCTCCTGTTGATAGCATATGAACCTCGTCTATGATGTATACTCTGTATTTTGCAAGCGTTGGCAAAAAGTTTACCTTTTCTCTAATCTCTCTTATATCTTCTACACCATTGTTAGATGCAGCATCCATTTCTACTACATCAGTAAGACTTCCGGTCTATTACACCTTTGCAAATTTCACATTCGTTGCATGGCTCACCGATCTTTTGGATTTAAGCAATTTATTGCTCTTGCAAATATTTTAGCAGTAGATGTCTTACCTGTTCCTCTTCCTCCAGTAAAAAGATAAGCATGACCTATCCTACCAGATTTTATTTGATTTTTTAGAGTTTTCATTATATGGTCTTGTCCTACAACCTCTTCAAAGCTTTTAGGTCTAAATTTACGATATAGTGCAGTATATGCCATAACTTTTCTCCTTTATATTAGTACAAATCTAACTTCTCTATGGAAAGTAATTCATCACATAAAAGGTTCTATTTATCGCTGCTTCCTTCCGGACCTGACGAGATTCATAGGTTTTTATTGAAAATTACTTTCCATACAAAAGTTAGATTTGTTCTTATTATATAATTTTTTTTAGTAATTTACAATGTCTTTTTGATAATTTTTTAGTTTCTTTTAAATACTATGTCTTTAAAATCTGTTTTTTCATAATTAGATATACCAGTATTTACAATATTTCCAACTGGTAATTCTAATGGAATATTGCCTGTGAATTTTGTACCATTTGTAAGTTCTATTGTTAAATCAAATGAAATCTTGCATTTTATATCATCATATCCTAAATTTATTTTTGAAAGTATTGTTCCATTATGTACAACTTCTTCCTCGTCTGATGAATATTCTCCAATTTCATTGTTGCAAACTCTAAATAAGATTATTCCTCCTTGGTTTGCAATTTCTAGATTTTTTTCATTTTTATACTCACTACCATTATATACTAACTCATCATTTATAAAATATTTTTCATCGTATTCAAAAATTTTATTTTCATCTGCACTTTGTCTATAAATTACAAGTTTTCCCGTTTTTGGTGCTTCTTCTACTTTAAAATTATTCAATATTATCTTTTTTATTATTTCTGTTTCTTTATAGTTTTTATTTTTTGCTATATTTATATATATATCATTGTTTTGTACCAAATTGAAATTCCAAGTGCTTTCTCCTTCGCCTTTATCAATTCCCTCTGCTGTACTTACAACTACTAATTGTGATAATTCAAATGGCATATTATCTTCGCCCTCTACTGCATATTTAAGCATAAGTAAGCATATGATTATAATTACTAAAGTTATTATAAAAGTAGCAATAAAAAAATGTATTATTTTTTTAATTTTTGGCTCTAATTCCAATATAGCATTCCTCCAATTAATCTTTTTTGCCTTTTCTTAATTCTTTAAAAAAATCTTTAAGTATTTTTTCACATTCTGCCTGCATTACTCCTGTTTCATATTCTACTTTGTGATTAAACTTGTAATCTTCAAATAGATTTAAAACAGAACCACAGGCTCCAGTCTTAGGATCGCTTGTCCCAATGATTACATTCTTTATTCTTGAATTTATAATTGCTCCTGCACACATTGTACATGGTTCTAATGTAACATACATTGTACAATCTTCTAATCTCCATGCACCTAGCTTTTTACTTGCTTTTTGTATTGCGAGCATTTCAGCATGGTTTGTTGTGTCTTTTTTAGTTTCTTTTAAGTTATGTGCCCTTGCAATTATTTCATCATTTTTTACAATTATTGCTCCAACTGGTATTTCTTCTTTCTTATATGCTTTCTTTGCTTCTTTTAGGGCTTCATTCATATAGTATTCATGTGTTCCTATATCTAGCATATGTACTCCTTATTTCGTGATTGACTATGCATTTAATTTAACACATATTTTGGATTTTTGCAACATAAAAGTGAGTTTTAATCAAATCTTTTTAATTGATTTTTATTTTCTCTTTCTAATTCTTTTAGACTTTTCTCGGGTGTTGGTAAATTCTCTGGCATAGTTCCACCAGCTTCTTTAATTGCTTTTCTAACTATTTTACCTATTCTATAATGTGTACCGCATGCTTCTTTTTCTGTATCAATATTATCTCTTTTTAATCTTGATTCAGTCTGTGTAATACGAAACAAATTCATTTTTTGCTGCTTGGTTTAGTGAATAATTGCCTTTTCTTGCTAAGTTTCTTTGATAAAATCGCTTTTCATCTTCTGTTAACATACTATATTCTTTTTCAGTAATTTCTTGTTTTCTAGTTTGAACTGCGAAATATGTTTGTGCCGTGGCAATCACTTTCTTTCTACTATCTCCATTTTGTGCTATTAAATAGCAAGCATAACGCGTTAATTTATAATCTAAAATCTTTTTTTCTGCTCCCTTAGGCATTTTTATCGTTTTGTCGGAGCAGACAAAATGTTCAAATGCACTAATATTGCTATTTTCACAGGCTAATTTTGCTTTTTCTATTACATTATCAAATTTTCTCCATTCTTTATAATCCAAAACAGCTTGTAATTCTCTTGCATACCAATATTCAGTCCCATTTTCGTCAATATGTTTAATATCTTCAAATGTTTTATTGCTTTTTTCCATTTTATTCATAAATATCATCTCCATTTTTAATTTAACACTAGTGTTTTTATTTAACCATCGATTAAGTGTTATTATAAAACAGTTGTTTGTAAATGTCAAGTATTTTTATAAAAAAATAGAATGCATAATATATAAGCATTCTAATCTCTTCATGGTGTGCCTAGGCGGACTCGAACCACCATCGGTCGCTTAGGAGGCGACTGCTCTATCCTGCTGAGCTATAAGCACATGTTAATATTTATGTATCGCTAATATAATATTATATTTTTATGGAAAAATCAAGTATTTGAGAAAAAGTTTTGTTTAAACAATGGGAGTATTGGTGAATTCCAATACTCCCATATAGAATTTAGTTTAATTCTCGAATGATTTTATACAGTGTGTGTTTGTGTTGTGCCACAGTCCTTCTTATGTGTAGCACAGTAGTAGTGGCCTGATGTTTTGCCGTGAGCACAACTAGAAAGTGTTAGGTCGTAAGTACCTTTTTCGTATAAGCCTTTTCCACATATCGCACATACAGAACCACTGCTAGATTTGGTTCCAGTCCAGATTTTATATTTTGTACCGAGAAGTTGCCAGTCTAGCGCCGTATTTTGAGTAATCCGCATCGCATATACCTAACCACAAATGCGTGACCCTGGTTGTACCAGGTGGAAGATAGGTCAGACCCATACAGCGGGTAGTTGTCCCCCCACATATAATGCACCTTTTACTGTATCCTACGAGCGAGGTGTCGAAGGAACCTGTCCTGACCTCCGCGTCAGCTGACCCACTAGCAACTGACCAGTGAGGGGTATCGGTGTAGGAACCAGCCATAGGAGTGCACCAAAGAGGGCAAATAATCTTTACCGTTTCAGTTCCGTTACACCAAGTTGCTGCACCGCAGAGTGTTGTCGCTGAACCCGTTGCATTTGTTCCTGCAGTTCCTTGACTGTCTGTATATGAAACTGTCCAAGTATGTTTTGTTGCTTGGGCTATCCCAGTAACCTGTAATGATACAGAAGTACCTGATGTTTTTGTATTTTGAGATGCTGTTTTACCTCCACATGACAATGTGTAATTTATTGTATCTCCATCATCATCCTTTGCTGCCCCTGCTACTGTCATAGTTGTTGTTGTAACAGCCGTTACTTTAAATGCTGTAGATACATATGGTGCTCTGTTTGATGTTTTTTGTGAAGCTGACTTTGTTGCTTTTCCACCATATGGATCTGTTGCTGTTATCGTCCAAGTATATGA
>CANQLP010000021.1 GCA_947624725.1 uncultured Clostridia bacterium
ATTAAGGAGAACATTTATTTTTTAGTTGAGACATTTTCTCAAATGAATTATTAAGATATTATCATAAATGAATTATAAAGTTGTATTTTTTTATTTATGTTTTGTTGACTTATTATGTAATTTATTGTATAATTGTTGTGTTTCTAATGTATAAACATTTCTGCTTTTTTTAGTAGAAAAAATTAAGAGGAGGGAGATTTTTTATTATGAAGAGTGTCAGACAAGATTCTTTATTAGATTTTGCCCGGAGTTCTTTAGAGGCAAATGCAGAAGTACAAGTGGTATGTAATAATGTAATTGTTTGCAAACATGCAGATGGAATGTATAGCATACACATACCGTATATTACTTATTCAGATGAGGATATTGACTTTAAGAGAGAACTTGCAGTTTTATTTACGAATGTAGAAACATTTATTACTAAAGAAGTTATGTTGAAAGACAACTATTCTAAAAGTGTATCTTATGATTATTTTATGCTTGTCAAAGTAAAAATGTCATCTGACAGTGGATATTGGACACTTTTTAGACCTAGTGATCCTTCTTTTATATGCAACTTAACGCAAGATGATTGTAATAAACGAGTCGCAAATTTACCTAAACTCTATTATATTGGAAAGTCGCAAGCTGAATTTGTAGAAGGATTTGATAACAATCTACCTTCTCACTATGTCTTTATGAGAAAAGACGATGATTTGTTCATTGTAGATTGTTCTCAAAACTATTATTCTGAAACGAATTCTACCGCATATGTTTCATTAAAGAAAATCGATGCTAAAGTTGAACCTACTAATTTCAATTGGGTTTTCAAGCTTACTGATAGCAGTTCTGAAAGCCTTTGTGCGACATCATCAGCTAAAAATGGCTTTTTCTCAGCAAAGTTTGGTCCATATTATGCAATTAAACCTATGCCAGAAAACTTTTATCCGTTTTTAAATAGCAGCTATTCTGGCGTAATTGCAAATGATAAGGATGGGAATATATGTGGCATCTACATTAAGCGTAAGTTTGATGAATGGAATAACTATTATTCCTACTCTTTCGCATTTGACAAGCCCGTATCTAATATTCAGTTTTGTAAAAGAATTACAAATGGCAAAACTTTAAAAAACGGTTTTCCTGATATCATAATCGATGTATGGAAGGTTACCAACTTAGATGGCACGAAAAAATTTTTATTTCAAGTGTCAGGAAATACACATATCTCATTCGAACTTGACTATTCTGATTTAATAAATTTCTAAAAATTCTTCTCTTAAAACAAAGAAATTCCCCACACATTCTATAATAGATTGTGTGGGGTTTTCTTTTACTCTTCAGGAAGAATTTTGCGATAGTCTTTCTGTGCAATTTCCTCCATTTTGTAATTCTGAATATTCTCGCGAAGATTCATCAGCTTTTTCTGCCTTCTTGCTTTCCTCTTGGCAAGGATTTCTCCTGCCTGAAGGAAGGTCTTAATTCCTTTCCATGTATACCATACGCAGTATACAAATACTGCAAAGGTAACACATGTTGCAAGGAATGCTGCCATTCCCAATCCTGCTTCTTCAGCGTTCATGTATGATGCATAAAACGCATCATGTGCAGCTTTCTCCTTCATTCCTTCTTCTACTTCAGCAATTACCGCAGTAATTGCCTTTTCGTTCGACGGAAGCAAATCGTCCCTGTACTCAGAGACAATCTGCCTATCCCAACCATAAATTAAGGCACTACCTAAAATTCTTCCCAACATAAGCATGCCAGCAATGCTGACAAGCAGACTCAATGCTGCCAATGTTGCTAATTTCCGTGTTTCATTCGCTTTTGTTCTCTTCATTTCAATGTTCTCCTTTTCTGCTTTCCCTCTTGGGGTTTTCATAACTATATTATACCACTTTTTATACCATTTTGCAAATTAGCGTACCATTTCTCTTACAGTTTGAACGATTCCCTGAATATATCCATCTTTATCATTTACTAATTTTTCCAAATTCTCTTCATTATTCAAATATCCAAGTTCTAATAAATATGCTTCAATTCCAATATTTGAATCATAGTACTCATTTTTACCAAGTTTCGCATTTCTTCCATCAATATATGCCCCTGTTGCAATTCCTCCAGTTTCTCTAATCATATATAGATATGGTGTATAATCTCTTATTTCATAAGGTTCATGTCCTGCAGCTTTAGCTTCTTCTATTCCTTCTTGTATTTCAAAGTCCTTGAAAGTTCTAACATAAACTCCGTTTTTCACTTTTGTAGCTTGCATAAAGTGTAGAATAGTCTGTTTTAGCATACTTTACAATATTATCAGCAAATAATTTTGCATAATCTAAATTTGTCCTTGCTGCAACATATACCTCTACTCCATGTTCAGAGTTTGCCTCATTAATGCTATTTTGATGTATTGATATAACATATTTGGCTTTAGACCTTCCTATAATATTAATTCTACCGTCCTTTTTATAAACTGTACTCGTTCCAAGACTTTCCTCATCTTCTGTTCCGTCTCTTGTAAGCTTTATTTTTAAGCCAAGTTTCTCTAACTCTACTTTTAATTTTTTTGCATACTCTAAATTCAAATCAGCTTCTTTATATCCGCATATACTGTGCCCCTGTGTCAGTTCCGTCCGGTGTCCTGCATCTATTACAATATCATATACATCTTTTGGAAGTTTTGCTTTTTTAGTTTCGATAAACATATAATTCGTATATTTATTTTCTGCCTTATAAGCATCAAATCCTATTTCTATTTTATTATTTGATTTATCTCTTGTAATTGTGTAATAAAGTGCATTTTCATATTTTGTATCATTTGAAATAGAATATGTCTTATTTCCAAAACTCTTATACTTTACTTCGACTAACAAATAGTATTTACATATCTTTATTTTTTCTAGATTAATTCCATCATTTATCAAATTTGATGTATAAAAATATACTCCTGCCTCGTTTTCTTCAAATTTTAACGGCATTTTTTCAGTATTTCCGTCTATATCTCTGAAAATCAAATTAACACTCTTTATTTCAGAAATATTATCATTTATTTGCCCTTTTAAGTTAAGATGAGTTCCATATATTACATATTCTGTAAGATTTGCATTTTGCTTTTCCGTGCCCGCAAAAATGCCTTCCATACCTGCTCTTTTTACTGCAATATGATGAATTAAGAATATTATGGATATAACTAATGCTAAAAATATTAATATTGCAAATATAATCCTTTTATTTCTCAAATACATTATTTTCATCAGCCTACTACCTCATATTCATATACACAAATTATTTTTGTCTTAACTTCCATATCATTCAATTCTTGATTTATTCTAAATAGCTTTTGTTTTTTAGGCTCTAGTGCAAGTTTACTCATATCTACAAATATCTTATCATAAACATTCATTCCGAAGAGGTAATGTTTTATTGGCATTATCATAATAAACAATATTTGTCAAAGGTATTGCTTTTGTATCTTGCTTTAATTTTATATTATATAAATTAATTTTATCGCACTCTTTTAGCGTATTTATTGCATTTTGAGGATTCATGTAAAGTATGGCATATTTCTGATTATTTATCATATTTGTGCTTGCAAAATATGCATTTAATTTTGTATTCAATTTTGCCTTATCTATTGCATTTTCTAGATTATTTTCTACATCCTTTAATACTGATAAATATTCTTCACTTTTTGTCTTTTTATTAATTCCTAAAATTCTAAACTTACTCTTTTTTATCTCCCTATGTTTCGTGTTTCCTAAAGTATTAATCTTAGTCTTGTCTTCTGTAATATTTCCAAAAATATCAAATTCTTCAGACGAAAATAATATTTCATCATTTAAAGCTTCTTCTTTTAGATTTTTAAGTCTTTTTCTAAAATCATGTACATCACTATTGGTTATAGTATTTATATCTTCTAAAACTTCTGTATCTGCTATAAATAGACTATCTAACTCCTCTTTAGAAAATACTTTCCTATTTTGTGTATCAAATTTTTTACCTGTTTCTTCTAAATCTTCCTCATAATCAAATGTTTTTTCTAGTTGCCTATCAAGACTTTCTTCTTTTTCTGGCGCAGCAAGTTCTAGATTTTTATCTTCATTTACAAATCTCCAAAATTCAAATATACTTTTCTTATGTTCTTCTATTTCTTCTATATAACTTTTTGCATTATTTATCATTCTATCTAGCCTTTGTATTGAAGCTTCTATCGCCTTTATATCTAATTTGGTATTTTTAATCTGATTTTCTGTTCTCTCTAATATCTTTGTTATTCCAATTAAGTCCTCTATAGTATAATATTCTTTATCATCATAGATTAACTCTTCTGCATCAGGTTTTATCTCCTCTTTTACAGCCTCTGGCATACTAATCTCTTTTTTGTCTTTTTCCTTAATCTTACCTTTGAAGAAATATCTGATTCTACCAAACAAGCTCTTTTTGCACTCTAAATAAGTAGTTACTTGTTTTTGTCTGATAAAGTATTCTTCTTCTTTTGCTTTTTCTACTAACTTTAATTTTTCCAAATTGTCTGTTAATTTAAAAGCTTCCTCGTTTTTATCCTCGCTTTCTACTTTTGCTTTCAAAACTTCGTGTTTAATAAATGATGATAAATCATCATAATAAATTGTTTTTGATATTGAATCTAATGTATATTGAAATTCAAGTCCTCCATCTTCAGAAATTTTAGTGTCAAATTTATATCTATTTGGAAATTCCATTTCTAAAATAAATAATGCTTTTATAAGTTTATAAAATTTCATTGCATCTTCTTGAGTATTCAAAACTATTTTATAAACACTATTTACTTTTTCATAAACTGCTGTTTCTCCAACTATTTGGAAGCTTATATTATTATCTTTATCATATACCTCATACATAAGAGGCCATGCTTTAGTAAATTGCCACAAATATTTTTGGATATCATCTATATTTGATTTAGAGAAATATTTCTTTGAATAATCTAAATAACTAATTGGGACAAATATCTTTTTATCTATTCCTGTTTTTTCAAACTCAATTTGTTTTTTTATAAGATAAAATAGTGATGAACAATCCAAGTCTTCGATTGGAGCTAGCATATAATATGTATCTACATATTCTGAATAACAAATTTGCCATAAATAATTTTCTTTATATTTTACCTTAAAAGGTATATTGTTTTCTAAAACTTCTTGTTCCTTATCTATTTCTTCTATCTCATGTATCTTCATTTCTTCTAGCATTTTTAGGAACAAAGTCATTTTAAGTATACCCTCTTCACCTTCTGGAACAAGGTATGTATAAAGAGGTGAAGCTGTTTTTATTTTTTCTTGCAATGTATTTAATCTATTAGTTCTCGTTAATAAAATTTTAATTTTACTTATTGGTACATATTTGTATACCTTAAAAGTTTTTTCATCATATGACATTCCTGGTTTTAAATCATGACTTGGAGTCTGTTTTAAAATCTCTGGAACATTATCTAAATCAAGTCCTAAAAATTCTAATTTTTCCTCAATATCTTTTGTTTTATTTTCTGGCATTTTTTATCCCTTTCTTATGTTTTAATGTAGATATTTCTACTTAATAATTCTACTATAACTAATATAAGAAATCAAGAAAAAAATATTTAATTATTCACTATATCTTTCTTTATAATTATATACAGTCTTTCCAAAAAGAGTTTCATTTAATTTCTTTTGCATTTCTATTATTATAATTGGAAGAATAGAGAAAATACCTACGATTCCCCATTGCATTAGATTTAATGGAACAAGGCTAAATATTTCTCTTATGCCCGGAATTAATATAATTCCAACTTGTGCAATAACTCCTACAATAAATGCAAGCCACAAATATTTATTTTTGAAAACTCCTGAATTTAATATTGATTCTTCTGACCTAATATTAAAGCTATGTACCATTTCAATTAAACCAAGTGTTGCAAATGCCATTGTTCTTCCTACATCTAGTCCAAAATATTTATTGCCTAAACTAAATATAACTAATGTGATGACTCCAAGCATAGTGCCTTCTACAATAATCTTGCTCCAAAGTCCATCTGTAAAAATTCCGTTTCTTCGCATCTTTTGGCTTTCTATTCATTATATTTTTATCATCTGGCTCCAAGCCTAAAGCAATTGCAGGGAATGAATCTGTAACTAAATTTATCCATAAAAGCTGAATTGCAAGAAGTGGAGTATTCATTCCTAAAAGAAGCCCTATAAATATCGTTACAATCTCTCCAATATTTGTTGCAATTAGAAAATGTATTGCTTTCCTTATATTTTCATATATTCCTCTGCCTTGTTTTACAGCTTCTACAATGGTTACAAAGTTATCATCTGTCAAAATCATATCTGATGCAGATTTTGCGACATCCGTTCCGATTCTTTCCCATAGATATTCCAATATCTGCACCTTTTAGAGCTGGTGCATCATTTACGCCGGTCTCCTGTCATCGCAACAACCTTGCCTGTACTCCTAAATGCCTTTACAATTCTAACTTTATGTTCTGGTGAAACTCTCGCAAATACGCTATATTTCATTATATCCTTTTCTAATATATTTTGAGGAATTTTATCTAATTCTTTTCCAGTAATTGCAATAGAATTTGGTCCTAAAATTCCGAAGTTCTTTTGCTATCGCTTTTGCAGTCCCTATGTGGTCCCCTGTTATCATAACAGTTTTGATTCCTGCATTTTTACAAGTTGCAATTGCATTTTTTACACCTTCTCTTGGTGGATCTATCATTCCAATTAGTCCGTACAAATATAAGATTTTGTTCTATAACTTCTGGTTTTATATCGCTTGGAAGCATCTCTGTATCCAAATATGCAATTGCTAAAACTCTTAATGCTTTATCTGCAAACTCTTCATTTTTGCTTAATATAACATCTTTATCTCCTAATTTTAAATCTCTTATCTCTCCTTCTTTATATATTTTTGAACATTTATTTAATAGAACATCTACTGCTCCTTTTGTGATGATTCTAAATTTTCCGCCTTTTATTTTATGTATTGTTGTCATAAGTTTTCTTTCTGAATCAAAAGGTATATCGTTTATTCTCTCCATTTCTAAATAAAGCTTTTCCTTATTTATTCCAAGATGTAAAGCTTTGTCTACAATAGCATTTTCTGTTGGATCTCCTAAAATTTCTCCAGAGTTTGAAATTGTACTATCTGTGCACATTGTCCCAAGTTCCAATACAAAGCTTGTTTCGCCATATGTTTCTATTACTTGCATTTTATTTTGTGTTAGAGTTCCTGTTTTATCTGAGCAGATAATACTGCTACTTCCAAGTGTTTCAACAGCTGCAAGTTTTCTAATTATTGCATTTTTCTTAGCCATTTTTGTAACACCTATTGAAAGCATAATAGTAACAATTGCAGGAAGTCCTTCTGGTATTGCTGCTACTGCAAGTCCTATTGATGTCATGAACATTTCTTGTACAGGTATATGTTTAAATATACCAATTATAAATATAAAAGCACAAATAACTAGGCAAACTGTTCCAAGTGATTTACCGTACTTCTTCTAGTTTTCTTTGAATAGGAGTTTTTGGTGCTTCATCTTCTGTTATTGATTTTGCTATACTTCCAACTTTTGTTTCCATACCAGTTTTCGTAACAATTCCTTTTCCGTGCCCATTTGTAACCATAGTTCCTTGAAATGCCATGTTTAACATATCGCTATCTGCTATATCCTTTTTTAGAATTGCATTTTCATTTTTCAAAACTGGAACAGTCTCCCCTGTAAGAGACGCTTCATCTATTTGCAAATTAAAAGATTCAATCAATCTACAATCAGCAGAAACAAAATTTCCAGCTTCAAGCAAAATAATATCTCCTGGTACTATATTTTCCCCTGCGATTTCTTTTATAGAGCCATCACGAATTACCATTGCTGTTGGCTCTGACATTTTCTTTAAAGCTTCTAATGATTTTTCTGCCTTACTCTCCTGAACTAGTCCCATTATTGCATTAAAAACAACTATTGCAATTATAATGATAGATTCTACGTAATCTCCTGTTCCTTCTACCTTTGCCATTATGGCTGATATTAAAGCAGCTAGGATTAAAACAATTATCATGAAATCATTAAATTGTTTTATAAATTTTATAAAAATATTATCCTTTTTCTTGGCTTTAAGTTCATTTTTACCAAATACCTCAAGCCTTGCCTCTGCTTCTTCTTCCTTCAATCCCCTTTCTAAATTAGTCTTAAGTTTTTTCTTAAGTTCTTCTTTTGACATCAAATATTCCATTTGTAAATTACACACTCCTTTACTTTTGTTTGTTTAATATATATTACTTAAATTTTCTTTTATGTTATTTTTTTTATTCTCATTTTCTATATGGTTTTCATATTATGTAAATATAAGTAATTTTTAAGGAGTTAAAAAAATGTTAAATTCTATTTTGCTTGCCATTTCTGTAAGCCTTGACTCTCTTGGAATAGGTGTTACCTATGGAATAAAAAATATTAAAATACATTTTCTTGCTAAATGTTTATTATTTGCTATATCGATTTGCTGTACTTTCTTTTCATTTTTTATAGGTGGATATATAAATATGGTGTTATCGACTGGAATTACAAGACTAATTAGTTCCTCTATTTTAATTATTTTAGGAATAACTATTATAATTGATCCGATACCTTTTGATTTTAATCATTCTAAGGCAATCGATTTAAGAGAAGCTTTCTTTTTAGGAATTGCGATTTCTTTAGATTCTGTCTGTGTTGGTATAGTTTCTAGCATTGGAGGATTTTTAGTAAATTGCTTTCCAATTTTAGTTTCAGTATTTCAAATGCTCTTTTTGTCAATTGGTTCATATTTGGGAAGGTGCATAAAAACAAAGTTTCAAATACCTGAAATATATTTGAAACTTTTATCTGGAATGGTTTTAATCATATTTGGAATTATAAAAGTATTTGGATAAGAATAAAAACATGTCTATTTTTACTAGCTCCCTCATACAATATTATTATGGTTAGTAAAAATAAGGTCAAAGTCAATTTCATATTTATTCACTTAAGAAAAAATGCTCTTACTATAATTTTTCTACTTTTTGCAATAGGGCTTGTTTGTTTTTCTAGGTCAAATTTAACTGCCGCAAAAGACCGGCTTAAGCTTGTGGGTTACAGCTGTTGTGCCTGCACTTTTGCCATTTTTTATTGCGTGCGAATTATTAATGCACACCGATATTATAGATTATCTTGGAAGAAAACTAAATCGCATAATGCGTCCATTATTTAATGTACCTGGAGAGGGTTCTTTTCCTCTTGTCATGGGAATTATAAGTGGATATCCAGTCGGAGCAAAGATTGTAACAAATTTTAGAAAAAATGGTATTTGCACAAAAGCTGAAGCAGAAAGGCTTTTAACTTTTACAAATAATTCTGGTCCTTTGTTTATAATCGGAACTGTTGGAATCTCCCTTTTTGGAAATACCACAATTGGTCTTATATTATTTTTGACACATCTTCTATCATGTATAACTGTCGGTATTATATTTAGATTTTGGAAATTTAAAGATGATTCTGATTCAAAGAAAATGTATAGTTACACTATACAAAAGAATGCCAAAAAAATGTCCCCTACATTTAATAATTTAGGGGCAATCTTGCAAAGTAGTATAATGAGCTCTATCAATACAATTATTGCTATTGGTGGATTTGTAATGCTATTTAGTGTTATTATATCAATTCTTAATAACACTAAAATATTTGATATACTTACATTTATTTTTTCACCATTAATAAGTCGTTTGAACATTCCATCTTCTTTTATAACTGGACTTTTCTCTGGAATAATTGAGCTTACAAATGGTGTTTCACAAATTGCAAAAATTCCATTTAAAGCAATTTCTGTAAATATGATTATGTGCGCATTTTTACTTGGATTTGGTGGAATCTCAATCATGCTTCAGGTTTTAAGTATTATATCTGAAAGTGATATTTCAATAAAGCCTTATATTATTGCAAAATTTATGCAAGGACTTTTTGCTGCTTTATATACATATTTACTAATTAGCAATTTTACATTTTTAAATTTTGATATATAATCACTATCTTCCGAACCTTCTTACGTAATTATTGTAATTATTATAATTATTATTTACATATCTATTACAGCCGCAATTTCCAGCATCTCCATTATTATTACCGTTGTTGTTATTTCCTCCTTCGTCTTCATCATCATTATTAAGCAAATTTATAATAATTCTGGTTAAGATTGCTGATATGAGAGCAAGAATTGTATAAATTATTACATAAATTAAAAATGTTGCATCAAATGCAGCAAATGCGACAATTAAATATATTGCAAACACAAGAAGTGCAACTGCAATTGGATTTTTTAATACAGTTTCTAGAATACTTGAAATTATAATTGTTGCAATTGGCAAAGCAAATAATAGAAGTAACAAATTTCCCATAGGCACCTCCTATAAAATTTCGTTCACTTATACCCTATAATATGCAAATTAATAAAAAGTGTTACATTTTATCTTGTAACACTTTTTTAATACTTTACTTCAACTAAATATAATGCGTGAGGTGGAAGCGTTTTTCCTGCTAAACTTCTATCTCCTTTTTCTATAATTTCTGGAATATCCTCTGGATTTATCTTTCCGAAGTCCTACATCTACTAGCGTTCCTGAAATAATCCTAACCATATTATATAAAAATCCGGTTTCCAGTAAATTCTAATATTATCCTTTCGTCTTTTTGCTTTTTTACGACTGCTTTATATATTGTTCTTATACTGCTTTTGCTACTTGTCCCACTTGCTTTAAAGCCTTTAAAATCATGTGTTCCTTCAAAATACTTTGCCGCTTCCTTCATTTTCTCTACATCTAGCTTTTGAGGAATATGGTATTCTAAATATCTATATATGGCACTTGGAACACTTGCATTATTTATAATATACCTATATGTTTTTTTCTTACAATTATATCTTGCATGGAAATTTTCTGATACTTCTTCAACATTCTTTATTACAATTGAATTTTTAAGATTTGCATTTAACGCCATCTTTAGTCTTTCAAGGTCTAGCATTGTTTCTGTTTTAAAATTTGCAACTTGTCCGAAGCGCATGAACTCCTGCATCTGTCCTTCCGTGATGCGTTTAGTTCTACATCTTCTCCAGTAATTTGTTTAATTGCCTTTTCAATTTCTCCTTGAATATTAAGTTTGGTAGGCTGTTTTTGCCAGCCCCCAAACTCTTTTCCATCATATTCAATTGTAAGTTTTATATTTCTCATCTTATCTCCTATTACTACATTTCCTTTATAGCTTTTTCAAGTCTTTCTTTAACACTATTTTCTCCTAAAACCTTCATAATTTCATACATATCAGGCGTATTAGCAAGCCCAGTTAGTGCAATCCTTATAACAGTACTTACATCTCCTACATGTCCCTTATAACTTTCTGGATTTTGTTTATACTCTTTTACCTCTCTTGCATAACCTTTTTCTTCTGCTAAATCTTTTATCTTGTTAAACCAGATATCTTTTCCATCGTTTAAATCAAAATACTTATCTAAATAGCTTCTTAAAATTTCTTTTATTTCTTCTTTATCATTTATTTTTTGGAACTCGTAATTATGTGTTTTAGATAAAAATCTATCATCATACATATATTCAATATTTTGTTTTACATCAGACCATTTAGAAATATCCTTTCTAGGCTTCTCATTTCCTCTCTCAATGCCTAAAACTTTTAGAGAATATTCTTTATCATCTTCTAATAATTTTTTCAAATCTGGGTCATATACGCTTGCCCATTCATATACAAAATCATATACTTGTTCTTTTGAATATCTTGATATTACAGCTTTAGAAACATCAAGAAGCTTAACCATATCAAATAGTGCTCCACTTACACTCATTTTATTTAAGCTTAATTCAAATTCATCTATGCTTGCAGTTTTATTTTGTTTTCTCCAATTCTCAAAATTAGAATTTGCAATATTTAATAAATATTCTTTTGCTGCATCTGCTGGAATTCCTTCTTCTACATAGAAATCTGCAGCAGCTTCTGGATCTTTTCTTTTACTTAGCTTTCTCTTTGCTCCATTATCCTCCTTCATAATAGGTGCAATATGTGCATATTTTGGAGGTTTTATTCCTAATGCTTGAAATAATTGAATATGTATTGGAAGTGAAGAAAGCCATTCATCTCCACGAATTACATGAGTTGTTCTCATTAAATAATCATCTACAACATGTGCGAAATGATATGTAGGAAGTCCATCAGATTTTATGATTACTATATCTTGATCATTTTCTGGAAAATCTATATTTCCCTTTATTACATCATGATGCTTAATTTTTCTTTCTGGTTCTCCCATAGATTTGAATCTTATTATGTATTCATCACCATTTTTGATTCTTCTTTCTATTTCATCAAGTCCTAAATTTCTACAATTTGCCCATTCTCCATAATATCCGTGGTCTTAATTTTGCATTTTCTTGTTTTTTTCTCATTTGCTCTAAATCATCTGCAGTACAAAAGCAAGGATATGCCTTCTTTTCTTCTATTAATTTTTTTGCAAATGACTTATAAATATCTATCCTTTGACTTTGTTTATATGGTCCATATGCACCTTTTGAATCTTCCTCATTAATCATTCCCTCATCTGGCTCTAAATCAAACTTTTTTAATGCATTGATTATACCAATAACACCATTTTCTACTTCCCTTTTTTGGTCAGTATCTTCTATTCTTAGCATAAATACACCATCAGTCTGCTTTGCAAGTTTTGAGCAAATTACACTTGTATATATTCCTCCTATGTGCATAAATCCTGTTGGACTTGGTGCAACCCTTACACACATAGCCCCTTCTTTTAAATTTCTTACAGGGTATTTTTCTTCATAGAAAGATACATCTTTAATTCCTGGGAATATCAATTCCGCAAGCTCTTTATAATCCATGATTTTTTCCTCTTTTCTTATAACTAAATTTCCATAATAATTGGTAACACCATAGGGTTTCGTTTATTTCTCTGTAATAAGAAATCTCTTAAAGTATCTTTTATTGTAAGCTTTATAACTGCCCAGTCTGTTACATTATTTTCTTCAAGACCTCTTAGTTTTTGTTTTAATGTTTGCTTCATCTCTTCCATTAAATTTTCAGACTCACGAACATATACGAAGCCTCTTGAAATGATTTCAGGTCCTGAGCAAATTCTACCTGTTGAACCTTCTATTGCAAGCACAACTATTATAAGTCCATCTTGTGATAAATGTTGTCTATCTTTTAATACTATATTTCCAACATCACCTATTCCAAGTCCATCTACCATAACTTTTCCAGATTGGACTGTACCTGTCATTTTTGCTTCATCTTCATTTATTTCTAATACTCGTCCGGTTTTTCATTAAGAATATATTTTCATGTGGTATACCTATTTTTTCTGCAGTTTCTGCATGAGCAATAAGTTGTCTATATTCTCCATGTATTGGCATAAAGTATTTAGGTTTTACAAGTGATAGCATTAATTTTTGCTCTTCTTGGCAACCATGTCCTGATACATGTATATCTGCAAGTGAGCTATATACAACCTCTGCCCCAATTTGCATCAAATCATCTATTACTTTTGATACAAATTTCTCGTTTCCTGGTATTGGATTTGCAGAAATTATAACTAAATCATTTGGTGTGATTTCTACCTTCTTATGATCTCCTGCTGCCATACGAGTCAAAGCAGACATTGGTTCTCCTTGGCTTCCTGTTGTAATAATTGTCAAATTTTCATCTGTATAGTTCTTTATCATGTCAATATCAATAATAGTGTTTTCAGGCACATCCATATATCCTAGTTCTACGGCTGTATCTATCATTTTTACCATACTTCTACCACATATTGCAACTTTTCTTCTATACTTAACTGAAGAATTAATTATTTGCTGTACTCTATGCACATTTGATGCAAATGTTGCGACAACAATTCTTTTCTTGCAATGTGCAAATAGTTCATCAAAAACATCTCCAATAGTACTTTCTGATTTTGTAAATCCTTTTCTTTCAGCATTTGTACTATCTGACATAAGAAGCATTACGCCATTTTCTCCAATTTCAGCAAGTCTTCCAAAATCAATCTTCTGACCATCAATTGGAGTATAATCTATTTTAAAATCTCCTGTATGAACTACTGTACCAACTGGTGTGTATATTGCAAAACTTACTGCATCTGGAATACTGTGTGATGTTCTAATAAATTCTACTTTAAACTTTCCAAAATTAACAGTTTCGCCTTGTTTTATTTCATACATTTTAGTACTTTGAAGTAATCTATGTTCTTCTAGTTTATTTTTTAAAAGTCCTAAAGTAAATCTTGTTGCATAAATTGGCACATTAATTTGTCTTAAAAGATAAGGAATTCCTCCTATATGGTCTTCATGTCCATGTGTTATAACAAGTCCTTTTATTTTCTCCTTATTTTTCTCTAGGTAAGTTGTATCTGCGACAACTAGGTCTACTCCAAGCATATCCTCTGTTGGGAATGCTAAACCACAGTCTACTATGATGATTTCATTTTCATATTCAAAAACTGTGATGTTTTTTCCGATTTCAAGTAAACCTCCTAGTGGAATTATCTTAAGTGGAGATTTTTTGATTCTGACTTCTTCTCTTGTTTTTTGATTTTTCCTATTTTCTTTTTTCCTTGTTTCTACTTTTCTACTTTTCTTTATAACAACAGGTTTTTCTGTTTTCATATTTTTTTCTGTTTTTGTCTTTTTCTTTTGTGTATTGTTATTTTTTAAATGCATTTCTTCTTGTGTCTTTTTTCTTCTATTTCTCTTAACTTCAAGGTTTGCTTTTCCTTGATTTTCTTTTTCATTTGCCATTTCTCTTTTTCACATTCCTTTCTATTTGCGCCAAACTGAAAATAAAATATAAACACAGGAGCTACAAATTTTTTCAAATTTTATAGCCCAAATGTATTTCAATCTAAATTTTAGATGTATAACTCTCTATATACATCACAAAAACAAAGTATTTAAGCATACTTTGTATAGAACAAAAACAGCATTTTTTTGTTCCACATATTTAATTTCCGTTCAACTCTATTTTGTTCACAAACAATTAAGTTTGTTATAATCTCATCATTATCATACAAACAGTATGATACACATTAGATTAAATTATACTATATATTTCCAGTTTTGTCAAATAGTTTGATGTGTTTACATAAAAATACTGCATTACATTATTTGTATGCAGTATTTTTCTTTTTTATTATTTTTCCTTCAAAATCTCAATTGCCTTTTGCAATTGATCATCCACTTTCATATTTGTATAATCATATGCAATATTATAATCTGGCTCGATTCCTACTTCATTAATCTTATTTCTATTTGGAGTATAATACTCTGCAGATGTAATCTTTATTGCTCCTCCGTTTGACAAATAAATTAAATCTTGTATAACGCCTTTTCCAAAAGTCTTATCTCCAACAATAGTTGCAGCCTTGTTATCCTTAAGAGCTCCGTACTAATATTTCAGAACTACTTGCAGTATAATTATCTGTAAGAACAACAACTGGCATTGTAATTGTTTTCTCATTCTTTGCCTTTCTTATTTCTTCTTTTCCATCTTTGCTAACTGTAATTAACAAAGTCGCATCTTTATCACACATTAAATCTGCAATATCTAATGCCTCATCAACAACTCCTCCACCATTGCTTCTTATATCAATTATTAGCGATTTAGCACCTTGCTTTACTAGTTCATCATACTCATTTTTAAAATCTTTAGCACAATCTGTATCAAAAGTAGAAATTTGTATATATGCAATATTATTATCAAACAATTTTCCTTTTACATAGTTCATATGAACTGTTTTTCTGGTAACCACAATATCAGATACTTCTCCATCTCTTTCTATTGTAAGAGTTACAGTTGTTCCTTCTTCTCCTTTTACTTTATCTGAAATCTCCTCAAGTTGTTCTGCCTTATACTCTACTCCATCTACTTTTAAAATTCTATCTCCTGCTTTAAGTCCTGCTTCTTCTGCTGGTGCTCCTTTTATAGGCTCTAATATTTCTGCATATCCTGTTTCAAGGTTTGCTTGAATATATACACCAATTCCAACATAATTTCCTAATGTTTCTGCTTGAAAATCTTCTAATTCTTCCTTAGAATAATATGCTGTATATTTATCTCCAACAGATTCAGCTAAGCCCTTAATTGCTCCATCTATTAATTGTTCTTCATTAACCTCTCCTATATATTTCTCGTTTATCAATTCAGTAACTGTTGTAAGAAGTGCGTCTATTTTTTTAGCAGTAGCATTATTACCTGTAAACTTGTTTGCTAAAATATTACCATCATAAGTTACAAGTGTAGTAATAATAAATGTAAGTAGAACAGCTATAATTACAAGCATTATAGCTCTATATATTTTCTTTCCTTTATTTTCCTTCATAAGACCCTCTTTTCTACAAATAGTATATTTGGTATTTAAGTATATATTACAATATTTTAAGAGACCGTTCTTAATCTAATTTAGAACAGCCCCTTTATTCTTTTGTATGTATCTATTTTCCTAGATATGGTCCAGGATGTACATATTTACCATTTAATATTACACTAAAGTGTAAATGATAACCTGTTGACCAACCACATGAGCCTACTTGTCCTATTTGCTGTCCTCTAGTTACTTTTTGTCCAACACTAACACTAATTGTTGAACAGTGTCCATATAAAGTAACAAGTCCTCCACCATGGTCAATCATCATATAGTTTCCATATCCACCACCACAATAGCAACGCGTCTTATATGTTTTTGGATAATTGTGCGAGCAACCTGCTATTACCTTAATAACAGTTCCAGATTCTGCAGCAAGTATTGGTGAACCGGTTTGGAGCTGCTAAATCATATCCATTATGGTCTGCAGTTCCAACTCCTCCTGTTGCAGCAGATCCTCTATATCCAAATGTAGATGAAATTCTTGTATATGAAGGTGCAGGCCAGTAAAGTTGTCCTCCAGAGTAATTTCCTCCTCCTCCTGCTTGCGCAGCAAGATTTGCTATTGCTATATCATTTTGTCTTAATTGTTCATTAAATTCATCCAATTCTTTTTGTGCAGCTTTTTCTTCATCAGTTAATTGATCCATGTATTTTTGCTTACTTAATTGTTTATTTGATAAAGCGACTTTTTCTATTTTAAGCTGATTATTCTTTTCCTCAACAACTGCTTTTTTAGAATCTACTTCTTTTTTAGATGTTTCTATTATATTTTTTTGTTCTTTTATATCATTTAATAATTCTGTATCAATTTCTGCAATTTTTTCTATTAAATAATAGTTTGATATAAATTCAGATAAATTATTTGATCCAAGAAGTACATCTAGATATGATACTTTTCCTCTCTTATACTGTGCAAAAATTCTCTTACATAGTAAATCATATTGTCCATCATATTTTTCTTGTGCCTCATCTAATTGTGCTTGAAGTTTATTTACTTCACTAGTTAGCTGATTTAATTCTGTTGTAATTTGGTCAATTTCATATTGCTTCTTATCAATCTCATCATTTAAAGAATTTAATTCTTTCTCTGTGGCTGACATCTGACCTCTAATTTCTTGTTGTTTATCCTTTGCATCTTGTATGTTATTTTGTATCTCTGTTCTTTGTTCAGTTAATTCTTGCTGAGTTACGCAAAGTGATACAATAGGCAAACTTAAGAGTATAAAACATGTTAGTACACTAACTATTTTTTTCATCTTATGATTTCCTCCTTATTTTTTCCCCTTATACTTCCAAATATTTTCTCATTGATATTGAACTTCCGATAATTCCTATTCCTGAACCCAACAATATGTATGTTGTTATAAGTAGTCTAAACATATCTTTAAATGTATATAACTGTAAGTCTAGTTTTTGGAATGTTGGTGAACTAATAATTCCATTTGCAGCAAAATTATATACAAGTCCTACAATAAATACTGTAATAAGTGCCGAAACAACACCTATAATAATACCTTCAACGATGAATGGCCATCTTATAAATGAATTTGTTGCACCTACATATTTCATAATTGATATTTCTTTTCTTCTTGCATGAACTGTAAGTTTTATTGTGTTTGTTATAATAAATATTGATATAAATATCAATATAAGAAGTATGGCCAGTGTCGCCCATCTAATACCTTTTGTAAGACTTAGAAGTGTTTGTATTGTTGCATCTCCTGAAATTACATCTGTAACATTTGGTATCTGCTCTGCAGCTGCCTTAACACTTGAACTTAACTCTAGGTCTGTTAATGTTACATCAAATACTGGCTCCCAGTAATCATTAAGTCCTTCTAAGATTTCTGAATTATCTCCAAGTAAATCTTTATATTCATTTATACCATCTGATTTTGACACAAAGCTTACTGTATTTATTCCGATCTATTGCTCTTATCTTTGTTTCTACTTCTGAGATCTCTTCATCTGTTACATCTTTATCTAAGAAAATTCTCATTCCTTGGTCTGACTCTACTTGCTCCATTACATAATTTATATTTTCTCCTAGAATAAAGAATATACCAAACATAAACATAGCCATGCACATTATTGTAAGTGCAGCACTTGTAGACTTTTTATTTTTTAATACATTACTAAATCCTTCTCCAATTAAATAACCGATAATATTATATCTCACTGTTATAACCACCCTTTTTATCATCTCTAATTATATTGCCTTTTTCAATCTGTATAACTCTCTTTTTCATTTTATCTACTATGTCTTTAGCATGAGTTGCAACAATTACTGTCGTACCTCTCATGTTTATTTCATTAAGTAAATTCATGATGTCCCATGCAGTATCTGGGTCTAGGTTTCCGTGTAGGCTCGTCTGCAATTAGCATTGAAGGGTTATTTACAAGTGCACGAGCAAGGGCAACTCTTTGTTGCTCTCCACCTGATAATTCACTTGGATACATTTTAGCCTTTCCACTTAGTCCTACAAGTGAAAGTACCATTGGCACTTGTCTTCTAATATGTCTTTTTGTAGCTTTTACTATATACATTGCATACGCAACATTATCATATACTGTTTTATCTGGTAATAATCTAAAGTCTTGGAACACGATTCCCATACTTCTTCTAAGATATGGAACTCTGCTTCTCTTTAAAAATGTAGTATCTTTTCCGGTTTATTATAATGTTGCCTGATGTAGGTTCTTCCTCTTTTAAAATAAGTTTTATTAATGTAGATTTACCTGATCCAGAGCTTCCTACTAAAAATGCAAATTCCCCTTTTTCTATTATAAAATTAGCGTTATTTACGGCTTCAGTTCCCGTAGAATATACTTTACTTACATTTCTAAATTCTATCATTTTTTGTGTTTTTTCTCCTATACAATTTCTCTTATATATAATAACAATATTTTTTAATATTTGCAATAGTTTTTTTTGATAAAAAAGGATAATTTTTGCAAAAATTATCCTTTCTTCATTTTATCTAATTCAACATTTCTTTTTACTTTTTGAGTTGTTGTTTTTACCATAGGCTCATCTGTCAAAACCAGTTTTTTCATGTATTTATATTTTGGAAGTTTAGTATTTATCTCTTTAATATCTTGCCATACAAGACTTCTAAATTCTTCTTCTGGCATATCAGGATATTTTTGCTTTACATATTCTTTGTCATATACAATCTTTACAGAAACTAAAAGGTCATCATCTTTTGGCTCTCCGTATACCATGCTTTCTGCAACATATGGTAAATTATTTACTAATACCTCTATCTCTTCTGGATATACATTCTTACCATTTTTTAATACTATTACATTCTTCTTTCTACCTGTGATAAATATTACTCCATCTTTATCAATATATCCTAAATCTCCTGTATGATACCAACCATCAATTAAGGTCTTCTTTGTCTCTTCTTCATCTTCATAATATCCCATCATTATGTTTGGACCTTTTGCAATAATTTCTCCTATACCCTCTTCATTTGGTTCATCAATCTTTATTTCTACACTAGGCATTGGAAGACCAATTGAGCCATATTTTATAACATCTATACTTTCTGCTGCAAGAACAGGAGATGCCTCTGTAAGTCCATATCCTTGTATTGTAAGTATTCCAAAATCGTTAAATGCTTCTTCTACTTTTTTATCAAGTGGAGATGCCCCACAAACTATAAACCTTAATTCTCCACCAAGTTCATCTAAAACTTCTTTAAATAATTTTCTTCTAATATCTATGCCAAATTTAAGTAAAACTTTACTAATAACTTTTCCGAATTTGATAAGCTTTGTTTTCCCTTTTTTCTCTATTCCCGTTTGGATTTTCTTATACATAGCTTCAAGTAAAAGTGGTACACAAACAAAAACTGTTACTTTATATTCTTTTAAGTTTTCTTGTACATGTCTTAATCCATCGCAAAATACATTTCTTGCTCCCTTTGATATAAATAGAAGTATTGCAGTAGAACCAAATGTATGATGAAATGGTAAAAACGCAATGTTAGTATCTGTTTCATACATTCTTTCTACTTTATTCATATCATTTATATTACTAATAATATTTCTTTGTGAAAGCATTACGGCTTTTGATAGTGCAGTTGTTCCAGAGGTAAATACAATTGAAGCAATGCTATTTAAGTCTATTTCGGCATCAATAAAGCTTTTATCTCCTGCATCTATTAATTTTTCTCCCTTTTCAATAAGAGATGCGATGCTTTCCATTTCTTCTGTTTTATCCATGCAAATTATTTTTTCTAGAGATGTTTCACCCTTATCCATTATGTTTTTTATAGTTTCAAGATAAGTTTCTTCACATATAATCACATCTGCTTTAGACTTTTTTATAGACATTTCTATTTCTTCTTCTGGTAACCCCTTATCTAATGGAACGGCAATTCCAACTCCTGAAAGGATTGCAGCGAAGCTTAAAACCCATTCATATCTATTTTTTCCAATAATTGCTATTTTCTTTCCTTTATATCCCATATTAAGTAATGCTGTACCTAGATTATTTACTTTTCTAGATAATCTTTCATATGTAACATTTTCGTATGTAACATCTTTTCCATTTTTATGTTTTATAACAAATGCATCTCTTTCTGCAAATTCTTTTCCTGAATATTCAATGATTTCCTTAATTGTCTTAAATTCCTTAACATCGTATATACGAGCCTTTTTCATTATTTTTAAATCTCCTTAATCTAGTTTACGATACTAGATTATCACATCTTCAAAAATATGTCAATTGGTTTTTATTGTTTTGACCATGTGGTCTATTGGGGTAAGTTATTTGATTGAAATATACTTAAAAATTTGATTTAGAAATTATTTTTAATATAAGAATTATAAAATGATTTAAAGTTTCTTTTTCCATGAACAACAAAATGTATATAAATAATATTTGAATCTTCATAAACATCATAAACTATTCGATAGCTTTTATAAATGATTTCTCTAAAATGTTTATTCTCAAGTTCTGGTACATATCTGCCCAAGTACGGAGAATGTTCTAGTTCATATATGCGAGAATAGATATTATTTACTGTTTCATTTGCATATTTTATAGAATCACGCGATATATACTCAAAAATTGATGATATATCTTCATGTGACTCATTTGACATCAAAACTTGCATATTTTTCCCTCATCCTCTCTTTAGATTCCTCAATTGTCATTACTTTTCCATTTTCTATATCATTCTGACTTTTTTGTAATTTTGAATGCATATATAAAGCATAAATTGCATCATCTAAAGTAGCATTATCTGGTAAAGTAGTAACTATTGAAAGAATTTCTTGTTTTTCATTAACCATAATTTTCACTTGCCTTTCTTTTATTTTTATAATAATAGTATAACACAAATTAGCATAAATTACTATTATTTCTTTTATTTTTTTATAATAGGTATTAAATTGAATATGCATATAATTATATGCATATTTATGTAAATTGTCAATTTGTGTGGGTGTTATATGAATACCCTCTAGTTATTTATTGAAATAACTAGAGGGCTATTGTGTAAATTTATAAATTATGTTTGTTACTAGAAATTAAGTACAAATCATTATGGTTATTTTAGGCTTTGAATCTTACTTTAAATCATTTAGAAGTATTTAAAATACTCAACTGCGTAGTATTGATCCTCATCTAAATAGAATGCTCTAAGCCATAGCCATGGGCACAAGGGAACTTGCCGATACCGGCTTCCATTGCAATAAGGGCATGTATCGAGTTGAAGTTTTAGATAGGATGAGTTCTGAAGTGCAGTTTGAGAGTAGGCAGCAGAGTAGAAGGCGTTTGGCACCATGACCATCGTTCCAGTTCCCTTATCCGAAGATACGAACCCACTAGGAAACTTGGTAAAATAGCTCAATTTAGTCCAGCAGTCGTTGCAAACATAGAAGTTACCAGCCCCACCGGTAGGAATTATAAGGTTGGAAGCTCATGTTTTTTGCCCAAGTACCCCTAGTAAAGTGTTTACCACATTTAGAGCACTCCCCATCCGGTACACCCGGGTCGGTTAAGCCGAAAGTTGAAGATTCCACTTCTATCCTACTTTGGCGGAGAGGCGATTTTGCTCCGACTGCTAGTTAGATACCAGTTTATCTTCCCAAAACCGAAGGCATACAAAACAGGTCAAAGATCCAGTCCCTCCGAGGGCAGTGGGTTGTTGCTGTACCCGAACCAGTTACTGAATTTCTTCCGTCTGATACTGTTACTGTCCAAGTATACTTTGTTGCACTTTTTTGTCCTGTACAGTTAAATGTTACCACTTGCCCTCCTGTTGTATTTGTTTTTGTTTGCTGA
>CANQLP010000022.1 GCA_947624725.1 uncultured Clostridia bacterium
TACAACATATAACTGGACGGTAAAAGCAGATGATGGAAATGGAGGAACAGATACAAAGACAGGTTCAACTAAAACATTAAACAGGGCACCTGTACTAGGAAACTTCACAGCATCAAATGTACAAGCAACGACATATACAGTAAGTGGAACAGTATCAGATGCAGATAATGATAAAGTAACAGTAACAATAACAGGAGCAACATCAAGTAATGCAAGTCAAACAAAACAAGGAACAACGGCTCAAAGTGTATCATTTAGCTGTACAGGAAGTGGACATACAACATATAACTGGACAGTAAAGGCAGATGATGGAAACGGAGGAACGGCAACAAAGACAGGTTCAACAAAAACAGCAAATAGAGCACCTAGATTATCAGGACCACGGTGATACATTTAAAGCAACATCTATAACTGGTTCAAGTTTTAACTTGGTTGGAAAGGCGACAGACGACGATGGCGATAAAATAACATATACAGTCACGGGAGATATATCAACATCAACTTCAGCAGCCTCAAACACTAGTGTAACATTTACCATAAGCAAAACATATGGTAACTACAAATGGACGGTTACCGCTACCGACGGATATGGTGGGTCTACGCAGGTGGGTACTGACACAACTAAAGTTCCTTGTGTAGTAACCACTTATTGTGAAGGACCGTTTACAAAATGGGTAGCATGCACTACTTGCGGACGGAGACCGGTAAGGCTTACGTAAAGTGTGGTTCGAAATCATTCAATATAGTATATGAGAATCCGTACAGTGGCCCGGGAGGCTGGTATTGCAAGTGGTATGTAGACTGCGCCAGCTGTGGGTTCAATATGGGGCAGGGCCGGAACAGCGACCGGGACATCTTCCGCGAATGCTAAGGCTAACGCAGAGACAGCTGCAACTAATAAGAAAAACACACTTGTCGCAACGGGTTGTCCAGCCAACGTACCAAAGGGGACATGTAGCGCGTGTAAGGGAACTGGAGGATCTAATGTTGCGTGCAACTGTTCGCACAATATGTCTAGTAGACACTTGTGGTGCTTTACGCATAGTGTATTTCCGGGTCCAACACGGAATGCATTACAAATCCTAAGGAAAATTCGATTTGTTCGGCAGTTTTACGATATAGAACATAACAATAATTTTAAGAAGCTTTTAGAGCCCTCTAGTTATTTCAATAAATAGCTAGAGGGTATTCATATAACACCCACACAAATTGACAATTTACATAAATAGCTATATAATTATATGCATATTCAAGTTACATTGTTTTAATATCTATTATTAAAATAAGAAAAGGAGGGGCTAAAAAGTTTTATATTTTTAGGTATGCATTAAACACATGTAATAACTAAGCAAAATATGGAGGAGATGCAAATGGCAGTACGGGTTTTGGATGCATTAAGAAATCAAAAAAAATATGGAGAAGGTATAGTAAAGGAGCTTATAAACTATGTACCAGATAGAGGAAAAGTAGAAGTAAATGAAGATGATACTGGCTCTTTTGGTACACAGTATTTCGAGACCGAGGACCTTTTATGGCATTTAAGCTTGTATGTAAATATTCACACATATGAAGAAAAAGCCTGCTTAATTGGTAGCGAAACACAAGCAAAGCTGATTTTGGGAGGATATATTTCATATACTCTCGGGATGTATACAATGAATCAGATTGCTAAGAAATGCTATAGCAATGAGGCGTTAGGATTGAATGCTGTGTCTATAAGAAAAGAAGAATGGGAATGGCTTCCAGAAGAGCAGAAGAAAGGGGTTTATTGGTTAGCAAATAGATATGGAGATATAGCTTCAGAAAAGGATGACCATGGACTATACTGTGCACGATTTTCTGAGTTAGTCAAATGTTCCATTTATTCCCACAAAGCTCTTACCAGTAATGGATATAGGCTTTCAATTAGACCAATGATTTATCTTCCAGAAGATGCAATGATTGATTTGGATTCAAGAACTGACGAAAGGCTAAATCTTATTTTGCCTAAAAAGAAATAATGTAAAACTTAATACCTCAAAAAATGCGCAAGAAGGGTTTTTCTTGCGTATTTTTTTAATAAGATAATTCATAAAAAAATTAACACAAAATTTACAAAAAAATCATTGAACACTTTTTGTAAATATGATATATTTATAAAAGGATTTTAATGAAAAAGAGAGTGATTGTATATGGCACATACTGGCAGAAGATATGATGATGAACCAAAGTTAAATATTAAAAAAGTAATTGCTGTAATTTTAATATTTGTTTTGATTATCGCCTTAATAATAGGCGTAAAAAATATGCTAGACAAAGATTCTAAGAGTGTTGCAGGAAAGATAGAGAATGTGTACTATTATACAATATATGATAATGGAAAATGGGGAGTAATTAATTCATATGGGGAAAAAGTTGTAGATGCAGATTATGATGAAATGATTGTCATACCTAACCCTGTGCAAGATGTATTTATTTGTACATATGATGTTAATTATTCAACAGGCGAATATAAAACAAAAGTTATAAATAAAAAACAAAAGGAAATCATCAGTGGTTATGAAATAATTGAGCCAATTGCAAACTATGATGAAAATCAAAATATTTGGTATGAAGAAAATGTATTTAGATTTGAGCAAGATGGTAAATATGGGCTAGTTAACTATACTGGTAAACTACTTCTTAATGCTGAATATGATAGTATTAATGCAATATCAGGTATTGAAAACAGTTTAATCATAGAGAAAGATGGAAAGCTTGGACTTTGTGATAATTCAGGAAATATAATTATAGAACCAAAATATAAAGATATACAAAAAATAGGAAATAATTACAAAAACGGTTATATCGTAGTAGATGAAAATGACAAATATGGAATTATTGGATTTGATAAAACAGTTATATTAGAGCCAAAATATAATGGAGTAAAAGATGTATGTGGAGAAGATACATATGCAGTAAAAGAAGATGATAAGTATAGCATTATAGACAAAACAGGAGTAAAATTATTAGATGATAAATTCGATGATGTTATAGGTATTAATAACGGATATGTAATAGCATCAAAAGACAATAAATATGGTGTTATTGGCATAAGTGGAGATAAAATAATAGATTTCAAATATGATAATTTGCAATACACAAATGGAAATTATTATATAGCTAAATCTGGAGAAAAATATGGAGTAATTACAGCATCAGGAGAAGAAAAACTACCTTTTGAAAGTGAAAAGATAGAATATATTAGCGTAGGAGATTTTATTGCTTGTACATACACGGCAAATGACAAGGTAGAGACAAAGTTTTATGATTCTGAATATAACGAAAAGATAGAAGGAGAAGTTCAAGAGATAAACATTGAAAAAGGCTATATAAGAATAAAAATAGATGATGAGTATAAATATTATAATTTTAAGTTTGAAGAGAAAAATGCAAATCAAATTTTAACATCTAATAGATTATTCTTAAGTCAAAAAAACGGTAAATGTGGGTTTGTTGATAAAGACGGAAATGTAGTAGTTGATTATATTTATGATGATGCAACAGAACAAAACATTAGTGGATATGCAGGAATAAAAAAGGACGGAGTTTGGGGAGCGATAGACTTAAATGGAAAAGTTGTTGTAGAGCCAAAATATAATTTGGATAATAATCAAAAGATAGACTTTGTAGGTGAATGGCATTTATGTGAGGATCCTAATGCAAATTATTATTTAGATGTGTAAGGTTAGGAAAGAATAATAATGAAAGCTCCAGTTGAAAAGAATAAGGAATACATAGTAGAGATAATAGATAATGGCTTCGAGGGAGAAGGCATTGCAAAAATAGATAATTTCACTATTTTTGTACCAAATGGGATAAAAGGAGAGAAGGTAAAAATACTTATTGTAAAGGTTTTATCTTCTCATGCCTTTGCGAAGATTATTGAAATTTTAGAAAAAGCAGACTGCAGACAAGAAGTAGATTGCTTGAGTTATAAAAGATGTGGAGGATGTAACCTAAGGCACATAAAGTATAGCGAAACGCTAGAAATAAAGAAAAATGCTATTCAAAGTTTAGTGAACAAAACTTTGAAGAATAAAGTAAAAGTAGAGAATGTAGTTCGGAATGCAAGAACCATTTTTCTATAGAAACAAAGCAGTATACCCAGTTCGGAATTGGCAAAAATGGGGATGCTGTATTTGGCGTGTTTGCAAATAGGACACATGAAATAGTAGAGTTTGATGAGTGCAAGATTCAAACTAAAATTTCGATGGAAATTGCTAAAGCTGTAATTCAATTTATAAATAAAAATAAGATAAAAGTGTATGATGAGAACACTGGCAAGGGTACTTTTAGACATATTATAATAAAATATGGATTTAAAACAGATGAAGTAATGTGTATATTTGTACTTGCAGAGGAAAAATTTAAAGGGGAAGATGAGCTAGTAGCTTTATTGTTAGAGAAGTTTAAGAATATAAAAACAATTGTGAAAAATATAAATAAGTCAAAAACAAATGTAATACTTGGCAGGAAAAATATTAACTTGTATGGAGATGGATATATACAAGACAAGCTTCGGAGAATTTGTATTTAATATTTCTGCTAATTCATTTTATCAAACAAATCCTATACAAACAGAGAAATTATATACTTTAGCAATAGAAAATGCAGGGCTTAGTAAAGAAGATGTAGTATTTGATTTATATTCAGGTATTGGAACGATAGGCATTTTTGCATCGAAGTTTGTAAAGAAAGTATATGGAATAGAAATTGTAGACTCTGCAGTTGAAAATGCGAAGGAAAATGCAAGGATAAATGGGATTAAAAATATTGAGTTTATAAGTGGAGATGTAGAAGAGAATTTAACAAAACTAATCGCAAAGGAAAAAGCAGATGTGGTTTTTGTAGATCCTCCAAGAAAAGGATTAGATGATGTAACAATAAATAACTTACTCAAAGAAAAGTATAAAAAGGTAGTATATATTAGTTGCAAAGCTGCAACTCTTGTAAGGGATTTGAGTAAGCTAGAAGAAATTTATAATGCAGAAAAAATAATTCCTGTGGATTTGTTCCCTTGGACTGCACATGTGGAATGTGTAGCAGTGCTAGGGTTGAAGGCTAAAATAAATAGTAGAGGAGAAAAATAGTTGGAAAGAGAAAGTAAAGAAAATAACAAAAATCTAATGATACGAAGCAGTTCTGCGGAATTTTTGATATTTGAACAACAAAAAAAAGAAAAAGGAATTGAAGTTAGATTCGAAGAAGGAGATTTATGGCTAACTCAAAAAGCCATGGGAGAATTGTATAATTGTACTTCCGACAATGTAGGATTACATCTAAAAAATATATATAAAGATTTTGAAATAGACCCACAATCAACTACCGAGGAATTCTCGGTAGTTCAAAAAGAGGGAGCTAGAGAGGTAAAGAGAAATGTAAAATATTACAATTTAGATGCAGTTATATCTGTTGGTTACAGAGTAAATTCAGATAGAGCGATTCAATTTAGAAGATGGGCAACAAATGTATTAAAACAATTTGCTAAAAAAGGCTATATTATAGATAAAAAAAGAATGGAAAATGGAACATTTTTTGATGAAGATTATTTTGAAGAATTACTTGCAGAAATTAGAGAAATACGATTAAGCGAAAGAAGATTTTATCAAAAAATAACAGACATTTATGCAACGGCAATTGATTATGATAGTAAATCTCCAATAACGATAAACTTCTTTAAAAAAGTTCAAAATAAGATGCATTATGCAGTATCGCATCAAACAGCTGCAGAAATTATATATAATAGAGCAGATAGTGAGAAAGAAAATATGGGACTAACTTCATGGAAGAATTCTCCAAATGGAAAAATTTTGGAAACAGATGTGGTCATTGCTAAAAATTATTTAAGCAAAGAAGAATTAGAAGATTTAGAAAGAATAGTAAACGCATTTTTAGATTTAGCAGAAAGTAGAGCAAAAAGAAATATTCCAATGACTATGGAAGATTGGGCAATAAGAATAGATAAATATTTATTAGCAGATGATAGAGATATATTAAAAGATGCAGGAAAAATATCACATGAAATAGCTGAAGAAAAGGCACTAACAGAATTTGAAAAATATAGAATAAAACAGGATAAATTTTATCAATCTGATTTTGATAAATTATTATTGGAAGCAGAGAATAAAGATTAGATAGTTCTTATCAGCAAACAACTTAAAGTAAAGTAGAAAGGAATTAAAAATGTTATTTACAACAGTTTGTTACATAGAAAAAGATAACAAATACCTAATGTTACATAGAACAAAAAAAGAAAAAGATATAAATAAAGATAAATGGATAGGCATAGGTGGGAAGTTTGAAGAAGGAGAAAGTCCAGAAGAATGTATTGTAAGAGAAGTAAAAGAAGAAACAGGACTTACCCTTAAAAGCTATAGTTTAAAGTGTTTGATAACATTTGATTTTGGAAAATTTGAAACAGAATATATGTATGTCTTTACATCTGATGATTTTAATGGTACAATAAATAATAGTTGCAAAGAAGGAGAACTAAAATGGGTAGACAAAGATAAAATAATGGAGCTTAATCTATGGGAAGGGGACAAGATATTTTTAGAAAAAATACAAAATAATGCTCCATTTTTTACAGTAAAAATGCAATATGACGGAGATAAATTAATAAAATATACTATAAATCAATATTAAAATTTAATATATAATTACAAAAGATAAAATTTGAAATATAATTAATAAAGTAGAATTTATTTGGGGGCAAAATAAGTGAAAAATATATTAATATTAGGTGTAGGAAGAGCAGGAAAGTCTACTTTAAGCAGAAAGCTAAAAGAGAAATTTCCAAAGTATGACTTAATTCATGCAGATTCTATAAGAAACGGAATATTGGATAATTTAGATGGAGAAAATGCAAAATTTTTTATAAACTATAATGAAAATGAATTCTTTCAAAAGGTACTATTGGATTTTTTAGATACGCAAACAAAGCAAGGACTTAATCAATATGGAACAATTCTAGAGGGAGCACAAATCTTGCCATCAGTTTTAAGTAAATATAAAAATCTAGATAATACAATAGTTGTATATTTAGGACATGGTAATTTAAAAGAAAATGAAATATTCAAATTAGTTAGAGATAATGATGTACCAACAGATTGGACATATGGAAAAACTGATGAAGAATTAAGAAAAGATATAAAGTGGTTTGATGAAAAAAATCAGTTTTTATTAAATGAGTGTCAAAAATATGGTTTTAAATATGTAGATACACATCAAGATAGAGATAAAGTGCTAAATGATGTATGCGATTATATATGTAGCCAAATGGATAAGTAAAAAATAAAAGATAAGCTAGGAAGCTAAATAAAGATTCCTAGCTTATTTTTTATTTATGTAACACATATTTTAAATAAAACAAGCAACAAAATCTTAAAAAAATATATGATTATATAGAAGGGAGTGTTAAATATGCAATATAAAGAAAATGAACAAATGAAAAATTATCTGAGTAGGTTTGATAAAATTCTATATGAAATGTCATGTAAGATGTTGAATCCTAATATAGTTAATAATATAACATTAAACTTCATAGAATGCATGATTCCACACCATCAAGCAGCAATATATATGAGTCAAAATTTATTGCAATATACAAGATATATGCCACTTGAAAACATTGCAAGAGGAATTATTGAAATGCAAGAAAAAGGTATAAGGCAAATGAAAGAAATAGCAAGAACAACAATTGGCTATGAAAGCCATCCTACATATGTAAGAACATATATGCAAAAATATTTTGAAATAACCCAAAATATGCTAGATAAAATGAAGAATAGTTTAAGAACTCCAAATATAAATCTAGATTTTACAAGTGAAATGATACCACATCATGAGGGAGCAATACTCATGTGTAATAATCTCCTAAAATACAGAATAGACCCAAGACTTGTGCAAGTGGCAAATACAATAATACAGGAACAGACAAGAGGAGTAATAGAATTAAAAGAAATACAAAAAAATATTGAAAAATAAGGAAAAATATAGACTTTTAATTTGAGAAATGTTATAATATCTACGAATATATAAATGCATATACATAACACATATTTTATAGGAGGAAGTTATATGAAAAAAACATTCAAAGTCTTAATTATTTTAGGATTAGTGTTTACTTTATTAAGTAGCAACATATCAGTACTTGCAGAAAATATAGTTAATGAAGTAGAAAATCAAAAAGAAGCAAATATAGAGAAAATGACAAATGAAGAAAACACTAATACCATTGTAGAAAATAATAGTAATACAGAAACACAAAATTTGGAAAATGAAGAAAATAAAAACCCTATAAAACAATATACAACAAATCAAATACAAACAAAAAGCGAACCTTTAAATACAAGTAAGCTTTTTATCAAGATAGATTTAAGATTACCAGAACAAAATCCAAATTTTAACATTACTTTACAACATAAGGGTAAAATGGCTCAAGAAAAAATGACTGAGAATACTGTATCAGAAGATGGCAAAGAGCTATATTATACCTTTGATAATCTAACAGAGGGAGATTATAGTTTAAAGATAAATAGTTTAAATAATAGCTATTTACCATACAGCCAAGAATTTAAAGTAGAAGCCGGAAAAATAATAGAACTAAATCTTACAAATGGTCATGATACGACAGTTGTAGATAGTAATGCTAATAAAATTGTTGGAGTAATGGGAATAGGTGATGTTTCTCAAAATGATGTAATAGATGCAGAAGATGTTAAAGCAATGATAGAGCAAATTGAGAAATTAGAATATTCAAAACATTATGATTTAAACAATGACGGCAAAGTTAACATTATAGATTTATCATATGTAATGTTTAATAGAAAAAATAACACAGAAGCAAAATTGTTACAACTTTTAAATGTAAGTGCACAGCCAAATGTAGGTCAAGACACAACATTAAAAAGTGAAAAACCTGAAAATGGAACAATTGAAGATATATTAAAAAATAACGATAAATATGTAACACTTGCTCCAAGTGATGGAGAAGATATATCTAAAGATAATGCAGTAGAGATAACACTAGATTTACCAAAAACAGATACACTTCGGAGCAATTACAATTGCACCATCAACAAATCCAGAAAATAATATCGAAACAGGACTTGTTACAGTTACAACTGAAGATAATCAAGAAATAAAAATTCCAGTTGGAAACTATGAAGAAGGTACAAAACCACAGGAATATGCTTCAAATGGATTTATCCAAAAAACATATAAAATAGCAGCAATAAATAACTTCGTTCCAACTGTAAAAAAGATTGCAGAAACTAGCTTAGAAAATGCAAAGGCAGAAATTGATGAAGATGGAACAATTGTAATAAACTTAAATGGTCAAATTGCAGTTAAAAAAGTCACAATAAAAGTAACTGGAACAAAGAGCAATAAACTTGCAGATATTTCAAAAGTAGAATTTTTAAATAATATGGAAGATAGAATCCCACCACCAACACTTGATATTCCAACTAATGTAAAAGGAATTCCAGCAAGTGAAAGCTTTAGTGTAACATGGGACAGTATGCAAAATGTTACAGGATATGAAGTAAGTATTACATCAGCAGGCGTAACTGAATACATAAAGACAGATAGCCATATGATAGAAGTACAAAAATTTGGTGGAAAAGATATAAAAAATGGTACAGAATTTAAAGTAAAAGTACAATCACTAAATGGAGAATGGAGAAGCGGTTATAGCGATGAAATAACAGTTATTCCAGAACCAAATAGCGTTCCAGAGCCACCAGATAATTTAAGTTTAACAGGTGGACACAAAGAAATAAAAGCAACATGGAAAGATATGGACAGTACAGATACATATAATGTATATTGCAGAGAATATGAAAAAGGCAATTTTGAGAAAGTTGCATCAAATATTGAAACAAATAGTTATACAATATCAAACTTAAAAGAAGAAACAAGATATCAAGTTTATGTAACAGGTGTAAACAAACTTGGAGAAGGTAGACCATCAATTACAAGTGATGCCACAACAAAATCAATAAAACCTGTTCAAATGCCAAAGAGAGATTTAATTAATACATCAAAAGGAGAAGGAGTTTTAACAGAACATATTAAGGAAGTAACTTTACGCAAACCAGGAACAGGCGATAAGCCATGGTATATGGTTGATTCTACTTTAGATGAAACAGAAAATACAGGCTTTGGAGTAGTAGATGGAAGCTTCAGTTCATATTATAGAAGAGACGACTGGGATGCAGGAGCTTCATATCCAGGAAATGTAACTCCAACAATAACATTTGATGAATTTTATAAAATGAGCTATATTGCAATAGCAGAAGTAGAAGCAGATAATGCTCCTGCAATTGGAAAAGTTCATGTAACTTATTGGGATAGAGAAGGAAAAGAACAAAAAGTATATGCATCAGAAATAATTAAAAGACAAGATGCAGAAGGCAAATGGTATACATTTGTAAAACTTCCAAATGCTATTGAAACTAATAAGATAAGAATAGGTGTAGGAAGAGTTTATTCATCAGTTAATAGAATTACAATTGCTGAAATATGCTTCTATAAATATGACGACCTAGAAGATAAAATAAATGGCCTATATAAAGATGAAATGCATGTAACACTTAGAGATGATGTAACAATTGAAGAAATAGAAGGTTTAGAGACGAGATTAAATACAATAGATGAAAAGACACAAGAATATCATCCTGAAAAAGAAAATCTATTAAAAGAAATTCAAGTTGCAAAAGAAATCTTAAATAATAAAGATAAATTCTTCGACCAAATTGCAATTGATACAACAGTTACATCAGCAAAAGATGGACACATCACATTCAAAGGTGGATTAAATGCTTGGCAGCCACTTGGAATAGTTGGATATTCAGGAGAAGAAATTACAATATATGTAGGAAGCAACAATACAAAGAAGGTAGGAGAAAATTCTAACTTACAATTAGTTGCAACACAATATCATGCAGAATCTGGAAAATGGCATAATGTAGTTCAAACATTGAAGATAGGTAAAAATACAGTTACAATACCACCAATCGGAACTCTTGATGTTGAAAAAGGTGGCTCTCTATACATTAACTATACAGGAAATAATCCAAATGAGGTATATGGTGTTAGAGTTCTAGGAGGACAAAAGATTCCAGTACTAGACTTAACAAAATGTGAGGGAGAAGAAGCTAAAAAAGCAGCAATAAAAACATATATAGGAGAATTAGAAACAGCCGTAAACACAATCGAAGAAAAGCATAATACACTTCATAAAGGCTCAGAAAAATTAGCAATTGATTATAATTTTGATGAGAAAAACTGTATACTAGGAGCAACAGAAATTGTACTTGACCAAATGATGTATTCAGTATCTTCAAAACAAATATATGACCAATTAAAAGGTTCTGAAGATGAAAAAGTAAATCAATTATATGATTCATTAAAAGCAATGGATGAAATGATAGATTTATTCTATGTACATAAGGGATTAAGTAAATCAGCAGACGCAGGAGCTAAGAATCAATATCCATCATCAAGACTTAATATTCGTTATCAAAGAATGTTCGCAGGAGCATTCATGTATGCAGGTGGCTTGCACATCGGAATTGAATGGGATTCAATCGGAGGACTTGCAAATGGAAAACCAATTCAAACAGATGCAAACGGAAAATATCAATCTGGTGGATACTTTGGATGGGGTATTGCCCATGAAATAGGACATATAATCGATGAAGGTGCATACGAAGTAAATGAAGTCACAAACAACTTCTATTCAGTACTTGCACAAGCAAAAGATGATAATGAATCAGTTCGTTTTGAATATGAAAATGTATATGATAAAGTAACATCAGGTACAATCGGAAAGGCATCAAATGTATTTACACAACTTGCAATGTACTGGCAATTACATTTAGCATATGATAAAGGTGGATATAACTTTAAGAAATATGATACTTACAAAGAACAATTTGATAACTTAATATTTGCAAGAATGGATACTTATGCAAGAGATGTATCAGTTGCACCAAAAGGACCAAATAATGACGGAATAGCACTTACTTTAGCTGGTGCAAATAAGGATAATCAATTAATGAGACTTGCTTGTGCAGCAAGCAAAAAGAATATACTTGAATTCTTCGAAAGATGGGGATTAGTTCCTGATGAAGGAACAATTGAATATGCTTCACAATTTGATAAGGAAGAAAGAGATATTTACTATGTAAATGATGAAGCAAGAGCTTATGAATTATCAGATGGAGCAAAAATGCAAGAAGGAACAAAAGTTGAAGCAACAATTGAGAAACTCCAAGGTTCAGGAAATCAAGTAAAGATTACACTTGGATATACAAATAAAGGGCAAAACGGAAATGCAATGCTTGGTTATGAAATAGTAAGAAGCTATATGGATAATGATAAAGAAGTAATCACACCAGTAGCATTCGTAACAGCCGATAAGACAGAATATATAGATACAGTAGAAACAATAAATAATAGAGTATTTACATATAAAGTAAGAGCATATGATAAATACTTAAATGAAACTGAACAATATGTATTAGAACCAGTTAAAATATCACATGAAGGAAATATCAGTAAAGAAGATTGGGTAATAGATACAAACTTAACATCAGATACAGATGTAACAACAGATGGAAATGACGATATGCCATGCGAGAAAGAGACAGAAAAAGGAATTGCAAAAGTAGTTGCAAATAATGATTACAGTGATGAATATATAGGAAAGGTAGAAGATAACAAGACTGGAGAAATCACGATTTCTCTAGGAAAAGTTACAAGTTTAGTAGGATTTAAATATACAGCAGGAAATACTGAAAAAGCAATTAAAGACTACGAAATCCAAATTAGTAAAGACGGGGAAAATTGGGAAACAGTAAAGACTGGAACATTTACATTAGATGACCAAAAATCAGCTAAAGTCTACTTTAATAAAGAAGATGACGATTGGTTATATGTATATGATACAGCATATGTAAAACTAATAATCAAAAATGAAAAAGAAGTATCTATTTCAGAATTAGATTTACTTGGTCAATCAGGAGATAATGTAGAACTTGATCAGGATGGTATAGGATACCTAGAAGAAGACTTTATATATGAAGAAAGTTCTGGCAAGAAGATTCCACAAGGCTCATTAATATTTACAGGAACTTACAAAGGAAATCCTGCATACAATGTAGTCAAATTATGGGATCAAGATAATGAACTTATAGGCGGATATCAAATAATAATGGCTCCAAACCCAGGAAATGGTGCTTTAGGAGATGTATCAGAAGGAAGATGGATTTACTGGATAGAGCCACAAGATGAGAACTTCCCAGATGGGGATGTAGCAATGCCAACAACAGTTAGAGCAGAATTATATCGTGTTGATGATGCTCATTCAAACGAAGGAGAAAGATTAGTAAGTGATACATTTCGTGTAAGCTTAAAGTCTGATTTACCTAAAATAAAATTAAGTAAATAGGATTTTAAGTTAAGATGAGAGGTGAAAATATGAAAGTAAAAAATCTAATAAAATTATCAATAATGCTAGTAGTTATCTTAATGGGTGTATTACTTGGAGGAAATAAAGTATTAGCTGTAAGAGATAGAAATATGGTAATATTACTTCAAGATGATAGGGCAAAATCAACAGTACATGTGTACCTTGGAATGACGGAGGAAGCAAGTATTGCTTCCTTCCAAATAGGATTAAAATTAGATACTGAAGCAGATGCAAAATTTACTCTAAATAGTAAATTAAATAAAGATAATTTAGAATATACATATAACAAGGAAAAAGGCACATTAAATATATATTACGCAGGTTCACAGGAATTAAATCCAGCAGGAGATGACAAAGTAGAAATAGGAACTATCAGCTTTGATGTAGATAAGACAAAAGATGTAAGCATCAAAGTAACTCCAGTTGATGAACTTGTCACAGCATCTTCAATTGGTCATTCTGAGACTGAAATTGAGGTAAAGCCAGAAGATGAATTATTTGCAGTAATAGCAAAGACATCTTCAGGAGGAAGCTCAAGTGGCTCAGGAAGTTCAGGAAGCCAAGGAGGAGAAACATCAGGCGGAAATCAAGGAGAAAATCCAGGTGGCGGTAATAACCCAAGCGGTGGAGATGTAAATCCTGGTGGAGGTCAAGGCGGAGAAAATCCAACTCCAGGAAATCCAAATAGTCCAAATAATCCAAATGGTGGTTCAGGAAGTGGAAGTCAAGGCGAATCAGGAAACGCAGGAGACAATGAAAATCCAGAAGAAAATCAAGCAGTTCCAGGAGATGAAAATACTATTGTAGACGAAAATAAAGGAAGTCAAAATACAAATACTAGTGGAAATAAAAATCAAAATAATAGTGAGTATAACGGAAATTTACCTAAAACAGGAGATTCTTACATCGGAGAAATCCTATTAGGACTTGCACTATCTCTTGTATTAGTACCATTAGCAATAATAATATATAGAAAATTTAAGAAACTAAAATTTAAGTTTTAAAAGTGGAGAAAGGAGTTTTAAGGAAACTTAAAATATCCTTTTTCTGCTATATAGGAGATTATATATGCAAAAAGTAATTCCAAATTTTTTTAAAGAAATGATAAAAAAAGAATACGGAAAAGAATTATCAGAAGAAATATTTTTAGGGTATGAAAAAGAAAGACCAGTAACATTTAGAGTAAATACCATAAAGGCAAGTCAGGAAGAAATAAAGAATATTTTAGAAAAAGAAAATATAAAATGGTGTGCAGTTCCATACGATAAAGATATTTTTATATTGACAGATGTAGAAAAACATAAAATAGACGAGTTAGAAATATATAGCCAAGGAAAAATATATATGCAAAGCTTATCTTCTATGCTTCCAGCAATAATTATGAAGCCAAAGGCGAATGAAAATATACTAGACATGACTGCAGCACCTGGTGGAAAAACAACGCAAATTGCAGCTATATCAAATAATGAAGCAATGATTACAGCATGTGAAAAAAACAAAATAAGAGCCGAGAGATTGAAATACAATATAGAAAAGCAAGGGGCAAGAGTTAACACATTAGTAGTAGATGCAAGAAAGTTAGATGACTTTTTCTCCTTTGATAAAATATTATTAGATGCACCATGCAGTGGAAGCGGAACTTTAGATATATTTAGTGATAAGTTTAATCTAGAACTTATTGAAAGGTCTAAAAGAACGCAAGAAGAATTATTGAAAAAAGCAATTAAAATTCTAAAAGTTGGAGGAGAATTGGTTTATTCTACTTGTTCTATATTAAAAGAAGAAAATGAAAATGTAATAGAAAAGTTTTTAAAGTACAAAAATGTAGAACTTGTCCCAATCGATTTACAAGAATTAAAAGGAATAGAACTTTTGCCAGTTAAAATAGAAGGCACGATTTGTATTAAACCAAATGAATTTTATGAAGGATTTTTTGTTGCAAAGTTAAGAAAAATAAAAGAGGTATAATGTATGAAATCACCAATACTTATAATTGCTGCTATGGAAGATGTAGAGCTAAATTATATAAAAAGGAAAATGGAGAATATAAATAAAATTGAATACGCAGGTTTTACATTTTATGAAGGATTGCTTTGCGATAAAGATGTTGTAATATGCGTATCTAATATAGGTTTAATTAATGCGACAGCTGCACTAACAATTAGTATTGAAAAGTATAAACCATCTATAATTATAAATGAAGGACTAGCAGGTGGCTATACTAGAGATGTACACAAGGGAGAAATAGTTGTAGGAACAGATGCACTTAATATTACTTCTATGGAATGCAAAGGCGAGGGAAAGAAAATTGCAGATTATGAAATTATTACCTTTTTGCATAATGAAGAAAATAGAGTTATAAAAGAAAAGGCAAGTTCAAAAGTACTTGAATTTATCAAAAACAATTTTGAAAATAAAAAGCTGCATTTTGGAACAATTGCAAGTGGAGATATTTGGAATAAGTCTGCTGACAGGATTAGATATATAAGTGAAAAATACGGTGCAATTTGTGAAGACATGGAGAGTGTGGCTATATATAAAACTTCAAATTTTTATAAAATACCTGCTATATCTATTAAAGGAATATCTAATAATGAGGTATTAAAAGAAGAGTATGATTATTCAGTATCCGAAAAATTGCAAAGTTTTTTAATAGATGTGATAGAGGCTATCGAAAATGAAAGTTTGACTTAAAAAAGAGGATTAGTTCAAAATGTCGAATTTTGTCGAACGATTTTACTTGACATATAATTAAAAACATGATAGAAATAATGGCAAGCTTATATTTTAAGTAAGCTTGTTATTATTTTTTATTTTATATAGTGATATCTTTTTAGTTCACTATTCAAAAAATTAATTCTTGGCATTTCGCCAAAAAATCAAAAAAATTTATAATTTAACAATTATATCTTGATTAAACTAATAAGTTAAGATATAATAATGAAAGGAGCAATGTACATGTCAGTAAATTTACTATTAACAGATGATTTAGTTTTTCAAAGTATTTTTGGGAAAGTAGGAAACGAAAGAATAACAAAAGGATTTTTAGAGAAGGTGCTTGGGATAGAAATAGAAGACCTAACACTAGATGCAAACAAAAGATTAATAGGAGAAGAAGTAGATGATAAAAGGAGTAGACTGGATGTAAAGGCAGTGTTAAAGGATGGTACGAAGGTATTTATAGAAATGCAAGTAGAACCATATGATTATATGCCGAAGAGAATGGTGTTTTATTGTTCAAAGATATATACAGAAGGATTGAAGAGATCAAGAAGTTATGACGAGATAAAAAAGACAATAGGGATATTAATAATGAAAAAGAACTTAAAAATAACAAAGCAGATAAATAAGTATCATACAGTATGGAGCTTAAGGGAGAAAGATAATCCAGAGATAGAATTGACAGATGAGTTTGTAATACATATTATAGAGCTAGATAAATTTAATGACGAAGCAAGAGGAGAGGAAGAATATGATTGGATAAAATTTATAAAGGAGGGATTGAAAATGGGGGAACCTTTAAGAGCAGATAAGATGATAGAGGAAGCAAAGGAGGAATTAGAAAGACTAGCATCAGATCCAGAGCTAAGTGAAAGATATGAAGGTAGGATAGAGTTTTTAAGAGACCAAATATCAGCGATGGAGGAAACAAATAGGAAAGCATGGGATAGAGGTATGAAAAGTGGAATGAAACATGGCATGAAAGAAGGAATGAAAGAAGGAAGAAAAGAAGTAATTTTAAACATGCACAAAAAACAAATGAATATTAAAGATATATGTGAGATAGTAAATCTATCAAAAGAAGAAGTAGAAAAAATAATTAATGACGAAAAATAAAAAATATAAATTTATTTCACATTTTAAAGCTTGCTTAAGATTTTTCTTGACAAACATAAAAACACATAGTATAACTAGATAAAGGATAAATTTTAAAATCCTTTATTTAGTTAAATTAATTCATTTTATAAATTAATTTATAATCATTAAAAATTCTTGGCATTTCGCCAAAAAAATTCAAAAAAGAAGGAATAAAAATGTTATCAATAGTAAAAAGTATGAGTCTGCATGGGTTAAATGGCAGTTTGCTTAATGTAGAAGTAGACATATCTCGGAGGATTGCCTACATGGGAAATTGTTGGACTTCCAGATACAAGTGTCAGAGAATCCAAAGAAAGAATAAAAGCAGCAATAAAAAATACAGGCTTGAAACTAGAAAGCAGAAGAATAGTAATAAACTTATCGCCAGCAGATACAAAAAAGGAAGGTTCGCTCTATGATTTACCTATGGCAGTTAGTATTCTTATCGCAAATGGTGAGATAAAAAATACAGATTTAGATGAAACAATAATTATTGGAGAATTGTCACTTGATGGAAAAGTAAATAGAATAAATGGAGCATTTCCAATAACATTTGAGAGCTCTAGGCTTGGAATGAAAAGAATAATACTTCCAAAAGAAAATGCAAAGGAAGCATCGATTGTACAAGATATAGAAGTTATAGGTGTAGAAAATTTAAGGGATGTAATTGAATATCTAAATGGAGAAAAAGAGCTATTATATCCTAATATAGAACTCTCAAATATATTAAAAAAGACAGCAAGATATAAAATAGATTTTTCTGATGTAAAAGGACAGGAAAATGTGAAAAGAGCATTAGAAGTTGCAGCAGCAGGAGGGCATAATATTTTGCTTATTCGGTACACCTCGGATCACGGAAAGACAATGTTAGCTAAGTCGCTTCCCTCAATTCTCCCAGATTTGAATTTAGAAGAAGCATTAGAAATTACAAAAATACATAGTATAGTCGGTCTTACTAAAGAAGAAGAACCTCTTATTACTAAAAGACCGTTTAGGTCGCCACATCATACAATATCTAGTGCATCACTTGTACGGTCGGAGGAAGTATACCAAGGCCTCGGAGAGATAAGCCTATCACATAATGGCGTACTATTTTTAGATGAACTTACAGAATTTAACAAACATACTTTAGAATTAATGAGAGGACCATTAGAGGATAGAAAGGTAACAATAAGTAGAGTAAATGCTAGTTATACATACCCGTGTAACTTTATGCTGATTGCATCAATGAATCCATGTCCTTGTGGATATTATGGCTCTAGAACCAAAAATTGTACTTGCTCAAATACACAAATAAACAGATATATAGGGAAAATCAGTGGACCACTTTTAGATAGAATTGATATCCATGTTGAAGTACAAGCAGTAGATTATCAAAAACTACAAAGTAATGAAGTTCCAGAAAATTCAGAAACAATAAAGAAAAGAGTAAACATTGCAAGAAAAACAGCAAAAGAAAGATACAAAGAATATGGGATATATTCAAATGCAGAGCTTACTCCGAGATTAATACAAAAATTTTGCAAAATTGATGAAAATGAGAAAAAATTACTAGAAAATGCATTTGATAAACTAGGGTTTAGTGCTAGAGCATATTCAAGAATTCTAAAAGTTGCAAGAACAATAGCAGATTTAGATGGAAAAGAAAATATAGAAATGAAACATTTAGCAGAGGCAATAAACTATCGTGATTTAGATAAAAAATATTGGAAGAATTGATAAGGAGAAAAAATTGGAAATAGAAGAGATAAATTTTGAGGATAATGAATATCCAGACATTTTAAGAATAATACCAAATCCACCAAAGAAGCTATACACTATTGGGAATAAAGCAATTTTAAGAGACAAAGGGATTGCAATTGTAGGTTCAAGGGATTGTACTTTGGAAGGTATAAAAAATGCAAAATATTTTGCAAGAAATGTTGCAAAAAACGGTTTTACAGTTATAAGTGGGATGGCAAAAGGAATAGATGCTGCATCTCACAAAGGCACACTTGAAGTTTCAGGCAAAACAATTGCAGTTTTAGGAAATGGTCCAGATTATATATTTCCACCTCAAAATAAAGAATTATACTATGAAATTGTAGAGAAGGGTGGAGTAATAGTTAGCGAATATATTCCAGGCACAAGGCCTTGCTCAAATCAGTTTAGAGAAAGAAATAGAATAGTTAGTGGTTTAAGTCTTGCAGTTTTAATAATAGAGGCAGAATGGCGAAGTGGAACATCTATAACTGCAAGATTTGCAAGAGAACAAGGGAAAGAAGTATTTTGCATTCCAAATTCAATAGAAAATAGAAAAGGGGTAGGGACTAATATTTTAATACAAAAAGGAGCAAAGCTTATATTAAATCCTAAAGAACTAATAGAAAAATATACAGAAAATAAAATTGTGATAGAAAAAAGAGATGCTATGAATGATACTAAAATAAATAAGGATGCAAAAGTAGAGCTAAACAATATAAAACCGGAGTATAGAAAAATTTATTCTGTATTAGACAAAGAACTTATGATAAATGAAATTAGTTTGAAAACAAATATAAAAGTTGCAGAGCTTTATCAAACTCTATTTATGATGGAGATAGAGGGCTTAATAGAAAAAGAGCAAAATCGATATAGAAGAAAAAAGGAGGAATAGTTAAGTAAAATGAATACGAGACAAATTACAGGAAAGGTTGGAGAAAAGGAAGCAACAAAGTATTTATCAAATTTAGGATATGATATATTGTGTAATAATTTTAGATGCATGCAAGGGGAGATAGATATAATTGCAAAAGATGAAAAGGAACTTGTATTTATTGAGGTAAAAACTAGAAAAGATACAAAATATGGAGAGGCAAGGGAAGCTGTAGATAAAAGAAAGCAGAAACATATAAAGGATGCAACCATGTATTATTTATATAAAAATCATTTAGAAGATGAATTTATTAGAATTGATGTTATTGAAGTATATATACAAAAAGGATTGAGAATAATAAAGCACATAAAAGAAGCAGTAAAATAAAATCTATTTTACATAATAAATTTACAAAAATCTATTGAAATATTTTCTAAAATATGGTATTATTATTAATGTAGTTTATAATAGAAAGGAAGAATGTGTGTGGGAGACAAGCTAGCAAATGTATTAATAGTATTTATAATGGTTGTAATACTTGGGCTTGGTGGAATATTCTATACAAAAGTTGCAGATGGAGAAAATTATGCATTAGAAAATAGTACAACATACAGCCAGATGCTTCAAGAAAACGGAAATACAGCTTTAAATCAAGAAGATAATGATATAATTGAAAGCATAATAGATACAAATTATACAATGGGCACAAAAGAGTATATGGAATTACACAATAACAGATACTACTATAAAAATCTAGATGATGGAGCAAAGGCAATTTATGATGCAATTCTTAATAATATAGATAAACTAAAAACAGGTAATGCTGTAATAAATATTGATTATGATTTTAGAGAAATTTTAAATAATGGAAATGGAAGAATAGATAATTATTATGAAGACGCAATTAATGCCGTAAGCTTAGATGTACCATATTTGTTTTATATAAACTTTTCAAAGATGGAGCTTCGTGTAGAAACAAAAACAAATATATTTGGAGCAACATATAAATTATATATAAATTCTGGTGGAAATGAAAACTACTTTGCAGATGGGTTTGACACAAGTACGCAAGTAGATGTTGCCTTAAGTCAGATTGAACTTGCAAAGGAGCAAATAAAAACAACAATAAATGGAACAGACTATGACAAAGTATGTTCACTACACGATTTACTAATAGAATATATGGAATATAGTAATGCAAGTAATCAAAAAGCAACTATTTATGGAGGATTAATAGAGAAAAAAGGTGTATGTGAAGCATATGCAAGAATATATAAGACAATCTTAGATGAGATGGGAATAGAGAATATTCTTGTTACAGGAACTGCGACTAATTCAAATAAAATAACAGAAGAACATATGTGGAATGATGTTAAATTAAATGGTAAATGGTATGCAGTAGATGTAACTTGGGATGATCCAATAATAATAGGTGGAGGACATATTACAAGTGATATAAAACACAGATATTTCTTAAAGGGAAGCCAAGATTTCTATACAAATCATTCAGAGAAACTTACAATTTCTAGAAGTAATAAGGTATTTCCTTTACCAGTATTAGATATTAACAATTATAGATAAGTATGTATAAAAAAGGGTGTATTTGTAAATAATACTAAAAACAAAATTTATCTTAGAAAGGATTTGGGTTTAGTTTATGAGCAGACGCGCCCTTTTTATTTTAATGTTAATTACATTATTTTTTGGAACTGCATATATTACAACAAAATTTGGATTAAAAAATGATGCAAATATTGTAGCAGATGAGAGTTTTCAAAGTTCTAAAAATGAGATGTTAGATGAGAACAACGAGAAAGTGCTAAGTACAAGTGCTAGCGAAGTCACAACAACACCAAATACAATATTAATTTTAAAAAGATATTATTCTGATTGTGGACATACAATATTAGAAAAGTCACAAATTGCGAGCAATATGGTGAATTTGACAAGTGAAGAATTGCAAGAAGAGTATTCAAACTGGAAATTAGAAAAATTCTCGGATGATGAGGTAGTTTTTTCAAAGGAACTAGAAAGTTTTTGTGGGGAACATTATCTTTTAACAGAAGAGGAAGGAAAAATATTAATATATAGTCTAGACGAAGATGATAATAAGACATTAAAAGAGGAGACAGATATTGCATACGAGTATTTGCCAGAAACTGATAAAATTTTGTTACGAAGTGGAATATATGTATATGGAAATGAAGAGTTGAATAAGATAAAGGAAGATTTTGAGTCATAGTGTAATTTTTCTAAAAATGTCAAAAAATGTTATGTCAATCATTTTTGAAAATGTCTTAAAATTTTTTAAACATAAGCCCTAAAAATTTAGTTTTTAGGGCTAAATTTTA
>CANQLP010000023.1 GCA_947624725.1 uncultured Clostridia bacterium
TGTATGTATTAAGCTGCCATCTCCCATTATTCCTTTTACTCCTATTGCTGCTAATATGATTAATATGATGATAACTACTATTAGTGATACTAGAGTGATTCCGTCTCTCTCCTCTTCCTATGTTTTTTACTCTGTTTGGTTTTTGGTTTCTCATGGTTTGGTTTTCCTCCTTATCTTTCTTTGGTTTTTATTATTTATTAAAATTTGAACAATCTCTTACCGATTGGAGAAAGTGGTATATAAAAATTTTGAAACGACGCGTAGCGAACAGACACGAAGTGTCCAAACGAGCAAAGCGAGTGCGAATGGCATAGCCGACTTTTCTTAAAATCTGGAGGCTATGCCAGCAAGGAGTTTAATAATTTTTATATACTACTTTCTCCCACAGTCATGCACATTTGTCTTTTTTCAGATAACTTCCAAACTCCTTATGGCTGGAAATAAAAATAGAAAAAGTCAAACCAAAAAACCAAACTATTCTTATTTCCACCCATAAAGCGTCATTTATAACACATAAATTTTATATATTCATACAACATATGTGTTGTATATTATATTTTGGATTATACAACAAATTTGTTGTGCTGTCAATACAATTTATAATTTGTATTATAAAATTTTTTTAGAGAAAAATAAAAAAAGAAAAAGTAACCATAAACCTTATGAAAGGGATGATATATAATGAAAAAGACAAGACTAAAAGATTTACGTGAAGACAAAGACTTATTGCAAAAAGATATTGCAGAAGTTTTAAATATGAAGCAACAGCAATATTCAAGATATGAAACTGAAGAATATGAAATAACTGTAACACTTCTAAAACAACTTGCAGACTTCTACAATACAAGTACAGATTATATCTTAAGAAGAACAGATGAAAAAAATCCATATCCCAAAGCTAAATAAATAACAAAAAAACTACCTATAGCTTTAAACTATAAGTAGTTTCTTTATTTTTCTTTTAACCTTATTTTGCAACTTCTACATCAATATTTAGTTTTTCTCCATTAATATTAAACTCTGTATCATTAGGCATACTATCTCTAACTATTATATCTAAGCATAATGTTTCCTTTTTTATAAACTCTTTATTCTTTAAGACAATATCCTCTAATACTTTATTTCCAGAAATATATAAGTATATTCTATCTAATACTTCAAAGCCTTTATCTTTTCTCAAATTCTGTACTTTTGATATAACCTCTCTTACATATCCCTCTTCTTTTAGCTCATCTGTAATTTGAGTATCTAATACAACTCCTATTAGTCCTGTTCCTGCGAAAGCGAATCCGTCTTTTCCCTTCATAGTAACAAGTAAATTATCAGAGTTTAATTCTATTGTTTCTCCTTGTACAGTTATTTTTTTAGTATTACCAGCATTTATTGTTGTAGCAAGTTCCATTTGATTACATTTTGCAATCTCTTGTTTAATTTGAGGAATTAATTTTCCATAAGTCTTTCCAAGTACTGGTAAGTTTGGTAATATTTCAAAATTAACAAATTTTGATAAATCTGCTCCAAGCTCAACCTTCTTTACATTTAACTCATCTTTTATAATATCCCCATAATACTCTGGAAGTGTTTTAATTGAAACCTTCATCTCTGATAGAGGCTGTCTATTTTTGATATTTGCTGAGTTTCTAGCACTTCTTCCAAGTTTTACAAGAGTATATGCTAAATCCATTTCTTCTTCTAATGCTTTATCTATTTCCTTTTTATTTACCTCTGGCCATTTGCATAAGTGAACGCTTTCTTCTGCATTTTTATCAAGGCTTATTACTAAGTTTTGATAAATTTCTTCTGCGATAAATGGTACAAATGGTGCAATAACTTTTGAAAGAGTAACAAGCACTCTATAAAGTGTGATAAATGCAGATAATTTATCATCTGTCAAAGCATTTCCCCAGAATCTATTTCTATTGCGTCTTACATACCAATTTGAAAGCTCATCAACAAAATCTTCTATCTTAAGTGCAGAATCTGTTATATCATAAGCATCTAATCCCTTATCTACTTCTTCAACTAATGTATTTAACTTTGATATAATCCATTTGTCCATAACATTTTTGATTTCAAAATCTTTATATTCAAGTGGATTTATATTGTCAATATTAGCATATAAAACATAGAATGAATATACATTCCAAAGCGTTCCTAAAAATCTTCTTGATGTATCTCCTACATCTTCCATAGAAAATCTTGTTGGAAGCCATGGACTACTTGCTGTATAGAAATGCCATCTAGTTGCATCTGCTCCTTCTTTATCCATTACTTCAAATGGATCTACAACATTTCCCTTTGACTTAGACATCTTAAGTCCTTTTTTATCTAATACATGTCCTAAAACTATACAGTTTTCAAAAGATGCTTTATCAAATATTGCAGTTGATATTGCGAGCAATGTATAGAACCATCCTCTTGTTTGATCTACCGCTTCTGATATAAACTGTGCAGGATAATTCTTTTCAAATAATTCTTTGTTTTCAAATGGATAATGAAGTTGTGCAAATGGCATTGAACCAGAGTCAAACCAGCAGTCTATAACTTCTTTTTCTCTTACCATTTCCTTACCACATTTTTCACATTTTAAATGAACTGCGTCTATATATGGCTTATGAAGTTCAATATCATCTGGTACATTGATTCCTTTTTGTTTTAATTCTTCTATACTTCCTATACATTCCTTATGTCCACATTCACATTTCCAAATTGGAAGTGGTGTTCCCCAGTATCTATCTCTTGAGATACCCCAGTCTATTACATTTTCAACAAACTTTCCAAATCTACCTGTTCTAATTGTATCTGGATACCAATGTATTTTGTTATTGTTTTCAACAAGTTTATCACGAAGAGTTGTCATTGCAACAAACCAGCTCTCTTTTGGATAATATAGAAGTGGTGTGTCGCATCTCCAGCAATGTGGATATGAGTGCATATGTCTTTCTGATGAGAATAATTTTCCATTTTCTTTTAGGTAATTTACTATGCTCTCATCACATTTCTTAACGAATTTTCCAGCCCAAGGAGTAACTTCTTTTACAAATTTTCCTTCTTTATCTACTAGATTAACAAATGCAAGTCCATTTGCTTTAGAAACAATGCTGTCATCTTCTCCATATGCTGGCGCAATATGTACAATTCCTGTACCTTCATCTAGACTTACATAGTCTCCATGAATAACTACGAATGCTTTTCCATCTACTTTGGCAAATGGCATAAGTTGTTTATATTTTGTACCTAAAAGTTCTTCTCCTTTAAATTCTCTAATTATCTCATAATTTTCGCCTAATACTTTTTCACATAAGTCTTTTGCTAAAATGTATGTCTCATCTTCTTTTATATTTTCATTTTTACTTTCACCTACAACTTTTGCTTCTACATAGGTATAAGCTTTATTTAAGCATAAAGCTAAGTTTGATGGAAGTGTCCATGGAGTAGTTGTCCAAGCTAAAATGTATGTTTTAGGTTTATCCGCAAGTTCAAATTTTGCAGTACATGTTAAATCATTTACATCTTTATAACCCTGTGCTACTTCATGAGATGAAAGTGCTGTTCCACATCTTGGGCAATAAGGCATTACCTTATGTCCTTCATATAGAAGGTTTTTATTCCACATTTGCTTTAAAGCCCACCAAACAGACTCAATATAATCATTATGATATGTGACATATGGATTATCCATATCTACCCAATATCCTATTTGATTTGTCATATCTTCCCACATTGAAACATATGTGAATACGCTTTGTTTACAATCTTTTGTAAACTTTTCTATTCCATATTCTTCAATCTGTGCTTTGCCAGATATTCCAAGCTTCTTTTCTATTTCAAGTTCTACTGGAAGTCCATGTGTATCCCATCCAGCTTTTCTAATTACTTGATATCCCTTCATTACTTTATATCTTGGGATAATATCTTTCATAACTCTTGTTAAAATATGTCCAACATGTGGTTTTCCATTAGCCGTAGGTGGTCCATCATAAAATGTAAAATATCTTTCTCCCTTATTCATATTAAAGTTTTTCTTTATAATATCATGCTCTTTCCAAAACTTTCTTACTTCTTTTTCTTTTCCTGCAAAGCCATTTGGCAAATCAACTTTTTTATACATATTTCTTCCTCCTTCTACTTGCATATACCGATATATTAGGCTGTTTCTTTCTTTTTGTTCTTATTTTTTGCGAGTTTTACCTTAGTCCCTTTCTTTTTTAAGTGTTTTCTCTCTGTTTTTTGTTCATTTATAATAAGGTTTGGAGCTTTTCCTTCCATTACTGTCTCTTTAGTTATAACACATTTTTCGATTTTTGGATTTGATGGAACTTCAAACATTATATCTCTCATTATTTCCTCGATTATAGAGCGTAAACCTCTTGCACCTGTATTTCTTTCTAATGCTTTATCAACTATTGCTTCTATTGCTTCTTGTTCAAATTCTAGTTCTACTCCATCAAATTCTAATAATTTTTTATATTGCTTAATTAGAGCATTTTTTGGCTCTGTTAAGATTTTGATTAATGCATCTTTATCAAGCTCTTTAAGTGTTGTTACTATTGGTAATCTTCCGACGAATTCAGGAATTAAACCAAACTTTAATAAATCTTGTGGTAATAATTCTTCATATATTTTGTATTTATCAATTTCTTTTTTGCTTTCTATTTTTGCAGAGAAGCCTATTGCCTTCTTTCCTACTCTCTCATTAATAATTTTATCTAATCCTTCAAAAGCTCCTCCACATATGAATAGTATATTAGAGGTATTAATTTGTAATAATTCTTGATGTGGGTGCTTTCTTCCTCCTTGTGGAGGTACTGATGCAACAGTTCCCTCTACTATTTTAAGTAAAGCTTGTTGTACTCCCTCTCCACTTACATCTCTTGTAATTGAAGGGTTTTCTGATTTTCTAGTTATTTTATCTATTTCATCTATATATACAATTCCTCGTTCTGCAAGTTCTATATCATAATCTGCTGCTTGTATTAATTTTAGTAAGATATTTTCAACATCTTCTCCTACATAACCTGCCTCCGTAAGAGTTGTTGCATCTGATATACAAAATGGTACTTTAAGTATTTTTGCAAGTGTTTGTGCAAGAAGTGTTTTTCCAGAACCAGTTGGTCCAAGAAGTAATACATTACTTTTTTGTATTTCTACATCATTTGCTTCTTCTTCATTATTAATTCTTTTATAGTGATTATATACGGCTACTGAAAGCGTTTTTTTAGCACTTTCTTGACCTATTACATATTCATCTAGAATATTTTTTATTTGCTCTGGATTTGGAAGTTCTTCATCATCATTTAAACTATATTCTAATTCATCATCATCATAATCTTCTTCATCTACTATATGTTTACAAACTCCTATACACTCATCACATATATATACGCCGAGGTCCTGCGACTATTTTTTTCACATGCTCTTGTGTTTTACCACAGAATGAACACTTTACATTCTTGAACATCAAATCTTCATCATTATTTTTTGCCATTTATATTTTTCCTCCTAAATCTTTAGTCAAATATATTTATGAAAATTAGATATTAGAATTTTTCTAATATCTAATTTTAAGTCTTATCTTACTTTCTCATAGAATTATAATATTTTAACTAATTTCTTTTATCTAATATACCATCAATTAATCCATATTCTAGTGCTTCTTCTGCTGTCATATAATTATCTCTTTCTGTATCTTTATTGATTATTTCTAATGGTTTTCCTGTTCTTTCACTTAAAATTTTATTTAATTTTTCGCGTGTTTTTACCATATGATCTGCATGTATTTTAATTTCTGTTGTTTGACCAGAAAGTCCTCCAGAAATTAATGGTTGATGTATTAATATTTCTGAATTAGGTGTTGCAAATCTTCTTCCCTTTGCACCTGATGCAAGAAGAACTGCTCCCATACTTGCTGCCATTCCTACACAAATTGTAGAAACTGGGCATTTAATATAATTCATTGTATCATATATAGCCATTCCATCTGTTATAGAACCACCTGGACTATTTATATAAAGTGAAATTTCTTTATCTGGGTCTTCTGACTCTAGGAATAAAAGCTGTGCTACAACAAGACCTGCAGATGTACTATCCACTTGCTCTCCTAAAAATATTATTCTATCCTTTAATAATCTTGAGAAAATGTCATATGACCTTTCTCCTTTATTTGTTTGCTCTATTACATAGGGAACTAAACTATTATCTATCATCTTTTTTATTTCTCCTTTCTCTTTTCTTATGTGATAATTCAAACAAAAGCTCTTAGCTATTTAGAAGAAGCCGGACTTCTTCATATCGCACTTCTTGTTTGAATTTATTTTATCTTTGCATTTTGAACTAAAAACTCAATAACAGCTTCATTTGCTAGACTCTTTGTAATATATTCCATGAAGTATTCATTTGTGCTTAACTCCTCTTTTGTTTTGCCATAAGTTTTTGCCATTTCTTCTAACTTTTCATCAATTTTTTCTTTTTCTGGTTCAATCTTTTCTTCTTTTATAATTTGTTCTAAAACAAGTCTTGTCTTAACAGCTGTTTTAGCTTGTTCTTCTCCATCTTTTCTAAAATCAGCCATAGTCTTACCCATCATGTTTAGATACATATCCATGTTCATTCCTTGATAACTTAATCTTGATTCTATTTCTTTTACCATATTGTCTAATTCTGTATCTATCATTCCTGATGGAATATCTATTTCTACATCATCACAAGCAGCCTTTATAACTTCTTCCTCTGTCTCATATTTTGCTCTAGATTTATTTTCTTCTTCTAATTTTTCTTTAATGCTATTTTTTAGTTCATCTAAAGTATCAAATTCACTTGCATCCTTTGCAAATTCATCATTTAACTCTGGTAATTCTTTTTTCTTTATTTCATTAACCTTAACTTTAAATATAGCATCTTTTCCCTTTAAATCTTCTGAGAAATAATCATCTGGGAATTTAACATTTATATCTTTTTCTTCTCCAACTTTCATTCCAATTACTTGTTCTTCAAATCCTGGAATAAATGTATTGCTTCCGATTTCTAATTCATGTCCTTCTGCTTTTCCACCTTCAAATTTAACTCCATCAACAGATCCTTCAAAATCTATTACTGCAATGTCTCCCTTTTCTACTGGTCTATCTTCAACAGGTATAATTCTTGCGTTTCTTTCTTGCATATGTCCTAATTCATGTTCTACATCTTTATCAGATACATTATACTCTATCTTTTTTACTTGTATACCTTTATATTTTCCAAGTTTTACCTCTGGTTTTATTTGGACAACAGCTGTAAATTTTAAATCTTTTCCTTTTTCCATTTGTGTAATATCAATATCTGGATTGCTTACAGCTTCAATATTATTCTCTTTTAATTCTTTCTCATAAATATCAGGCACAACCTCATTAAAAGCATCCTCATAAAAAATAGATGGGCCATATGTCTTTTCAACTATTGCCATTGGTGCTTTTCCTTTTCTAAATCCTGGTATATTAAAATATTTTGCACTTTTTGTATATACCTTTTTAATAGCCTCATCAAATTTCTCTGCCTCTATTTCAAATTCAAGTTTTAATTCATTTGCTTTTTCTGTTTTCTCAATTTTAATACTCATAATTTAATTTTCAGTCCTTCCTTAAATCTTAACTTTCCTAATTATATCGAGTTTTTTCACTTATGTCAATATAATTTAAGCCTTTTTAATTATATCAATTACTTTTTTTACAGTTTCTTCTTGGTCTACATTATCTATTACATAATCATAGTTTCCAATTTTAGATTCTTCAAAATCAAATCTACTAAGTCTAAGCTGTATTTCTTCTTCACTTGGTTTATCTATTCTTTCTTCAAGTCTTCTCCTTAATTCTTCTTTTGGAACTCTTAAAAATATAGTTATTACTTTCATATGTCCTTTTAATATCCTGACTAAATTTTCAGTGCCGTTTACATCTACATCTTTAATAACTATTTTTCCTTGCTCTATCTTTTCGTTTAATTGTTTTTTAGGTACACCGTAATAATGATTATGATGTATATCAAATTCATATAGTGCATCTTCTTCAATTAGTTTTTTAAATTCATCATTGCTTACAAATATATAAGTTTCTCCTGGAACATCTCCATTTCTTATTGGTCTATCTGTAATTGATGGAATTGATGTAGCATTTTCAAGTCGTTTAATTATCTCTTGTTTTACTGTGTCTTTTCCTGCGCCTGCAACACCTGAAAGTATTACTAACATTTTATTTTCCTCCCTATTCGTCTACTACATAAACTTTACCTTCTGCTATTTCTACGGCTGCAAGAGTTACAGGTGAAGCCTCTTTTTTGTTTGTAAGTGGCTCATCTCCCTTTGCAAGTTGTCTTGCTCTCTTAGCTGTTGCAACTACTAATTCATAACGATTGTCTACTTTTGTTAAAAGTTCTTGTACTGTAGGTTTTACCATCATAATAATCTTTCCCCCTTATCCTATTTCAGATTTTTTATCTACTCTACTAATTACAGTTTCTGGCTGAACTGCTGAAAGTACTATATGTCCTGTATCCATTACAATTACAGCTCTTGTTTTTCTACCTGCTGTTGCATCTATTACTAAGCCTGTTTGTTTTGATTCTTGTATCATTCTTTTTGTTGGTGCAGCTTCAGGCGAAATTATTGATACTATCCTATTTGCAGCTATTATATTTCCATATCCTATATTAATAAATCCGCATAAGTATCTCCTTTATATATCAAATTTAATATTTATTGTACTACATTTTCTATCTTATGTCTAGTGAATTTTGGAAAATTTTTAAGTTTTACTTGACATTTCGAAAAAAACGTGTATAATTGATATTGTGTTTAAAGAAGAAGTCAATCCACTTCTCACCTTACCTTAAGGGAAAAGGTTATTGATATTTAATTATATTAATATTTAAAGTGGATAGATTTGTTTTTTAGCAAATCTATTTTTTATATAGTAAGGAGGTTTTCACTATTAAACAAGAACTACCAATTAATGAACAAATACGCTTGCGGTGAGATTCAATTAATAAGTGATACTGGCGAAAAACTAGGAACTATGTCTTCAAATGAAGCATTAGAAATTGCAATTCAAAATGATTTAGATTTAGTTTTAGTTAGCCCAAATGCTAATCCACCAGTTTGTAAGATTATGAACTATGGTAAATACAAATTTGAGCAAGCAAAAAAAGAAAAAGAAGCCAAAAAGAAACAAAAGACTTTTGAAGTAAAAGAACTTCGAGTTACTCCAAATACTGAAGAACATGATTTAAACTTCAAAATCAAAAATGCTAGAAAGTTTCTAGAAAGTGGTTCAAAGGTTAAAATCACTGTTCGTTTTAGAGGAAGAGAATTAAACTATGTTAAACAAGGAGAAGATATTTTGAATAGTTTTATAGAAGAGCTTTCAGATATAGCTACTCCTGAGAAAAAGCCTTTATTAGAAGGTAAAAATATGTTTATAATTTTTTCATTAAATAAGTAGATTATAAAATTTTAAAAGGAGGAAATTATTATGCCTAAATTAAAAACAAACAAAGCTGCTAAAAAAAGATATAGTATGACAGCTACAGGAAAAGTTAAAAGAACAAAATCTAACAGAAGACATTTACTAGCAAATAAAACAGCTAGACAAAGAAAATCTGGTAAAATTCAAGATGCTTATGCTGATAAAACATGTACACATGGAATTAAAAGATTATTACCATACGATAATTAATTAAGTAAGGGGGAATTAGAAAATGGCAAGAGTTAAAACAGCTAGAATAACACGCAAAAAACATAAAAAAGTATTAAAACAAGCAAAAGGTTATTATGGAGCAAAACATTATAGATTTAGAATGGCTAAACAAGCTGTTATGAAATCTGGAATGTATGCTTATGTTGGAAGAAAAGATAAAAAAAGTAATTTTAGAAAATTATGGATTACAAGAATTAACGCTGCTGCAAGACAAAACGGATTAACTTACAGTAAGTTAATTGCAGGTCTTAAAAAAGCCAATATTTCTATAAATAGAAAAATGCTTGCTGAAATTGCAGTAACAGACGCAGAAGCTTTTGCAAAACTTGCTGAAACAGCAAAAAAAGCTTAAGTAAATAAATTTAAATATTATAAATAAAATGTATAAGTTTGAACTAAACTCAAAAAGTTAGTGTCCTATACATTTTATTTTTTTTTATATATTTACCCCTACTACTCCTCCAATTGCTCCAGCTGCAAATGCTGCTATTATCATTATTATTGAATATGTATTTAGATTAAAGCCGAGTCCCCATCAAACTTGATAATATATAAATTAGCAATATATATACAAGACCTGTTATGCCTCCGATTTATTATCCCATTCTTTTTTATGCTTCTTCCAACAATTCCACTTCCGAATAAATATTGATACAGCTGTAATTCCGATTACAACTGGCTCTATTGTATTTTCTCCTAATTCAGTATAGGTAAGCAAAGCCGCATATATTAGTAACAATATAAATGTCAAAATTATTGAAATAATTATTCCTTTTAGAATTTTTACTGGAGTTTTATCAAATATTTCATTCATTTTTATTCATTCCTTTCTCTTTTTTTATATATATTTATTCTCATTTTTATTTATTTATTCATAAATACTTTTTTCTAGAATAAAATTTATCATAAATATTTTTTGGAGGTTATTTGTATATATGGATAAAAATATGGATTTTCAAAATAATTTTTCACAATATGATAACATGGATTTTAATATGAACGATATGTATAAAGATCCGATGTTTAACCCTATGCTTCAATATGAGCAAGCATACATGTATTATAGGTATTTAACTATGCAAATGGAATACAAAATAAAATGCAAGGAATATGAAAAGATGACAGCAAAAGAAGGCAGGAGAATTGAATAAGTTCTCCCTGCCTTCTTTTAATCTACTGTATCATCTTTAATATAATACTTAGTTCCAAGCATTTTATCTGGAAGATATTGTTGCTCTACAACATGCCCTGGATAATCATGAGGATATTTATATCCGCTTCCATACCCAAACTCCTTCATTCCGACTAGCTGGCGCATTTCTTATATGCATAGGTATTTCACCTGTATCTTTATTTTTTACATCTTCTAGTGCTTTATCTATTGCAAGATATGCACAATTAGATTTCTTTGAAGTTGCAACATAAATTGCTGCTTCTGCAAGAATTATTCTAGCTTCTGGCATTCCGTATTGCTTTAACTGCTTCCATTGCAGAATTTGCAACAACTAAGGCATTTGGATTTGCCATTCCTACATCTTCTGCTGCTGCAATTACAATGCGTCTTGCTAGAAATACTGGATCTTCTCCGTCCTGCAATTGCCCTTGCTAGATAAAATGCTACTGCATCAGGGTCACTTCCCCTCATTGACTTTATAAATGCACTTATATTGTCATAATGGCTATCTCCATTTTTATCAAAAATAACTTTTCTATTTTGCACACTCTCTTTAGCGATTTCATCAGTAATATAAATAGAACCATCTGCACTTGGTTTTGTTGTAAGAACTGCAACTTCTAAGCCATTTAACGCATTTCTTACATCTCCATCTGCAGTTTCTGCGATTTTTCTTAATGTTATGTCTTCTATTTTAACATTAAAACTCTTTAAGCCTTCTTCGCTATCTAGTGCATTTTTTAAAACTTTATATACATCATTAACTGTTAGTGGCTCTAGCTTACATACCATTGACCTAGAAATTAAGGCCTTATTTACTTCAAAATATGGATTTTCAGTAGTTGCTCCGATTAATATGATTGTTCCGTTTTCTACAAATGGAAGTAATGCATCTTGCTGAAGTTTATTAAATCTATGAATTTCATCGATAAATAATATTGCCCTTCCTGATGGATTTAAAAGCAAATTCTGTGTTTCATCAACTATTTGTTTTATATCTCCTACACCTGATGTTACTGCATTTATTCTATAAAATTTATTTTTAGTTGTACCACTTATAACTTTTGCAAGAGATGTTTTTCCACATCCAGGAGGTCCCCAAAGTATAATACTAGAAAGTCTATCTGCTTGTATAGTTCTATATAATATTTTATCTTTTCCTAGAATATGTTCTTGCCCGTACATATTCATCTAATGTTTTGGGCATCATTCTATAAGCTAAAGGCTTTGATAAATCCATAACCTTACTCCTTTTTTAAGGAAGTTACAAAAGCTAAATTTTGTTTAAATTTAATCTCTACTAAGATAAGAAAGTCCTTTTCTAATAATATCTTCTACACTTAAATCCTTCATATCTTCCTTTTCAAATACTTTCTCTATTTCTTTTCTGTTATATCCTAAAACTTGAAGAGCAGACATAGCTTCTGCCATGTTATCATTCTTCTCTATTTCTTGTTTTACATCTGCTTCTGCAATATCCTCTAACTCTATCTTCTTCATTTTATCTCTAAGTTCCACAATCATTCTTGCAACTGTCTTTTTACCTATTCCTGGAATCTTAGTAAGCCTTACTTCATCATTTGTAATTATTGAAACTGCAAAACTATGTGGATCAATATTTGCAAGAATTGTAAGTGCAGATTTAGCACCAATTCCACTAACTGTAATTAGAAGTTCAAACATACGAAGCTCTTCGCTTGTTAAAAATCCGAATAAACTTATATTATCTTCTCTTACATAATAATAAGTATGCACCTTAACTGTATCTCCGATATTGCCAAGCTTATCAATTGCATTTTGTGCCATAAATATTTTATATCCTACTCCATTTGCTTCAACTACAACTGCATCATTCAATTTCATCTCTAAAGTTCCTTTTATATATGCAAACATATCTTTATCTTTTTTTCCTTTCTTCTTTCTTAGAAAGCTACAAGAATTAGTATATTGCAAGGAAAGCTAGGTAAATTACCGCAGATAGACCTAATGGTCTATCTAAGGATAATTTAACCGACGCTTGACGAAGCAAGATGCTGATTCTTGTAGCTTTCTTTTATTTCTTATTCCAGTTGACCTTATTAATCTGCCTTTCCCTTGCAATGCTCAAACTATCCTTTGGTACATCATCAGTTATAGTTGAACCTGCAGCAATTATTGTATTATCCCCAATAGTTACAGGTGCTATAAAATTGACATTTGAGCCTACAAAAGCATTATTTCCAATGATTGTCTTACTCTTCTTAAATCCATCATAATTACAAGTTATTGTGCCACAACCAATATTAGTCTTGCTTCCAATTTCTGTATCCCCCATATATGATAAATGTGGAACTTTTGTACCTTCTCCAATTTTTGCTTTCTTTAACTCAACAAAGCTTCCAATCTTCACATTATCTGCTATTTCACAGCCTTCTCTAATATATGCGTTTGGTCCTATCTCACAATTTTTACCAATCACAACTCCTGATTTTATCGTAGTATTTGGATGTATTACTGTATCTTCGCCGATTTGTACATCATCATATATATAAGTATTATTTGTATCTTCTATTGTAACTCCGTTTTTCATGTGTTCCTGATTTATTCTTATTCTAAGTAATCTTGTTAACATTTCAAGCTGCATTCTATCGTTTACCCCAAGAATTTCTGTCTTATCCTCTACTAGCATTCCACCTATCTTTAAGCCTTTATCATTCATTATTTTTATTACATCTGTTAGATAATATTCGCCTTGTGCATTGTTTGGGGTTATCTTTTCTAATGCAGAAATAAGCTCTTGTATATCAAAACAATATATACCAGAATTTATCTCTGTTATTTTCTTTTCCTCATCTGTTGCATCTTTTTCTTCTACTATTGCTTTTACATGACCTAATTCATTTCTAATTATTCTACCATAACCTGTTGGATTTCCTACAATTGCTGTAAGTACTGTCGCAAATTCTCCATCTTTAATATTCTTTGCAATTAATTTTTGTATTGTCTCTGGTCTAACAATAGGAACATCTCCATATAATATAACTACTTTACCTTTTTTATCCTTCAAATATGGAATAGCTTGCATTACTGTATGCCCTGTACCAAGTAATTCTTCCTGATATGCATATGTTACACTATCTCCTAATACTTCTTCTACTTCTCCTCTTTTATGTCCGAACTACTGTTACAATATCTTTTATTCCTGCTTTAAAGGCTGTTTCTATAACTCTTCTAACCATTTCTTTACCATAAATTTTATGTACTACTTTTGCCTTATTGGTTTTCATTCTTGTGCCTTTACCAGCAGCTAAAACTACTGCTATTATATTTTCCATTCTCTTTTTGCCTCCATCTTAATAAAATTTAAGTTTATATAATTATATTATATTCTACTTTATGTAATTTGTTGAATTTTCATTCCATCTCATAACCTTAATGTCTTTATATATATCTAAAATTTTACTGTACTTTTGATATTCATCTTCCCAAAGCATATCTGGTACTTTATCAAACGCTGAAAAAACTTTTTCTGCCTCCATCAAAAATATTACTTTTTCTCTAGAATTCATTCTTTCATATTTTTTGGTAGCTTCATAAAGCTCATCTAAAATCTGGTTTGCTTGTATAAATTCTGCAAAGTCTTTAACTTTCATTCCAGCCATTCTTATTTGCATTACAGAAAAGATAATTAATCCAACTATAATAAATACTAATATATATATTACTATTAATATATCCACATCTATCTCCTCATCTTTCATTTGTATTCTAGCATAATTAATTTCCTTTTGCAACTATACATATCTATATCTCAAACTTTTCTAAATGTGTTCTACATTCTTTTAAGAAGAACTTATCAGTCTGTCCTGAAATATAGTCTATAATTATTCTTCTTATATCGTTATTTTGTTTATATTCTTCTGTTTTGTTATTTATATATGAGTAAAGGTTTTTGTCGCTTTCTATTGCATCTTCTGGAATTTCAATATATTTTCTTCCATCTACTTTATTTTTATAATATTCATACAATTCATTAAATGCGGTTTCAAGAATATCATGCTTTTGAGTCGCTTCTTTAGAATTATATATATTTTCATAATTCCATTTTTTCAAGTTTATAAGACTTGTAAAAATATTATCAGAAAACTTTAAGTATGGCTTATCTAAACTATTTTCTATTACATCCATTATTAATGTATTTACTATTTTCGTGTTAGTATTTCCCAGTAACCTCGTTATATCTTCTGGTACATCTTCTCTTTTAATAGTTCCTACAATTATTGCATCTTCTATGTCTCTACCAATATATGCAATAATATCTGATAGCCTTACAACACTCCCTTCAAGTGTCATTGGTAATATCTTTTTGCTATAACCTTTAACTGTAAATACTTTATCTAATTCCTCTAAAAATTCTTCTTTTGTCTTACTTCTATCTGGCTCATATTTGTTTAGAAGTATCTCTCCATTATGTGCTAAAATCCCGGTCTAGTGTTTGAACTGTAATATTTAGGTTTTCGATATCTTTTAACATCTTTACACTTTGTGCATTATGGCAAAAATATCCTATGTTTTCCCTTTCTGCTATATCATTTAAGAACTTCTCTCCTGTATGTCCAAATGGAGTATGTCCTACATCATGCCCTAATGCTATTGCCTCAATTAAGTCTTCATTTAGTCTTAATGCTCTTCCAATTGTCCTTGCAATCTTTGAAACCAACTGTACATGAAGCACTCTATGAGTTATATGGTCATTTTCTATAAACGCATAAACTTGCGTTTTATCAATATATCTTGCGTAGCTTTGTGAGTGTATTATTTTATCTATGTCCCTAAAAAACATTGGTCTTATATCCTGTGCTTCTTCGTTAAATTTTATTCCTTCTTCTGATTTACATGCATACTTTGATAGTAAACTTTCATTACTCTTCATTATCTCCGCTATTTTGTTTATCAATATTTTCCACTTGCCTTTCTTCTATAATATCGTCTATTACAATTTGTTTGTTCTCATTCATCACATAATTTGGAAGTTCTGGAAGATCGTCTAATGTATTTAATCCAAATTTCTTTAAAAATTCTTCTGTTACTTTATATGACATAGGTTTACCAGGTAAGTCAAGTTTTCCTGCTTCCTCTATTAGATTATGTTCTAAAAGTCTATATAATGACGCATCTGAACTTACCCCTCTTATATTTTCTATTTCTGCTCTTGTTATCCCTTTGTTATATGCAATAATTGCAAGTACTTCAAGTGCTGCTTGTGATAAATTAGGTTTTGCCCTTTTATCAATTATTGTATATATATATTCATGATAATCTTTTTTACTTGCTAAAGTATATGAATTATCTACCTTAACTATTTCTATTCCTCTATCCTCTTTTTTATACTCTTCTTGCATTTCTGATAAAATATCTACTATATCTTTTTTATCTACTTCTTCAAGGCTAATTGATAATTCATCAATGCTTACAGGTCTTCCACTTGCAAAGAGTATTCCTTCAATTATACCTTTTATCTTTGATTTTTCCATTTTTCCTCCGATTAATACTAAGTATTCTTTTTATTTATATCATAAATTGTCAAATTTTGCAATATAGCAAATTTTAAGGATTTGTTAATTTATAGTTTTATTTTTTTAGGACATATACTAACCATTTATTATTACTTTCTCCGCCCTCTTTATGGAAATTGCATATAGTAAATCCACTTTTTATAATAATCTCATATAGCTCTTTTTCACTAAAATATTTATAATATCGTTTAGCTCCCATATGATATTCGTTATCAAAATCAACCCATTCTTCACTAGCAGTTTTTCCTTCTAAGTTCATAACATTAAATATGAATAACCCTTCATCTTCTAACATTTCATAAACTTTTTGTAAAGCTATTTTTATATCTTCTTTTGTAAAATGCACAAATACTCTCCAACAAAAAATTGCAGAATATTTTTCCGAAAGTGTATCTTTTAAAAGATTAAATTTTATAGTTTTTAAGCCTTTTGCTTTTATTGCTTTGATAAAATCCTCAGCTACATCACTTGCTGTAACATTATATCCTAATTCTTCAATATATTTTGAATTGTTTCCATCTCCTGCACCAATTTCTAAAATCTTTGCCCCTTTAGGCAATATTTCGAGATTAGTCTCAATAAACTCTTCTAATTTCTCTTTCTTACATCTTGCCTTTTCTAAATCGAGATTATCATGCTCAATGGTAGTATTTAAGTAAACACTTGCTTTTTTCTCATATACTTCTATTGTTTTTTCATTTTCTATACTCATAATTTTAATTCCTTAATAAGCCATACAATATTGATATTTCAATATTTGTATGGCTTCCCTTTCTTGGCTGGGGCGGTAAGATTCGAACTTACGCATGTCGGAGTCAGAGTCCGATGCCTTACCACTTGGCGACGCCCCAATTTATCTTAAATTATTTTAACATAATTCAGCATAAAGAGCAATATTTTTACTTTAATTCATTGATTTTTTTTTATATCAATGATATTATTAATTATATATGTACAAAGGAGAAAATTATTATGATGAAGAAACAAGATATTGCATTTTATAGTCCCACTGCTTTGAAAGCTTATAATTTGGACACTACAATGCGTTATCAGCTTAATATGCTTGAAAATTTAGATTTATTTACAAGGAGGCATAGTGAAAATGTTGCAAACTTAACTTGTAGAATGTGTGAGTATTTACATGCAGGAAACACTTTTACCATTCATGCAACAATATCTGCCTATTTACATGATATCGGAAAATTATTTATTCCCCCAGAAATTTTATCAAAGCCTACTACTTTAACTGATGAGGAATTTGAAATAATGAAAAAGCATACCACTATTGGATATAACATGTGTATGAAGGATTTAAAACTTCGTCCATATGCTCGGTGGTGCTCTTTATCATCATGAATGCCTTAATGGTACTGGATATCCACAAGGTCTTACAAAAAAAGATATTCCTTATTATGCACAAATTATACATATTGCCGATGTGTTTGATGCAATTGTAACAAAAAGGCACTATACAACTCATGTTGATATTTCTGAGACCTTAAAAGTTCTTATAAAGGATGCAAAACCATCTATTCAAACTGTCGCTTTAGATATACTTAGTTCTGATTCAAAACTAGGTAAAATAAATATAAAAGTTTTAAGAGTTCTATTTAAGGTTGTGATAGATGACACCTTATATGAAATTACTTGTACTTTGGAATATGTAGATTATTTAAAAGAACAAATAAAAAGGCTTCATAAAATCCAAAAATTTGAAGATAAAATGAATAATGCTAAAAAACAGCAAGACAAAGATTATTATAAAGATTATATGACTATTTTATTTGAACAAGGTGAGAACTTTGATAATTATAAAAATGTTCTTTCAGATTATGAAAATGCATTAAAGCAAAAGGAAGATCTTATAAATAGACTAGAACATGAAATAGATATTATAAAAAAATTAAAAGTTTAAAATATATATTGCACCTTATTTTTACATATGATAAAATCATCCTATGAACAATTTTTTAACCTTTTCTTTTGTTTATAAACAACCCTGCATCAATACAACCTTTAAGGAGGAGGAAAATTTATGCGGTTAGAGCCAAAACTTCTATGTGATTTGGAAGATGTTCGATTTGTTAATGAAGCTGATTTATCGCACCCTGAAAAAGGGCTCATGACACTTTCTGTTACTGGACAAGTGGACATCCAAAAAGATGCTGAACCAAAGATTATCAAAGAGATGGAACTAATGATTTTCCTAGGGAAAAGTGAATGTGATAATGAGTATGAGGTACGAATTTACAAGTATGATTCTTCTGACAGTTATGTACCAGATCAATATGATCATGTCATTCGGTATGAAGAAAATAGTGAGTATGATACATTCTTTTTTAACAATTTTATTTTTGCCAAATTTTTCATTGCAACTATAATGTATTATCATCATGAATATTCGAAAAGACCTCTGAAAGAAGTTGCATAAATACGGCTTTAATCTGTAAAAACAGCTATATTAATAATATAGCTGTTTTATTTTTTGTTTCCTAGATTTTGTGATTATCTACAATTATTTAAGTAAATTTCTTGTAATTTACTCGCCCATTTTTCATATGTCGCATATTGTCCATCTGTACCTTTAGCTGAATACATATATTCCGCCATTTTTCCTATTCCTTCATTTGTAATTTCTGCCATTTCTCTAATTGAAGATGTTGGACCTGCTTCTATTAATTTTTTTGAATATTCATCATATATTTCTTCATAATTTTTTAGTGTAGTTGTTTGTGGTCTTGTTGTGGTAGGTGTGCTTGTTTGTGGTCTTGTTGTTGTAGGCGTACTTGTCTGTGGCTTTGTTGTGGTAGGTGTGCTCGTTTGCGGCTTTGTTGTGGTAGGCGTACTTGTCTGTGGCTTTGTTGTGGTAGGCGTACTTGTCTGTGGCTTTGTTGTGGTAGGCGTACTCGTCTGTGAACTTGTAGTATCAGGCGTGCTTGTCTGTGGGCTTGTTGTGGTAGGTACTATATCTGTTTTAGAATTATATGTTAAACTATTATTTCTAGTATTATCTAAGTCAGCCTTTATTGCAAATGATATTAAACAAAAGGCAATTCCAATAATTGCAAAATTTTTTTTATAATTTTGATTAATTAAACAAATAATTCCATAAATAAAACCAACTAAGATAAAAAGTGTCGAAACAAAAATTAAACCTGTATCAAATGGTTTTGCAGACATTATTAAAGCCCAACCCAAAAGGCTTAAAATTAAACAAATTGCTGGCATAAAATTCTCCTTTCATTTTATAATTTACCTGCAGAATAAAAAGACCAAAGAATCCCGATTACACCTAAAATTATTCCGATTATTGAATAAACTTTCTTTTCTTCTTGTCTAGATAATCCAACTACACCAAATATTATACTAATAATACCAAATATAAAAGGCAATATAAAAAGTGAAATTATGCCACATACTAAACTAGTTATTGAACTTGAATTACTGTTATTATTATCCATAACAATCACCCCCTTATCTTTTGTAGTATTTTGTCAAATTTTAGTTTATTATATCAGAAAGTAATTTATTTTGCAATGCTTTTTGCAATGCATGTTTGTTTTATTTTTTCATACCTATTGAAGTATAAATTCTAAAAATCCAGCTATATTAATAATATAGCTGGGTTTTATTTAATATAGTATGCTGGGTTCTTCATAAGAAACAGCTCCATTTTCTTCAACTTTAAATTTTATCTCAAGTAAAAATTTTGAGAATACTACTAATTTATATTCTCCGAGCATCTAAAGATCCATATAATTTTTCCCAATTATAACTTTTCTCGAAAGTATGCTCATCAATTTCTTTTAAAGATACAATTGTATCTACCCATGAAATATCTGAAATCTTTCTTTCATGAAATTCTTCTTTACTTTCAGGATCATTATTTTTTTCTAAAATTTTGTATGTAAGTGTATTTTTATGATTATACGGTATATCATTGTTGTCTATAACATGATAGGTAATACTAGTGTTTGTTAACTCTTTAACAGATACTAAAACCTTGTCTTTAGAATAATTATATTGCTCTATTATACTATTAGGTATTTCAAAATTAGATTTTTGATTTAAAATAATTATTTTTTTTACTCTATTTTCATCAAATGTCCTTATAGGCGTATCACCTTTATAAAGAATTAGTATTTTTTGTCTTGGCTTAAACCCTATATTGCCTTCTGGTGCAAAGGGAATTGTATTTGAAATACTATAGCTTCCATCATCTGACATAATAGTTAAAAATTCATGTTTCTCATCCACTTCAATAATTATCCCTGTTTTCGCCTTTATAAAATTATTTTTTAGTTTAGAATACATCTTTGATAAATTAAGATAATTGTCTCTTTTTAAAAATAACAAAATTAAAGCAATAATCCAAATGATAATAATAGACCATAAAATTCTAAATATAAAACTACTTTTAGTTTTTGGAGTAGGACTCATTTATTTCTAATTCCTTCCTTTAAATATTTATACATATAGCTGTACTGCATTTTAAGGAAAATCGTAATATCTTGTTAATATATAATCTGGGATTTCTATTCTACTATTTTCACTTAAAATCTGAATTTTCTTTATATCATATAATTCTCGTGCTGAATATTCTGTCTCAGCCATATATGCAGTGTCATAATAGATTAAAACTTCTTGTCCTTCTGCATATTTATTAATATCAGATTTTGAAACTCTTACAATAGATATTCCTTGCAAGTTAGAATAAATTGAAAGAGCTGTTCCTCTTATATTAACAATCACTCCTTGAATAGTTTCTGAACTATATATATCATCTATTTCATAATAAAGCTTATAGATAGTAAAGCCTAAAGCAGATAATATTACAATACAAATTAAAAATATTAAAAAGAATATATTTTTCATGTGATTTGTATCCTTTCTAATAAAAATAAAGATATTAATTATTTAAGTTTTACTGTTTTCATTATACTATAACAAAACTATATTAGCAATAAAATTTTATTAAGATACATATATAATTAAAACTCCATAAGCTAATATATATAATGCTTATGGAGTTTAATTATTTTGGTAGCGAAGGAGGGAATCGAACCCACGACACTGCGGGTATGAACCGCATGCTCTAGCCAACTGAGCTACTTCGCC
>CANQLP010000024.1 GCA_947624725.1 uncultured Clostridia bacterium
ACTTTATAATATGTTTTTCCCTTTCGTATCGTGTATATTTATATTACCATAATTAATTTACTATGTCAATACTTTTTTCCTCTTTTTTTACGGAAATTTTATACAAAAAGGCACATGGAAAGTCCATATGCCTTTTGGGATAGTTTTAAGTTTTATTTTCTTTTAATTTCTTAACCTGCTCCAGCATTTCATTTGCCTTCTTTTCCATCGATTTTGCACTTTCTAACATGCTTAATGCATAATTTTCAAGTGCCTGCACATCAATGCCTTCTGAAGTCTTCATAGTTTTTGAATTTTCCTCCTTTTTCTCTATTCTTGATTTGTAAGGTAAAACCAATTTAAGACCTTTCTCAGGTGTGCTTCCATCACTTGTTGGATCCTCAATCCTAACCATCATATCATCTGGTAAAGGAATTACTGGCACTAATGGAAATTCTATAAATTCATCTTCATTATCTAGATACGCGACTTCCTTATAAGTTGCATAAATTTCTAGCCCTCCTTTTCCAGTTACATGGAAACCTCGGCTCATATAACCTGAATAGTAGTTACCATATGTTCCAGCTGAAGCTCTTTCTGCGAGATAGAATTTCTTACTGTAATAGCCATACTTCACATTACTTTCTGCATGATCCCATACCTTCATTGTAAGTGGTTTTGCTTCTAACCCTAATTTTTTGTTACTGTAGCACTCCTTACAAATAATATGCATGCATCTTACACCGTTTTTATAGCCAACTTCCCCTTTTAAAGCAAGTTTATCATTTGTCACATATCCTAATAAATATGCTTTTACTTCTTTTTTACGACTATAAAGTAATGGCCTCCAAGTCATATTTTTTTCTGTTTTAAACTTCTGCGAATAATGCACGCCAGTTTTTTTGCTTGTTAATTCTATTTGCTTTTCATCAGGGTTGTAATCGACAAAAAGATTTGTCACATTTCCATACTGTTTTGGATTTTTTAATAAATCCAATATTGGAACATTTCCTGCCATTTGCACCTGCCTCCTTGTACATTTGCTGTGTGTGTGTTAGTGCTAAAAGACACTATGTGTTACATTAGATTTATTACTTTTAGAAATTAAAAAATAAAGCCTTCCCCCTCCTTTTTTTATTTTTTCATTCAAAACAAAGTATCATCTTGAACTAATACATTTTATAGTGCTTATTATATAATATTTTATGTTGACTGTCAACTATGAAACTATGATTTGATAGTTCTGATGCTTACTCAAAAATAAAAGACACATAAGTTTTACCTTACATGCCTTTTATTTCGTACTACTTATTATTTTGTACCTTTATTTTTTCTTAAAAAAGAAGGGATATCTAAATCTTGTGAATTGATATTTGTACTTTCTGATGATGATGGAATAGAAGTTATTTTCTTATCCCATGCTTTTGATACGATTTGATCTACGCCGAGATTTGACATAGGTCTTTCCTTATCAAATCCAGTTGCAATAACTGTGATTACTATTTCATCTCCTAAATTTGGATCAATTGCTGTACCAAAAATAATATTTGCTTCTGGGTCAACACTTCTTTGTACTAATTCAGCTGCAGTATTAATTTCTTGTAATCCTACATTTTCTGAACCTGTTATATTGATTATTACTCCTCTTGCTCCTTCAATTGATGTTTCTAGAAGTGGGCTTTGAATTGCTTGTTTTGCAGCGTCTTCTGCTCTATTTTCACCTGTTGCGCGTCCTATTCCCATATGTGCCATTCCTGTATTTATCATTATAGTTTTAACATCTGCAAAATCTAGATTTACAAGTCCTGGATTTGCGATTAAGTCTGAAATACCTTGTACACCTTGTCTTAAAATATCATCTGCCATAATAAATGCATCTATCATAGATGTTTTTCTATCTATTATTTGTAATAATTTATCGTTTGGAATAACTACTAAAGCATCTACCTTTGCTTTTAAGCTTTCTATTCCTCGTTCTGCTTGTGATAATCTTTTCTTTCCTTCAAATGTAAATGGTTTTGTAACAACTCCTATTGTAAGTATTCCCATTTCTTTTGCAGCACTTGCAACTATTGGAGCAGCTCCTGTTCCTGTTCCTCCGCCCATACCAGCTGTAACAAATACCATATCTGCTCCTCTTAATGATTCTGCAATTTCTGTTTTATTTTCTTCAGCTGATTGTGCTCCAATATCTGGATTTGCTCCAGCACCAAGTCCTCTTGTTATTTTTTCTCCTATTTGAATTTTTGTGCTTGCATTTGAATTTTTTAGAGCTTGTCTATCTGTGTTTACAGATATAAATTCTACTCCTTTTATTCCACTTTGTATCATTCTATTTACTGCATTATTTCCAGCGCCACCTACACCAATTACTTTTATTATAGCATTTTCGCTAAGATCTTTATCCATCTCATCATATTCTAACATAACAATTCGTTCCTCCCTCATCTTTTAACTATAAAAAAATTCTTTTATCTTTTCAATCAATGTCTTAAAGATATTTTCATCACTTGTTACATCTATCGTACTTGCTACAGATTTTGAAAACGGTTTAGAAGCTACATATCTTACTAAAGCATATGATGTTCTAAAGCTTGGTTTTATTGTACTGACTAATCTTCCTGTTGATATTTTAACTGGAATATTTAGTGCGATTTTTCCTGCAACATCACTCTTGTTAATATTTGTTATGCCTTGCCCTGTAAGAATTACATTATTTATTCTTTGCTTAATTCCTTGATTCAATATATCTTTATTTATTAGCGAAAACATTTCTTCTATTCTTGCTTCTATTATTTCTATCAGTTCTGAACTTCTAATTGTTCTGTTCTTATTTTCTCCTTTGCATGTACTTAAATATATGTCATTGTCATTATCTATGAATGATTTTAAGGCTAGTCCATACTGTCTTTTTAATTTATCTGCTTCATCTTCAGATATATTTAAAACAAGCTCTATATCTCTTCTTATCGTATCTCCACCGAAGTGGTATTGTATTTGTATAAATAAATTTATTGCCTTCAAAAACGCCTATTTCTATATTTCCAGCACCTATATCTAAAAGCATTACATTATCATTTAATTCATTTCTGTCTAAAATCAAATTTCTTTCTGCAAGAGTTATTGGAACCATTCCATCTAACTCTATTCCTGCCTTTTTCATTATAGATGTCATCTTTTTTACATAGTCCCTATCTGCTAAAATAATTTGTGCTTGTATTGTAAAATTAGAGCTTAAGCAACCTACTGGATCTTGAACTTCTTCACCATTGTCTAGTATAAAGCTCTCGGTGACTATGTCAATGATTACTTTTCCATCTGGAACCTCTATATCTTTGATTTGCATTATACTTGCACCAACATCTTTTACTGATATTCCTGCATATTTATCTTTTACTTCCTTTATAATACTATTTTGTACAATAGTAACATATTTCCCTGGAATAGTAATATAAGCAGAGTGTATCTTTAAATTGGCTTCATCTTCTGCATCTTGTATTGTTTTAGATATTGATAAACTTATTTCGTCTTCATCTACTATTTTTCCCTTTTGTATTCCTTTACATTTGCATTTAGTGGAAGAAATTATTTCTATTTGATTAAAATTATTTACTTCTCCAACAATAGCAGATACCTTAGAAGTCCCTATATCTAAGCCAACAATTATATCACCTATTGCCAACCTTAACTCCTCCATTTTTTACATATTTTCTGTATTAAAGAATATAATATTTTTGTAAAAAAGTCAATAGAATTTTGTAATAATTTTGTAATAATTTTGTAACCTTTTTGTTATATCTTGTCTAAAATAAGCCAATCACTTACATGCGTAAATAATTGGCTTATTTCTTAATTTTTTTATATTTTTTCTACTATTTTTCTTCTTTGTTTTCTACTTTATTTTCCTCGGGTTTTGCCTTTTTAAAATTCTCCCATTTTTCTATATAATAATGCCTTATTATAGTTAAATTATTAAACATTCTTCCAACAAATACTACTATTGCTGCTAAGTATATATCAACATTTAATTTGTTTCCAAGTAGTATAAGTAAAATTGAAAGTATTGCATTTACAAAAAAGCCTGAAACAAATACTTTAAAATTAAAATTGTTTTTTAGTGTTGCAGTTATACCACCAAGTACAGTATCTAATGCTGCAATTATTGCTATTGCAAGATAATCTGTGTACATATATGAAATTGTTGGAGCATAACTACCTAATATTACTCCTATTAAACAACCTACAGCTATAAATAAAATAATCATAATTTTTTCCTCCCTATTACTCTTTCACATAATTTAATGTTATTTTGCCATTATACTTATTTATTGCAACATTTCCTGCTTCAACTGTTATATTGCACAAATTATCATATGTATCTACATATCCGCCTTTAATATTTAAAGCACTTTGCATTCCGAACTGTATCTCCTATCGCTTTAATTTCATAAGGAGGAGTTGTTCTTTCTCCGTTAATTAATATAAAGCTACTAACTGGAAATAAATCTGACATTGCAACAATTCTTTCATCATTTATTGATATTGCTTCTGCTCCTGCACTATTAAGTTCATTTATTAATTTTAATAAGTCATCATATCCGTACACTATAATCTGGTGTATCATACATTCTTATCGTGATTCCTTCTCCATAAACATCTGTCTTTCCGAAGCCTCATTTTTGCATCTTTTATCTCCTTATCTAGCAATTCATTTGTTGCTTCCTCTGATTTCTCATTTTGTTTATGTTCGTCTATCTTTTTCTGAACCTCTTCTAGTTCATCTGAAACTTCTTGATAACTTGCTTTATAAGATGCAAGAGTCTCTTTTAATTCTGTCTCCCTCATAAATGCAAGTTCTCCTACATCAGTTTCACTTACAATCCTAAATTGTATAAACATTACATATACTAATAATAGACTCATTATCCCAATTGTTGTATACATTATAACTTTACTTTTATTCATATTAATGCTTCACCCTTTCTTATCATATTGCTATTCTGCATTTTTCATATACTTTGGAGTATTAACTCCGACATACTTTGGAATTGTAACGACTGACGGTCTTTCAAGTGTTGCAATTATTCTTTCATCTTCTAGTATAGATAAATATCCGTCCAGGTCTAGTAATTCCTGCTAAACTTGCTTCATTTCCAATTGCTCTAATTTCAAAAGGGGAATTTAATTTTACACCATTTATGGTAATTATTGAACCACTACAATTTATTGCTGTATTTGTTACTATTCTTTGTCCATTTATTGATATAGCTTCTGCCCCTGCATTTTTTAGTTCATTTACAAGTTGCCTTAAATCTTCATCATGCACTATACTGCTTGTTGCATCTATTCCTAAATCTTTAGATGCTATTGGTTCACTATCTCTAATTGTTAAAATAATACCTGAGCCTTTTATTTCTGTCAGACCTAGAAGTTTATTTAATTCATCTAACTCCTTTTGTAATTCTAATGTTTTACTATTACCTTGAGACAAGTTTTGTCTTTCACTTTCTAGTTCTTTTTCTTTATTTTCTAGTTCCTCATATTTTCTTTCATAATTTTCTTTCCATTTTAATACTTCGTCTTTCAATTCTTCTTGCGCATAAGATGTTCCAACTATTTTTTTAGCTTCATTTATTGTATTTAATTGAATCATTATGCAGCTTGTCAAAATTATGCACATAAAGCCTAAGGCAATTCCAATTTGCATTTTACTTTTCATATTTAAGTTATTCCTCCTTGTCTTTTTTATACTACTTATTAGGTGAAAAATAAACATCCTCTGTATCTAAATGTATTATTCCTGCTTCATCTTTTCGACTATCAATAACAACATTAATCCATGACATTTTTATACTTAAGTCTGCTACCGTACCTAGCATTACTTTTTTATTCTCATCTGCAAATTCTAATATGTAATTATTTTCATCTGTTATATCTATACATGTTAATTTTGCAGATACCATGTTACTCTTATATGCATCTATTATTTTAATTAAATCATTAAATTTTGATAAATCACTATCAGACATTCTTTGTCCTAGCTCAAGTTCCTCAAAGTTAGTATCACATCCTGTTAACTTTGGCAAATCTAGTGGAGACATGTTTTTTTCTAACAAATATCCATTTTTATCTATATATCCATACTTTCCACTAACTTCTACTATATAACAGGCTTCTCTTTCCTTTACATTTATCTCTATCTTTCTTGGATATATTGTTTTTATCTCTACTTCTTCTACATATGGTTCTTTTGTAATCGCAGATTCTGCATACATTTTATCTACGCCAAATATGTTTTCTCCTACTTCAATACCAGACATTGCTATGTACACACTCTCTGTTATTTCTTTTGCACCTATTACTGATACTTCTTCTACATTAAATACTGGTGATATAAATAGAAAAACTATAACTAGTCCACTTGCTATAATTGCTATTAATATTTTTAGTATCAATTTTAAAATATCTATGACCTTATTTTTTCTTTTTTTCTTTCCTTTTTTCCTTTTCTTAGAGGGCTTGTCTTTTTTCATGCTTGTGTTATAACCTATAATTAATTCATCGTCTATATTGTATTTCTCTTCTTTTTTCTTCCTAGGCATTTTTATCCCTCCTTTGTATCTATCTTTTTTCCACTATATGCAGGTAAATTTTATCTTTCCTACATATAGTGGACTATTCTTTTGATTTTAGACATCTACTATTTTCATATCTGCACCAAGACTGTTTAACTTTTTATCAAGATTTTCATATCCTCTTAAAATATATTTTGCATTTTCTATTTCTGTTTTTCCGTTTTGCTTTTAAGCCTGCAAGTATTAGACTTGCTCCACCTCTTAAATCTGTTGCAGTAACTTTTGCACCATATAATCTTCTAGTTCCTTTTATGATACATATTTTTCCTTCCACAGTCGCTTTTGCTCCCATCTTCTTTAATTCACTCACATATTTGTATCTGTTTTCAAATATGTTTTCAACTATTAAAGATGTGCCTTTTGCAGTTGTTAGCATACTTGCAAATATTGATTGCATATCTGTTGGAAATCCCGGATATGGCATTGTCTTTATTTCAATGCTATTTAATTTTTTCGGTGCTTCTAAGTAAATTTCATCTTTTCTTACATCTAAAGTACATCCACATTCACCGAGCTTATGAAGTATTGGTAATAAATGTTCAGGAATTACTTTTTTTAATGTAAGATTTCCTCCGGTTTCAGCTACTGCACAAAGAATCGTTCCTGCTTCTATTCTGTCAGGCATTATATTATAACTTACATCTTTTAGTTTTTTTACTCCTGTAATTGTTATAATATTACTTCCAGCCCCTGTAATTTTTGCTCCCATTCTATTTAAGAAGTTTTGTAAATCAACTATTTCTGGCTCCATTGCTGCATTTATTATCCTTACTTCTCCTTCTCCTAAAATAGAAAGTAGCATTATATTTTCTGTTGCACCAACACTCGGGAAATCAAGATGTATATCTGCTTCTTTAATTTTGTCTACATTACATTCTATAAAGCCTGCATCTTCTCTTATTTCAATTCCGAGTTCCTTGAATGCTTTTAAATGTAAATCTATTGGTCTTGCTCCAATATCACAGCCTCCGAGGATAGGTAAATCTTGCTTTACCCATTCTGCCAATCATTGCTCCTACTATTATTACAGATGACCTCATTTGTCTCATTAGCTCTTCTGGAATTTCACTTGATTTTAAATTTCTTGAATCAATTACTATTTTACCACTATTTTGCTTTACTTTGCAACCTAATTTTTTAAGTATTTCAAACATCATCATTGTGTCATGGATATTTGGTACATTATATAGCTTGGTTATCCCTCCATTTAAGATACTTGCAGCAATTATTGGAAGAGATGCATTTTTTGAACCTGATACAAAAGTTTCTCCTTCTAACTTTTTTCCACCATGTATTATGTATCTTAACATTTTTTTCACTCCTTTATTTTTATGTCTATATATATTATGTTTTCTTTCCATAAAAAGTGAAATTTTCATATTTAATAGAAAAATGCATTCCATATGCTTACACACATGAAATGCATTTTGCCTTTAAACAAGTTTTCTTGTTTCTTCTTTAAATCTTATATAATCTTGCAATAAAAGTTTTATAATCGCAATAAATGGAACTGCTAAAAACATTCCTATTATTCCAAAATATGAACCAATTACTGTTACTGAAAATATGATTAGTATTGGACTTATTTTTAATGAATTTCCTAGTATTTTAGGATTTATAATGTTTGAATCAATCTGCTGAAGTATTGTAACTACAACTACCATCCAAATTGCTTGCGTTATTCCTCCTGTAAAGATTGTGATAATTGCAGATATAACAACTGCAACTATTGCTCCAAGATATGGTATTAAGTTAAATAGTCCTATCATAAATCCTAAAAGCAATGCATATTTTACATTTAAAATCGACATTGCAATTGATGTAAGTATTCCAACTACAATTGCATCTAGTAATTGGCTAGATATAAATCTAAAGAAAATCGCATTTGATTCTCTAAAATATTTTCCGATTAGTTTATATGCTTTTGTATTAAAAATTGCACCACACAATTTCTTTGCAAATTCTACAATTTGTTTTCTTTCAGCAAGTATGTATATTGAAACAACTATTGTTACAAATATATCAAAAATTACTCCTGTAAAGCCTATTATTCCCTTAACATATTCTCCTAACTTTTCTAGGCTAAAGAATTCTGCTATATTTATTTTTCCTAAGTTTTCTATAACTGATGTTAAATTCAATTTATTTACAATAGAATCCTCTGGCAAAGCTTTTATTGCTTCTGTTGCTGAATTATAATAATCAGGTAAAGATGATGCAAGTTCCATTAAGCTGTTATATACTGTTGGTACTATAAATTTTACAACTACTATTATAAATACTAATGCTATAACATAGACTACAAATATTCCAAGCCATCTTGCTCTTTTTTTAATAAATTTGGATTTTGCTTTTTCAAAAAATGTTTCAATCTTTCTACATGGCAAATAAAATAAATATGCAAGAATTATTGCCATTATAAAAGGCATAAGAAGTTTTATAAATCCTCCTAGCCACTCTGTTACTTCTCCAAAATTGTCTAATAATTTATATACAACAATTACTGCAACTGCAAATATAAACCATGACATTTTAAATTTTCCTTTTTTCGTTTCATTCTGCATTATTTGTATCATTCCTTTCTATATTTTTATTTTAAGTCCGACAGGACAATGATCACTACCCATAATTTTATCATATATTAAACTATCTTCTACAGATTTTTCTAAATCTTTTGATACTATAAAATAATCAATTCTCCATCCAATATTTCTTTCTCTTGAATTTGCAAAATATGACCACCATGTGTAGCTTTCAGTTTTGTCAGGATATAAATACCTAAATGTATCTGTAAATCCTGCATCTAAAAGCTTGGTCATCTTTTCCCTTTCTTCATCTGTAAACCCAGCGTTACCTCTATTTGATTTTGGATTTTTTAAATCTATTTCTTCATGTGCAACATTTAAGTCTCCACAAAGTATTACACCTTTCTTCTTACTCAAATTTATTAAATATTCTCTAAAATCATTTTCCCAAATTTGTCTATATCCTAGTCTTTCTAATTCTCTTTTTGAATTTGGAGTATAACAATTGACTAAATAAAATTTCTCAAATTCTAATGTTATAACTCTTCCTTCTTTATCATGCTCTTCTATTCCAATTCCATAGCTTACACTTTTAGGTTTTATTTTTGTAAATATGGCTGTTCCTGAATATCCCTTTTTTTCTGCACTATTAAAAAAGCTATAATATCCTTCTGCAAAATTAACATCTAACTGTCCTTCTTGCATTTTGGTTTCTTGGATGCAAAATATATCTGCATCTGCCTCTTTAAAAAAATCTATAAATCCTTTATTTATTGCAGCCCTCAATCCATTTACATTCCACGAAATTAATTTCATATGTAAAACTCCTTTTAATAAATTTAAAGGAGCAAGGAAAATAAATCTTCTTTGCTCCTTTGTACAATATAATCTAATTCATAACATATATATAACACTCTAAATTTTTTCTTCCAAATGTCATACACTCATTATAAGTATTCATGAATATATCTATCTTACCATTTGTTATTGCTGAACCTCTATCTTCTACAACAAACCATCCTCCGATTTGGCTGACTTGCAAAATATGGAATGTAAACTATTGTACCAAATGGATAAGCCTTTCCTGCTGCTACTGTATGCCAGCATCTTGCCATTGCACCAGAAGCTGTATGTCCATAACCTGGTGAATCAATGCTTTTTCCACATGTGCTTGCTGCATAAGCTGATGCATTTAACACTGTTTTTATAGGTTCTATTCCTTGTACTTTATTTTCCAAACTAGTTCCTGGAGCAGTAGGTAATGTATTTTTAACTGTTTTCTTCTCTGTTCCCATAACTTGGTCAACTGCATTATTTACTATTTCTTCATTAATTAATTCTCTATCTATTTCAATATCATTTTGATATTTTACTTTATATGTACATTTCTTAAGTCCATTCTCACCTTGTCTAGTTACATATTTTGCACTAGATTCTTGTCCTTCTGGTGTAACTGTTTCGTATGGAATTTCCTCTTCTTGTGTAACCATTTTTTCTGTTACTGTTGTATAGGCACCTAATAATTTATCTAATATAACATCATTTTCCTCATCTACCATTGAAGCAACTGAATAGCTTTCCTGTGTAATTCCTGTAATGACTATCTTGGAAAAACTTTCTGTTATCTCTGAATCTAAATTTGGAACTACACTTTCTTCTGGTAAGACTACTATATGATTTTCTTCTAATATATCTGAAACTAAAGTTTTTGTCGTTAGTACATCAATCTCACAGTTATCCGCAAGAACAATCTTAATGTTTTTCATGTTAGTACTTGATGCTAAAACACAAGCACTTAATATAAATATAGTAAAAATAGTTATAACTGCAATTCTCATTACGGATAGTGAAGCTTTTTCACTTTTCATCATAAGAATTTGTCCCTCCTTGCTTCGATACCCAAATTATACTATTAATTCATATAATTGTCAAATTTTTTTACTTTCCTTGTAAGTCTTACGCTTTACGGGAATAAAGCTTTTTGGGAATATTTAGTAAAAAAATTTTTTGCTTTATTTACTATTATTATATTCTCTAGCAAACTTTTTTATTACTACTTGTCTACATTTAAACTATTTTTTCAAATTTATAAGTCTTTTCTAGTTTTTCATCAAAATATATTTTAGAAATTAATTTAAGCTCCTCTATCGACTCTAGTGGTACACTAAAAGAAAATATTTTTTTGGGTTCACTCATTACAGCATATCTTATAGCATAAAGTGTTGCAGGTAATATTTGCAAAGCACTTTTATCTAACTTTGCACAATTTAAGCATTTAATACCATTATCCTTTACACTAAAATAAGTTAAATTTTCCTTTGTTTTACATGATGTACATTCTAAGATATTGGGTGTAAATCCGAATTATAGATAATAATCTAATTTTAAAGATACTAATTATTAAATCCTTGTTCATATCTGTTTCTGATATTGCATATATCGTATTTAAAACTAATTGTAATATGCTATATGAACTATCATTTTCATTTGTTATATCTTGTATTATTTTTGATACATATGATGCATATTGAAGCTTATCTAAATCAATTCTTACATTATAGAAAACTTCAATTGGTTCACATGAATTCATATTATATGAATCTCCACTTCCCCTATATAACACATAATCTCCAAAGCATAAAAATTGTGTGCCCGCAAGCATACTACTATTTGGTCTTCTTGCACCTTTTGCAGCACATGATATCTTGCCAAGATCTGGAGTAAGCATTGTGAGCATTTTATCATAATCTCCCATATTACTTTCTTTTAAAACTATTGCTTTGGTCTTTACTATTCCCATTTCTTTCCTCTAATAAATTTTCCTCTATGTTTTTTGTTTGTGTATATTCTAGAAAAGTATTTATATCTCCTGTTTTCTTAAAAACATTCCAAGCCATTTTACTTAGCAAAAAAACATCACTCACTTTCAGTCTATTTTCCTATAGGTTTCTTTTCTTATTTTGTATTTTTTGCTTCCTTTTATACTATATTTTCTAGTTTTGAATTTTGAATTTTTTTACTATATTGTCTTCATCTTGCCAATTCTTATTTACTTTAACCCATGTTTTTAAATTTATTTTTTCTCCTAAATTTTTTTCTAAATCTTCTCTTGCATATGTTCCTATTTGTTTTAATTTACTTCCATTTTTACCAATAATAATTCCCTTATGTGATTCTCTTTCACAATAGATTGTAGCCTCTATATTAAATATTGGTTCATTTTCTCTAGTTTTTCCCTTTTTCAATTTTTGAACTTCTACATATATTCCATGAGGAACTTCATCATCTAAAAGTTTTAATGCTTTTTCTCTAATTGTTTCTTCTACTATCATTCTTATTGTTTGATCTGTATATGTTTCTTCATCATAATATTTTGGTCCGTTATTTAAGCATTTTTCAATTTCTTTAAGTATAATTTCTTTTTCATTTCCATTCCTTGCTGAAATTGGAATTACTGCTTCAAACTTATACTCTTTAGAATATAAGTCTATTAAATGCAAAAGGTCTTCTTTTTTTATTAAATCAATTTTATTTATCAAGAGAATTGTTTTTTTATTAGCCTCTTTTATTTTCTCTAATATTAAACTATCTCCCTTTCCTATCTCCTTACTTGTGGCTTCAATCATAAACAGAATCAAATCAACATCTTTTGTAGATTCAAAAGCTGTTTGAACCATTATATCACTTAATTTTGTTTTTGGTTTATGAATACCGTGGGGTATCTAAAAAAATAATTTGTGAATTTGGTCTATTTACTATTCCCTTTATTTGTGTTCTAGTAGTTTGTGGTTTATTTGCAATAACTGCAATCTTTTCCCCAATTAATAGATTTAATAATGTTGATTTTCCGTACATTTGTCCTTCCGTATTATTGAAACAAACCCTGATTTAAAATTTTCCATAAGTTACTTCCTTTTCTTAATTTTTAAGTTATTTTATCATGGCTTTTAATTTAAAGCAAGTTGCTACTTATTGCCTAACTTCTTAATTGCCTTTTTTATTTTTTCCTTTCTTACATTTGTATCCTGTTTGATTTTTTCTGTTTCCAAATGATATAGTTCTATCAGAGCCTTCATATCCTTTTTAGTAATATCCTTTTCAAGAATCTCTCCGATTATCATACTTTTTCTTCAAGCTTAATAGTCTTTCTTTTTCTTCATCTTGTTTTACAATTAACTGTTCTTTAAAATCGTTTTTCATAATTAAAAGTCCTTTCCAAGCAAAGGGTTAAATTACATGTAATACAAACTGTAATATTGCAATAATTATTACTCCTGGAACTCCGAAAAATCCAACAATAAGTGATGTAATCCAATTAAGAGTAAGTCCTGCTCCAAACATATTAAGTGCATAAATTACAATTCCACCAACTAGAGCATTAATTAGAAATTTTATTATTATTTTCATAGGCATTGACAAGACTTTTAATATAACAAATAAAATTCCAATTCCTACAATATACGGTATAATTGGCATATTAATCTCCTCCTTTCATGTGTTTTCTCGTCATTTCTAATAAGTTTAATTTAGAAAATCCTACAATCTGTGTTTTCGAGCGATCTTTTTTCAAGTTTTCCTCTAAGATTTCTAAGATTTCTTGTTTATGTTCTTCATTTTTCATATTAATATAATCAATTATTATTATTCCACCAATATCGCGAAGTCTTAATTGTTTTGCAATTTCTATACTAGCTTCCTTATTAACTTTAAAGACTGTTTGCTCTAAACTTATATTACCTATATACTTTCCAGAATTAACATCAATTGCAGTGAGTGCCTCTGTCTTATCTATTGTTATATATCCTCCACATTTAAGCCATATTTTTCTTTGTTTGCTCTTTTCAATTTGCTCTTCTATATCATATATCTTAAATATATTTTCATCTTCAAGCTCTACTTTTATATTTTCTTCCATTTCTAGAATAATCTTTTTTATCTCATCATAATCTTTTGAATCATTTACCACTATCTTACTAACATCAGAATCAACTAAATCTACAAATAATTTTTCTATAAAAGTTTGTCCTTTATATAATAAAGTAGGCTTATTACTTTTATTATTTTTCAATTGTTCCTGTATATCTTGCCAGATTTTTAACCCTTCTTCTAAATCCTTCTTTAATTGCTCTTTTGACTTATTTAAAGCTGCAGTCCTTATAATTACCCCAAAATTCTCAGGTAAAATCTCATCTGCAATTTTATTTAATCTTTTCTTCTCTTCTTCTTTTTCGATTCTTTGAGAAATTGTCCTTATATCTGTATCTGGCATCAAAACAAAAAATTTACTTGGAATACTTATATGTGTTGAAACCTTCGCACCTTTGATATTAGTTGAATCTCTCTTAACTTGGATTAAGATTTTATCTCCCATATGCACTATCTTTTTTATATTTTCATCACTTGGGATAGTTTTATTATTTTTTACAACATTTACTTTTGGAAGTATATCCTTTAAATGTATAAAAGTATTTTTATCCTCTCCTATATCAACAAATGCTGACTGCATTCCTTGGAGAACATCTTTTACAATGCCTATATAAATTCTACCTTCATGCCTTTCTTTTCTATCATCTTCTTTATAGTTTTCTACAACAATTCCATTTTCAACGAGTACGATATCTTTATTGTTTCCTAAGCGTCTTATAAAAATCTCTTTCATCTTAAATTAATGTCCTCCTTCCTCTTAAGAATTTTTTCTTATCTAATTAAATTCATTCATAGCCCTATCTATCCCATCTTCCACAATCATATTGATTGCTTTTGCTGCAGTATGTATTGCCTCATTAATTTTATTCTTTTCTTCAATTTGACTTAAAATAAATTCTGCCAAATCTTGTCCGTTCTTCAGGCTTTCCGAACTCCTATTTTTATTCTATAAAATTCTTTATTTCCAAGCTCTGAAACAATTGACTTCATTCCGTTATGAGTTCCAGCTCCTCCAGTTTTTCTAATTTTAATACTTCCTTCATCTACATCTATATCATCATGAACTATTATAATTTTATTATCTTCAATTTTAAAAAAATCTTTAAATTTTTTTACTGGAATTCCACTTAAATTCATGTACATTTGAGGTTTTAAAAGAATTACCTTTTCATTTCCAATATTTCCTTGTCCATAAATTGCTTCAAATTTTGTTCTAGTCATATCAATATTATTCATTTTTGAGACTTCATTTATAGTGTCAAATCCGTACATTATGTCTTGTATTTGAATATTTATTTTCTGGATTTCCAAGTCCTACAATCAAAAACATTATATTTCACCTCTAACTTCTCGTTTGCTATATACATTTTACATTTTTTTATTAATTTTTACAAGTAGTTTCAGTAGAAATATTGATATTTTTGGCAGTCTTGTATATAATAATGCATGGAATAAAAATATTTAATATACGGAGGTAATTTTATGGAATTTGATGCATGGAAAGGTTTTAAAAAAGGAAAATGGCAAAAAGAAATAGATGTAAGAAGTTTTATACAAACTAACTATACTCCTTATGAGGGTGATTCTAGCTTTTTGGCAAAAGAAACCGATAAAACAAAAAAATTATGGGATGAAGTTTTAGAATTATATAAAAAGGAAAAAGAAGCTCCTGGTGGAGTTTTAGATATAGATACAAAAACTATCTCTACAATATCTGCACATGATGCTGGATATATTGATAAAGACTTAGAAGAAATTGTAGGTCTTCAAACAGACGCTCCTCTTAAGAGAGCTATCATGCCATTTGGTGGTATTAGAATAGTTGAAAAATCTTGCGAAGCATATGGAAGAAAAATGGATCCAGAAACAGCAAAGATTTTCCATGGTATAAGAAAAACACATAATGATGGTGTATTTGATGTTTATACTCCTGATGTAAGAGCTGCTCGTAGCTCTCACCTTTTAACTGGACTTCCAGATGGTTATGGTCGTGGAAGAATTATTGGAGATTATAGACGCGTTGCATTATATGGCGTAGATAGCTTAATAGAAGAAAGAAAACATTGTTTAGATTTACTTGATAAAGATGCATTTACAGAAGATTTAATCAGGGAAAGAGAAGAATTTGCAGAGCAAATAAGAGCCTTAGAAGCACTTAAAGTTATGGCATCAAAATATGGATTTGATATATCTAAGCCTGCAACAAATGCAAAAGAAGCTGTACAATGGCTATACTTTGCTTACCTTGCTGCAATCAAAGATCAAAATGGCGCAGCAATGAGTATTGGTAGAACTGCTACCTTCCTTGATATTTATTTTGAAAGAGATTTAAAAAATGGTACATTAAATGAAGCACAAGCACAAGAAATAATGGACCACTTTATTATGAAGCTTAGAATGGTTAGATTTTTAAGAACTCCAGAATACAATGAATTATTCAGTGGAGATCCTGTCTGGGTAACTGAAAGTATTGGTGGTATGGGAATAGACGGAAGAACTTTAGTTACAAAGAATTCTTTTAGAGTTTTACACACACTAGAAAACTTAGGTCCTGCACCTGAGCCAAATTTAACTGTACTTTGGTCTACAAGATTACCTAAAGGATTTAAAGATTACACAACAAAACTTTCTATAAAAACATCTTCTATCCAATATGAAAATGACGACCTTATGAGAAGATTCTGGGGAGATGATTATGGAATCGCTTGCTGTGTATCTGCAATGAGAATAGGTAAACAAATGCAATTCTTCGGTGCTCGTGCAAACCTTGCTAAAACTTTACTTTATGCAATAAATGGTGGTCGTGATGAAAAATCTGGCAAACAAGTTACGCCTAAATTTGCCCCTATCACTTCTGAATATCTAGATTATGATGAAGTTATGGAAAAATTTAATGTAATGATGGACTATGTTGCAAAAATATATATTAAAGCATTAAATGGTATTCATTATATGCATGATAAATACTCTTATGAAGCATATGAGATGGCTCTTCATGATAAAGACATTTTAAGAACAATGGCTTGTGGAATCGCTGGTCTTTCTGTTGTCTGTGATTCATTATCTGCTATAAAATATGCAAAAGTAAAAGTTATTCGTGATGAAACAGGACTTGCTGTTGACTATGAAATAGAGGGAGATTTCCCAAAATACGGAAATGATGATGATAGAGTTGACCAAATTGCAGTAGATGTTATTAAAACATTTATTGGAAAACTACAAAAACACTCAACCTACAAAAATTCTAAACATACATTATCAGTATTAACTATTACTTCTAATGTTGTTTATGGTAAGGCTACAGGAAACACTCCTGACGGAAGAAAAGATGGTGAACCTTTCGGTCCTGGAGCAAATCCACTTCACGGAAGAGATACAAATGGCGCACTTGCTGTTATGAATACGATTTCTAAACTACCTTATGAATTTGCAGAAGACGGTATTTCATATACCTTCTCTATCACTCCAAAGGCTCTTGGAAAAGATGAAGAATCTAGAATAAATAATTTAGTTCATATGCTAGATGGATTCTTTGCAAACGAAGGACATCATATAAATGTAAATGTTTTTGATAGAGCTTTACTTCTTGATGCTATGGAGCATCCTGAAAATTATCCACAGCTTACTATTCGTGTATCTGGATATGCTGTTAACTTTGTAAAGCTTACTCGTGAGCAACAGTTGGATGTTATTAATCGTACAATCCACGAAAAAATTTAGATAAATATTAAATACAATTAATAAGAAAGTGATAAAAGATGGAAAAAAATACACTATATGTTCATTCATTTGAAAGTTTTGGAACAGTTGATGGACCTGGCATTCGTTATGTCGTATTTTTATCAGGCTGTATGCTTAAATGTAAATATTGTCAAAACAGAGATACTTGGGATATGCACTCAGGTCACATCATGAATGTAGAAGAAATTGCAAATACTATATTAAGATATGAAAATTATATTATGCCAGATGGTGGAGTTACGGTTTCTGGAGGAGAACCTCTCCTCCAAGCTGAGGGATTAATATCTCTATTTAAAATACTAAAAGAATACAATATCCATACTGCAATTGATACTTCTCGGAATGTTTAAATTAACTGATAATATAAAAGAATTAATAAACCTTACTGATTTATTTTTACTTGATATAAAACACATAAATCCTGAAAAATCAAAAAGACTTGTTCGGTATTTCAAACGAACTTGAACTCGATTTTGCAAGATATTTAAATGAAATAAATAAGCCTATGTGGATAAGGCAAGTATTAGTTCCCCGGAATAACCGATGATGAAAAAGATTTACTTGACTTAAAGAATTTTTTATCGACTTTAAGTAATGTGGAAAAAATAGAGATTTTACCATATCATGACCTAGGTAAATTTAAGTGGGAAAATCTTGGAGTAGAATACCCTTTAGAAGGTATTAGGACTGCTACTCGGAGAAGATGTAGATAGGGCAAAAAAAATATTAGGTTTATCCTAATTTTGTCTTATCTTTACTCTCATTTGCAGCTAAAAATAATTTATGGTATAATATAGTTATGCTTCTATAAATTAGAAGTAAATATTTAGAAGGGGGAAAACCTTTATGAAAATCAGAGTGTTAGATGTTCGGGGGAACATTTTAACTGTCAGGAATGGCTCTGGGAGCAGCTTTTGCATTTTGATGCCTGAAATTGTTTTTCGTGGCTTCAAAAGTGTTTTTGGTGAAAACAACATCAAGGATAAACACTTTGATTTGGTAACCAGAAACGGCAAGCTCTTCATCGCAAAAGATGCTGAGTTAAATGAGCTTGCTCATGTGCTTGCTGACAAGAATGTTTCTCAAGTACATGAAGTTACAGCAGAAGCAGTTGTTGCTTGTGGCTCATGCATTAATGAGGAACACAAAGGTGATTTCTTTGAGGTGTCCTCGTTATTTAATATTACATACGAGGATTAACTCCTACTCCCCAGCCTAAGTTATTTTAGGCTGGGGAGCTTTTATTATTTTTATTTAATCTTTACTCTGTTTGTTAATAATCTCTTGTATTTTTTCTTTCTGCAAATTTACAACTTTTGAAATAAATTCTATATCTGCACCCTCTTTGTGCAGATTTAAGATTACTTCTTTTTGATTACTTTCTATTCCTTCTTCTCTTCCGTGCTTTCCTTCCTCGTCTTTCTCCTCTTGCTAAACCTGCATCATATCCTTCTGCTCTTATTCCTTTCATATCTCTTATATATTTTAATCTCTGTTCAGCAAGCCACTTTTCTCTACTTCCTCCTTCTAGCCTCTTTAGTAACTCCTGCACATCTATTGTCTCTTTTACCTTTTCCATTTCTTCCTCCTTAATTCTTTTTGGATTCTTTATTAGCTTTCCCCATATCGCTAGCTTATCTTCTTTATCTATCTGTCCTCTTTTTCGCATTTCCTCTAATTTTCTTAAATTTATCTCATGTATCTCTACTATGTTTGAATATTCTTCATGCTCATCGTCATCATATCTATATTTTGCCTTTATATGATATGTTCCTCTATCTTTAAACTTTTTATCTTTATAGTCTTCTATCTCTATGTATATTACTTTATTCAAAAGTTCATATTGTTCGCTCTCCTGTATTTGGTCCACCAGTAATTTTGAAATATAAAACATCCTTCTCTGTTCCATTCCTTTTTCTTTTCGCACTTGCATCTCCACATCTATTATCGTCATATCATCAAGTACTACTTTTACATCCAGCACTCCCACTTTGTCTAACTTCAAATCTTTTTCTAATATTGGGCTCTCTGTCAGTTTTATACTTCTTATCTTCCTTCCTATTATTTCGCCAATTAATGCTTTTGTTATTTTCTCATTTCCTTTATGGCCAAATACTCTCTTAAATACATAATCATTTGTTAGTAACATTACTTCTTCGTTTTTTCTTTCTGTCATACTATGTACATTGCTCCTTTCATTATTATATCTTAACTTATTAGTTTAATCAAGATATAATTGTTAAATTGTAAATTTTTTTTGAATTTTTTGGCGAAATGCCAAGAATTAATTTTTTGAATAGTGAATTTTAAAGACTTCTCACTATAATATAAAATAAAAAATAATAACAAGCTTACTTAAAACATAAGCTTGCAATTATCTATATCATGCTTTTGATTCTATGTCAAGTAAAATCGTTCGACAAAATTCGACATTTGAGGAAATAAATAAGAAGAATACTGAGCTATTTCAGTATTCTTCTATAGAATATCTTTAGAAATAATATCTAAAAATCATTATTAAGTATGAGTCGGTGATGAACCACAGTCTTTGCTGTGTGTAGCACAGTAGTAGTGACCTGCTGTTTTGCCGTGTGCACAAGTAGATAGTGTTAGGTCGTAAGTACCCCCTGTCTGTCCGTTTTGTTTGGCCACATATAGCACATTTGGCAGTACGACTCGTTGAGTAACCAGTTGGGAATCTAATTTTACTTGAAGATTCTATTTTAGTATGATAATCCTTGTAGTGAGTAGTACATAATCCTAAGGACAGGTCTCGATTTTGATATTGCGAGAGAGTGATTAGTAAACCGGTAATCTGCTCCCGCCCCACAGATTACGCATTCACTTGAATAAGCTGCAGGGTTTGAAAATGTCCTATTGTTTGTGTTTGTTTCGACAAAGTCCGAAGCCACATATTGATGTTTTGAAGAAGTTATCTGAGCTCCGGTTTACATCAAACGGACATCTTACCTTTATTGTTTCTGTCCCCGTACACCATTTTGCATCTCCACAAGGTACTTTTGTACCATTACAAGTACCTGAACATGAGCCGTTATATGGATCCTTT
>CANQLP010000025.1 GCA_947624725.1 uncultured Clostridia bacterium
TCAAAAATCTGCAAACCCTTTATTTATGCGTTTTTTCCACAACAGTTCTTGTATTTCTTCCCACTTCCACATGGACATGGATCATTTCTTCCAACCTTTGGTCCTTTATTTACAACAGTTGTAACACTTGTCTTTTCTTGAGGTTTTGGTGCAGGTCCATTTGAGCTTTCATAATTTATACTATTTAAAGTTTCTTGTGCTGCTCTTGTTATCTCTACTGTCTGTCTTCTTCCAGTTTCTTCTCTTTTCTGAATATGAAGCATAAGTTTTACAACATCAACTCTAATATTTGCAACCATCTCATCAAACATATCGAATCCTTCAATTCTATATTGATCTACTGGATTCTTTTGTCCATATGCTCTTAATCCTATTCCGTTTTTTAATTCATCCATGCTATCAATGTGATCCATCCATTTTTGATCAACAACTCTAAGCATAACTACTCTTTCAAGTTCACGAATTCCTTCTTCTCCAATTTCTTTTTCCTTTGCTTCATAATTTGAAAGTGCTTCATTTTGTAATTTTTCTATTAATTCTTGTTTATCTAATTTATCAACATCATCTGCAATATTTATATCAAATATATTTTTAACTTCTTGTACTAGTGCTTCTTTATTTGCATGCTCTCCATCAGCTAAATATAGTTCTATAATGTCACTTGCTGTTCCCTTAATCATTGATATTATATTGTCTCTTAAATTTTGTCCATCTAATACTTCTTTTCTTTGTTTATAAATAATTTCTCTTTGTACATTCATTACATCATCATATTGTAGTACATTTTTACGAATACTAAAGTTTCTGCCTTCTACTCTCTTTTGTGCCCTTTCTACTGCATTAGAAATCATCTTTGACTCAATTGGAATATTCTCATCTGCACCTAGTGTTTCATATACAGAGTTTATCATATCTCCACCGAAAATTTTCATTAAGTCATCATCTAAGCCTATATAAAATCTAGATTCACCAGTATCTCCTTGACGACCACTTCTTCCTCTTAACTGATTATCAATTCTTCTTGACTCATGTCTTTCTGTACCAATTATTTTTAAGCCACCAGCTTCAATTACTTTCTCTTTTTCTTCTTTAATTTCATTATCGAATTTTTCTTTTAATTCCTTAAAATTCTTTCTAGCTTCTAGTATTTGACTATCATCTGTTTCATTAAATGCATTTGCTTGTTCTATTAGTTCTTCTGGAACTTTTCTTTTTCTCATTTCGTTCATAGCCAAATATTCAGAATTTCCACCAAGCATAATATCTGTACCACGACCAGCCATATTTGTTGCAATAGTAACTGCTCCGAATTTACCTGCTTGTGCAATGATTTCTGCTTCTTTTTCATGGAACTTTGCATTTAATACCTCGTGAGGTATTCCTTCTCTTTTTAAAATATTGCTTAATTTTTCTGATTTTTCAATTGAAATTGTTCCGACTAGAACAGGTTGCCCTTTCTTATGACTTTCTTTTATATCTTCTACTATTGCTCTAAATTTTGCATTCTCATTTTTATATATTATATCATTTCTATCAACTCTTATCATTGGCTTATTTGTAGGAATGCTTATTACATCCAAATTATAGATTTCTCTAAATTCTTCCTCCTCTGTCATAGCAGTACCTGTCATTCCAGAAAGTTTATCATACATTCTAAAGTAATTTTGGAATGTTATAGTTGCAAGAGTCTTAGATTCATCAGCAATTTTAACATTTTCCTTTGCTTCTATTGCTTGATGAAGTCCATTATTATATCTTCTTCCATACATTATTCTTCCTGTAAATTCATCTACAATTAGAACTTCTCCATCTTTTACTATGTAGTCTATATCTTTTTTCATAACTCCATAAGCACGCAAGCTTTGATTTACATGGTGTACTAAGTCTGCATTGTCTAGGTCATTATAATTTTCTATATTAAATTCTTTTTCTGCTTTTTTTATACCTTTTTGAGTAAGTGATGCAGATTTTGCTTTTAAGTCAACAATATAATCGTATTTTTCATTATCTTCTGCTTGTTCAAAATCTTTTACATCTTCTTCTACAATAATCTTAGGAGTAAGTTTCTTTACGAAATTATTAGCCTTTACATATAGTTCAGAAGATTTATTTGCTCTACCAGATATAATAAGCGGTGTCCTTGCTTCATCTATTAAAATACTATCTATTTCGTCTACAATCGCATAGCTTAATTCTCTTTGTACCGCTTGATCTTTATATATAACCATATTATCTCTTAAATAATCAAAACCAAATTCATTGTTAGTTCCATATATTATATCTGAAGCATATGCTTTTTTCTTTTCATCTTGGTTCATTCCACTTATAACAAGTCCAACTGTTAAGCCTAAAAATTTATATAGTTTTCCCATCCATTCGCTGTCACGCTTAGCCAAATAATCGTTTACGGTTATAATATGAACACCTTTGCCTGTTAGGCTATTTAAGTAAGCTGGAAGTGTTGCAACTAATGTTTTTCCTTCTCCTGTTTTCATTTCTGCAATTCTTCCTTGATGAAGTATAATTCCACCGATTAGTTGTACATCAAAATGTCTCATTCCTAGTACCCTTTTAGAAGCCTCACGAACAACAGCAAAAGCTTCTGGAAGTAAAGAATCTAAACTTTCTCCGTCTTGTACTCTTACTTTAAACTCTGCAGTTTTTTCTTTAAGCTCACTATCTGTAAGCTTTGAAATTTCCTCTTCTAAACTATTAATTTTATCAATTATTGGCATTACTCTTTTTACTTCTTTTTCTGAATAGTTACCAAATATCTTCTTAAATATTCCCATGTTTTTCACATTCCTTCCTTATGCATTTAACTCTTTTTCTATTTCATCTTCTGTATCACGCATTGCTAAAATTGTCTTTTCAAATAATTCATCTAATTCCCAGCCAAGTTCTTCTGCTCCTTTTCTTATTGTGTCTCTAGAACATCCAGCAGCAAACTTTTTATCTTTAAATTTTTTCTTTAAGCTAGAAACTTCCATATCCTTTGTTGATTTTGATGGTCTCATCTTTGCAGCTGCCCAGATAAGTCCTGTAAGTTCGTCTACTGCAAATAGTATTTTTTCCATTTTTTCTTCTGGTTTTACATCAGAACATATACCATATCCGTGACTGCAAATTGCATGTACCATTTTTTCATCTGCATTTATTTCTTTTAAAAGTTCTGGTGCTTTTTTGCAATGCTCTTCTGGATATTGTTCAAAATCTATGTCGTGTAATAACCCGAACTAAGCCCCAAAAATTTTCATCTTCTCCATTTTCTCTTGCAAAATATCTCATAACACCTTCTACTGTATAAGCGTGTCTTATATGAAATTCATCTTTATTATACTTCTTTAATAATTTAATTGCTTCTTCTCTATCCACAATAAGTCCTCCTTAATTTTTATCTATTGTATTATATCATATATTCCATAGATTTCAATTTTTTTGATAAAATTTATTAAAAAATTTCAAAATTGGGTTGACACAAATAGAAAAACATATTATAATAAATAGCGTTGTAATAAATATTTTGGGTAGGTGGCCGAGTGGCTAAAGGCGGCAGACTGTAAATCTGTTCTCATTTGAGTACGATGGTTCGAATCCATCCCTGCCCACCAAAAAATGAAACCGTGGCTTTTGCTATGGTTTTATTTTTTTGCATTATAGAGAAAAAAGTTTGACTGCTTCTCCTTTTTATGATATAAATATAACTAAAATAAAGTATAAAATATAAAGGAAGATTATATATGGAAGAAACTGAAAATAAAAGAAAATTAGTTACAATATTAATACCTGCATATAATGAACACGAAGTTATCCCTATTTTATATGATAGACTTGTAGCTCTTATGGATAGTCAACCAAATTATGACTTCGAAATTTTATTTGTAAATGATGGTAGCAAAGATGATACCCTTGAATTAATTAGGCACTTAAGAAAAAAAGATAATAGAGTTAACTATGTAAATTTATCTAGAAACTATGGTAAAGAAATTGCAATGATTGCAGGGTTTGATTATTCAAAAGGTGACTGTTTAATTATAGTAGATGCAGACCTTCAAGACCCACCTGAGCTTATCCCTGAAATGCTTAAATACTGGGAAGAAGGCTATGATGATGTGTATGCAAGGCGTAGAACTAGAAAAGGCGAAAGTCCTTTAAAAAAGCTTACTTCATGGGGATTTTATAGAACTCTTCAAAGCATGACAAATATAGAAATTCAAAAAGATACTGGAGATTTCAGACTTTTAGATAGACGCTGCATCGAAGCTATTAAATCACTTCGTGAATCTCAAAGATATACTAAAGGTCTTTATAGCTGGATTGGATATAATAAAAAAGAAATTTTATATGATAGAGACCCAAGAGCTGCAGGACATACTAAATGGAACTATAGAGGTCTTATAAATCTATCTATTGATGGAATAACATCATTTACTACTTCTCCTCTACGCTGGGCTGCAATTGTTGGACTTCTTGTATCATTTGCAGGATTTATTTATATGCTTGTTATTATATTTAAGACTTTAATTTATGGAGTGGATGTTTCAGGATATGCCTCAATGATGGTTGTTATTTTATTCTTACGGTGGTATACAACTAATATTCTTAGGCCTAATTGGAGAGTACCTAGGTAGAGCATTTTATGAGGTTAAAAGAAGGCCATTATATTTTATTGATTCATATAACGAGAAAAGAGAAACTAACATGAAAGGATAAATTTTATGTCTGCTTTTGTATTAAAATTAATTGCTGTGTTTGCTATGGCATGCGACCATTTTGGTTATTTAATATTTGGAAAATTTTCTTTCTTAAATTGTATAGGAAGAATTGCTTTCCCAATTTTTGCATATCAAATTACAGAAGGATATATTCATACAAAAAGCCTTAAAAAATATTTTTTAAGGCTTGCTATTTTTGCTTGCATATCACAAATTCCTTTTATGCTATTTATGACTATGTTAAATAGAAGTATCTTTTCCCTAAATATATTTTTCACATTACTTTTAGGGCTACTAGCAATTACAATATTTGATAATATATATACAAAATCAGATAATAAATTCTATAAAATTTTAGGTTTTATTGCTGTAATCTTAATTTCTGTATTTGCAAGTATTATAAACTGTGATTATGGAGCCTTCGGGGTTCTTGCTATATTCATATTCTATCTATTTAAACAAAATAAATTGCTTATGAATATTTCTTTTATTATACTTGTATTCTTCAGATACATTGAAGACATAATATACAGCACATACAAATTGCAATATATACTCCTTGCTATTTGTACATGCTTACCTCTTGTATTTATTAATCTTTATAATAATAAAAAAGGCAAAGACATAAAATATTTGCTTTACCTTTTCTATCCTCTACACCTATTAGTTATTTATGCACTTTATCTTTTAATTTATAGAGCATAATTTATCCCTTTAGCAACAATCATTTTCATATTATCAATAAGCTCGTCTATTTCTTTTGGAGTAACTATCATATTATAATCTCCGTGGATTTAAAGCTTCTTTTATTTCTTCGTAATTATCTTTCTCCTTTAACTCATTTAGATAATCATTTGACCTTGCTTCATTTTGTAATTTCTGTATAAATAAGTCCAATGCCTCATTTACAAGGACTGCACTTTCTACAACTGTAGGTATTCCGAAGTGCAATAACAGGAATTCCAAGTGTATTTACGCTTAACTCTTTTCTTGTATTTCCGAACTCCTGCACCTGGAACAATTCCTGTATCTGATAATTGTATTGTACTGCTTATCCTTTCTATACTTCTCGAAGCCAATGCATCTATAACAATTAAAAGCTTAGGCTTAATATTATTTACTATTCCCTCTAGTATTTCTAAAGTTTCAATTCCTGTTGTACCAAGAACTCCTGGAGATATTGCACTTATTGGTCTTGTTCCCTCTTCTACATATTCTGGGAAATATTTTATAACATGTCTTGTAACTTCAATGTTTGAAATTACTTTTGGGCCGAAGTGAATCTGGTGTTACATATTCATTTCCAAGTCCTACTACTAAAACATCTGATGCCTTATCTATATGTGTATCTATCAGGCTCTTTAATTCTTCTGCTAATATATTTGATATTTCTTCTATTTCTTCTTCTGTTACAATTTTAAGCTTTTTTATATCAATTGTAATATATGTTCCAATGGGTTTTCCAATTGCATCTTCTCCTGCTTTATTTACAACCTTCACTTTTGATAATTTTATTTTTTCGCTTGGTTCACTTTCCTCGACTTCAATCCCATCTACTTCTTTTTTATTAATTTTTTCAAGTAGTTCTCGCCTCTCAACTGCAAGATCTGTCCTAAAATTATACATTTTATCCTCCTCCTTATTCTTCTTTATATTATTTTTATAAATTTTGGATAAAATATACAAAAAAAGAAAAAAGCGCAAACTTTTTTCTTTTTTATGAACAATATCTACAAAGCAATCCCTCTAGTCCAATATTTAAGTCAATCTTTCCTATTTTATATCCTTCATCTAAATTAATAAATTCTTCTACAATCTTTCTTAATTCTTCTTCTTTAAAATAACTTGCTTGTGTCTTATACTTACTTGTCAAAAACATCTGATTAGGTTTAAGTCCAAGGGTTACTGCTAAATTTCTATTATATTTTTCACTTAATTTTACCAAATATAGTTTTTTAAAATGATTATACATAGTAATTAGAATCTTTTGCACAGGTTCTTTCTGATAGATAAGTTCTTGCAATATCTCAATAGACCTTTTTATATTCTTCTTACCGTAGGTTATCAGTTAAATCAAAAATATTACTATCTAAGGTTTTTATCGCAAGAGCTTCTATATTTGCCTTTGTAATTTTTCCTCCTTCTCCTGCATATTCTATTTGCTTTCTTATTTCATTTATCAAATTTTGCATATTAGTCCCAGATATATCAATTAATTCTTTTATTGCTCCATCTTCTACATTTACTTTATATGCATTGCAAATTGCCAAAAGCCTTTTTTCAATTTGTATAGGCTTTTGAAATTCTACTTCGCAAATTACTCCACCGAACTTCCTCTATTTGTTTTGTTATATTAAGCTTATCAACACCTTCTTCTACAAATACAAGAATTAGTGTATCCTTTATATCATTGAAATTATTTTTCAAATATTTTTCTAATTCATCTCTTATTTCTTTTAAGCCTGCTACTTTTCTCTTTGTCTCTTTCTTAAATATACCAGAATTTTTTACAATTATAAGTTTTTTCTCATATCCAAAAGGTGGTGTCTGAATTTCAGGCATAAGCGAATTTGAAATGCTTTCCTCATCAAGTTCTATATAATTTATTCCCGGCACTTTCTCTCCAAATAGCTTTTTTATTTTTTTCAAACAACTTTCTATTAAATATATTTCTTCCCCATATAAAAGATAAATTTCTTTTAAATTACCTTGATTTAATTCCTTTTCAAGTTCTTCTATCTTCATCCTTAACTCCTTATAGCTTCTCTGCAAATTTCGAAGAGTGTGCATGGCAAATTGCCATTGCCATACTATCTGTTGTATCATCAAGCTTTGGAAGTTCATCTACTCCAAGTATTGTTTTTACCATTTTCTGTACCTGCACTTTGTCTGCCCTTCCATATCCAACAACTGCTTGTTTTACTTGAAGTGGAGTATATTCATATGTAGGGATTCCCCTTTGACAGCCTACAACTAATATTACTCCTCTTGCTTGTGCGACATTTATTGCAGTTTTAGCATTGTTATTGAAGAATAATTCCTCAACAGCAATACTATCTGGACTATATTTATCAATTATTGCATTTAAATCTGTAAATATTTCAGATAATCTTAATGGAAAAGACATTTTTGAATCTGTTTTTATCGCTCCACTTGCAATAAGTTTAAATTTATTTCCTATATAATCTATAATACTATATCCTGTAATTCCGTATCCCGGGTCGATTCCTAAAATACGCATTTTTTCCTCCTGTTTATTTTCTAAAAATTATCCTAAATACTTCTGCAACACTCCAAGCCTGTGCTGTTGTTCCTTTTGAAGAATATGGTGCTTTTGTATCATATATTTCTCCTATGCTTCCAATTACTCCATCTCTATCTAATGCAGGAACAAAGGCTTTTTCTGTATTTTTACAAAACTTCTCTATTTTATCAGAAATTTCTTGCTTTTTAGCTTTATTCTTCTCTGCAGTTAGCATATTTTTAAGAGAATCATAATATAAGCCTAAAAGCCAAGGCCAAACAGGTCCTTGATGATAACTTGCATCTCTTTTAAATGGATCTCCTTCATATATTTCTACATATCCATCTTCACCCTTTGCTAAGGTTCTCAATCCATAATCTGTAAGAAGCTTCTTATCTATAACATTTATTATATTCTTTGCAACTTCTGAATCTGCATCTATTACTGGGAAGCTTAAAGCTAAAGCAAATAATTGATTTGGTCTTATTTTTCCGGTCTCCTATAACATCATATAGACATTTTCTCTTTTTGTTATAGAATTTATTATTGAATGATATTTTTGTATCTTCTGCCATCTCTTTATACATATTTGCTTCTTCCTTTGTTTCACAAATTGGTGCAAATTGTTCCATAATTTTAAGTGCATTATACCAAAGTGCATTAATCTCAACAGCTTTTCCATTTCTAGGAGTAAAAGCATAATCGCCAAATTTTGCATCCATCCATGTGTTTTGTGTAGTAGGAGTTCCAGCAACTATTAAATAATCTTCATCTAAATATATATTATTATTTTCTAGATCTATGCCTTCTTTATATGCTTTAATAATTGTTTTTAATCTTGAATAAATTCCTTTTATAAATACTGTATCATTCGTATACTTATAAAATTTATATACAGCTTCAAATAAAAGAAGTGAACTATCAGAGCTATTATAAATTGGCCTTAAATCAAATCCAGAATATGCATTTGGAACAAGTCCAAATTTGATATCACGAATTAAAGTAAGAATAACTTCTTTTGCGATTTCATATCTTCTAGGTATAAGCAGAATTCCTTCAAAAGCAATTAAAGTATCCCTTGCCCAATCCAAAAACCAAGGATATCCTGCAATCATTGTATGTAATCTAAAATTAGGTCTAAACACTACAAAATTATCTGCTGCTATTATATATTCTTGTACAAAATTCTTATATTTCTCTTCATATTTTGTTTCTTGCTTTACATCATATACTTTAGATGCTAATACTAATTTTCTAATTCTAATAATCTCATTATTTATGACTTCTTTTACATCTAATTCTTCTATATTTTCCTCTAATGAACAAATAAATCCAATTTCTTTTTCTTCGTTTGCATCTATTTCTATTTCATATCTTCCGAGGAACTGCATGATTTTCTTCTGGATAAAATCCTCTTTTTTCTTCTTCTAAATAATACATATTATTAAATTGGTCATTTGTATGCATAATATATTTTCCAGAATTTAAGTACATATAAATTGGATTTTCTGCATGATTATCTACAATAACTGTTACTTTGTTTTTATTTACAGTTTGTTTTAATGTAAATGTATGATTTGTATTCATTTGATGGAAATCTCTATAATTTATTATTGGTGCGAGCTTAAGCTTTGCTGCTTGTGAGCCATTTTTTATTTTATATAATATGCATACTGTATTTTTTCCATATTCCATACATATAAGTTTCTTTATCTCTACATCTTTTACTTTATATGTAAATATTGGAATATAATCTTTCTCAAAGCTCTCTAACTTTTTATATCCATCTGATATATAGTTATTTGACATATTTGTATACAAATTATAGTCTCTTCCATCTATTTCAATGCTTTCATCTACTTTAGATAAAATAACTTTTCTCCTTCCTGGAGCTACAAATGGTGCAATCAAAAGTCCATGATATTTTCTAGTATTACATCCTACTATTGTAGATGATGCAAAACCTCCTATACCATTTGTTATAAGCCATTCCTTCTTTAAAGCATTTTCTAGCTTTAGTTCTTCTTTTTCAAATTTTTTCATATGTTCCTCCATATTTTATTTTCTATTTTCTGCTTGTAGTTTTTTCTCTTCTCTTAATTTATCACTTGTTTTAATTGATTTTATTCTTTCATCATATTTCACACTAAACTTACTTTTTGGCTTATTATCCATCATTCTCTTTGCCTTTTTGTTTACCTTAGTTTGTTCCTTCTTCTTCTTTTCTTTAACTTTTGTCTCTACTTTTCTAACTTCTTCATGCTCTTTAAGTTTTGAATTCATCCTTACATATTTTGGGTTATTTTGCATATCTTTAAATTTCAAATCATCACATACAATCTCAATGATGGCATCTGCAACAGCAACTTGGTCATGACGAATTACTCCATTTTCTATGCAAGCAAATTCTTTTTCAATGACTTTTATTCCTTGCTCTTTACATTTTTCCTTATCTAGTTCAACAGGAAAAGCTCCATCTTTATTATACATTCTAACAAATTCTGGAACTATCTCTCCAGTATCGCATATGCAATAATCTATAACTCTGTTATTTGCATGCTCTATAATTGCCTTAATATGGTCTGATAATGCATAGTCGTCTGTTTCTCCTGGTTTTGTCATGATATTACTAATATATATTTTTATTGCTTTACTATCTCTAATTGCTTTTGATATTCCCTTTATTAAAAGATTTGGTATGACTTCTGTATAAAGGTTTCCGAGGTCCAATTACAATTGCATCAGCATTTTGTATTGCTTCTATTACACCTGGTGCTGACCTTACATTTGTAGGTGTTATAAATACTCTATTTATTCTTGAAACCTTTTGCATTGATACTTCGCCTATTTTATGTTTTCCATCAATTACAGTTCCATCTTCAAGTTCTGCAAGTACTCTCATTTTATCAAGTGTTACTGGTAAAATTTTTCCGGTCATATTAAGTACTTTAGAAATGTTTTCAATAAATTTTGAGCCTTCACCATTATTTGCTTGCATTGCAGCAACAAATAGACTTGTAAAATCTAGTCCTTCTTCTACTTTTAAGCTCAATAATTTATTCATTTCTTCTTCATTTTCAGATAATGAAACTATACTATTTTTTATATCCTCTAAAGGCAATTCTGCACTACTTGCATCTTGCATTTTTCCATATTCAGTCATTGAAACAATTGCTGTTAAGTTATTTGTGTAATCCTTTAGTCCTTTTAAAACTGTATTTAAGCCAGAACCTCCTCCTATTACTACGATTTTTGGTCCTTCATTATATACTGTTTTATTAAAGATTAATGAATTTACATTTACATCTTTTTTGTCACTAACATTTCTGTTATCTGTATCTTCTATTAATAACTCCAACACTCTTTTCTGACTATAAATAATTCCAATTACTATTGCCATAAATCCTGCAATTGATGAAATAATTGTTATGGCAAGCTTAAGTGCAGATATATTTTGCATATCCATTATAGTTGCTATTCCATAGCAAACAAGCAGAATACCTACAACTATAACAAACATCCATCTTTTCATTCGTGTTCCTGATTTAAACCATTTAAAGATTCCAAGCATTGTATTTCCTCCTAAATTTTCCTGCTTTTATATTTATTCTTTTTCTACTTCTTCCATTATTGCATCTGCATCTATTTTAAAATATTTCAAAAGCTCTTCTGCTTTTCCTGATTTTCCAAATGTATCTTTTATACCCATTCTAGTAACCTTTGCTGGATAATTTTCGGCAAGTACTTCACAAACTGCACTTCCGAGTCCTCCTATAATGTTATGATCTTCTATTGTGATTATCTTTTTCGTCTCTTTTGCAGTTTTTATGATTAATTCTTTATCTATTGGCTTGATTGTATGTATATCAATAACTCTTACATTTATTCCTTTTTTATTTAATTCTTCCATAGCTTTTATCGCTTCTGGAACAACTATTCCTGTTGCAATTATTGCTGCATCTTCTCCGATTTCCTATTTGAACGCCCTTTCCTATCTCAAATTTTTGTGTTTCATCATATATCACAGGACTTGCAAGTCTACATAGTCTTAAATATACAGGTCCATTAATTTTAGAAATTTCTCTTACTGCCCATTTTGTTTCTACATCATCAGAAGTTGATAAAACTGTCATATTTGGAATTGTCCTCATTAAGCTTATATCTTCTAACATCTGGTGTGTTGGTCCGATCTTCTCCAACAGTAATTCCTGCATGTGTAGCACATATTTTTACATTAAGATTTGGATAGCAAATACTATTTCTTATTTGGTCATATGCCCTTCCACTTGCAAATACTGCAAATGAACTTGCAAATGGGATTTTACCAGATGTTGCAAATCCTGCAGCTGTTCCCATCATATCTTGTTCAGAAATCCCCATATCGAAAAATCTTTCTGGAAATTTTTTTGCAAATATATTTGTCTTTGTTGCCTCTGATAAATCAGCATCTAACACAACTATATCTTTATTTTCTTTTCCGAAGTTCTGCTAATGCTTCTCCGTAACTTGCTCTTGTTGCAATCTTTTTATCTAGATTCATAATTTTTTCCTCCATTTTATAAACAATGTGAAAAACTATATTTTAGCATTTTTTAATTCCTTAATTGCCACTCTATATTGCTCATCATCTGGTGCTTTTCCATGCCATCCGAACTTCGTTTTCCATAAATGATACACCTTTGCCTTTTACAGTCTTAGCTATGATTGCTGTTGGTTTTCCCTTCATCTTTTTAGCTACATTAAAAGCTTCTATTATTTGCTTAATATCATGTCCATCAATATTTAAAGTAAAGAATCCAAAGCTCCTAAATTTTTCATCAATTGGATAAGGATTCATAACTTTTCCTACTTCGCCATCTATTTGCAAATTATTGTTATCTACAATAACACATAAATTATCTAATTTGTAATGGCTTGCTGTCATTGCAGCTTCCCAAACTTGTCCTTCTTCTATTTCTCCGGTCTCCAAGAAGGCAATATACTCTTATTCCATTACTATCTAATTTTGAGCTTAATGCCATTCCATTTGCAATTGAAAGTCCTTGTCCTAAAGAACCTGTACTTGCATCTACTCCTGGAACTTTATTCATGTCTGGATGTCCAGACAAATTACTATCCAAATGTCTTAAATTGCAAAGTTCTTCTGTATTAAAATATCCACGATTTGCAAGTGTGCTATATAAGGCAGGAGCTGCGTGTCCCTTTGATAAAACAAATCTATCTCTTGCATTATCTTTACTTTTTGCCGGATCTATGTTCATTTGATTAAAATATAGAACTGCCAAAATATCTGCACATGAAAGAGATCCTCCGAGGATGTCCTGATTTTGCCCCATGAACAGCCTCTATAATTCCAATCCTTATATCTCTTGCTTTTTCCTTCAATTCATTTATATCAGTTATTTTCAAAATATTTATCCTCCAAAATAAATTTATTTAGTTCCAAATATTCTGTCTCCTGCATCTCCAAGACCTGGTACAATATAGCTTGCTTCATTTAAGCCCTCATCAATTGCTGTACAATATATCTGTACATCAGGATGAGCCTCTTGCATTTTCTTCAATCCTTCAGGTGCTGCAATTATACTTAAAAATTTAATATGTTTTGCTCCATCTTCTTTCAAAAGTGTAATTGCATCTATTCCAGAGCCACCTGTTGCAAGCATAGGATCTATTACTATAACTTCTTTTCTCTCTATTCCCTCTGGCATTTTATAATAATATCTAACAGGTTTAACCGTAACCTCATCTCTATAAAGTCCAATATGTCCAATCTTTGCATTTGGTATCATTTTCACTATACCATCTATCATACCTGTTCCTGCTCTTAGAATTGGTACAAATATGTAATTATTCTCATCTATCATTTTTGCTTTTGTAGTTTTTATTGGTGTTTCTACTTCTACTTCATGAAGCTTTGCATCCTTCATTGCCTCATAGCATAAAAATAATGTTATCTCTGAAATTAACTCTCTAAATTCTTTTGTTCCTGTTTTTTTGTCTCTTAAGATTGCAAGTTTGTGTTCTAATAGTGGATGTTCAATTTTGATTGGTTCCATAACTTTTACCTCCTAAAATAAATTAATTAAATACTTCTTATAATAAATAATGCAATAACTGCTACTCCAATTATTACTCTATATATTGCAAATCCTTTAAAGCTTCCTTTTTTCAAAAATTCTAACAAAAACTTTATAACAAATATTCCTACAATAAAGCTTACTGCAACTCCTATAAAGAAAGGAATACCTATTACAAAATCTTTTAATTTATAAAGTGTTGCACCTGCAACAATTGGGGTCGAAAGTAAAAACGAATATTTCGCAACTGACTCGCGATCTATTCCAAGTAATCTACCGAGTTGTCATAGTAACTCCTGAGCGTGAAACTCCTGGAATAAATGCTAAACTTTGTGAAAGTCCTATTAAAAATGTCTGTTTAAATGTCATATCTTCATATTTTGTATTAGACTTTGCAAATTTATCTACTAAATAAAGAACAATTCCCATAACTATTAGAGCTATGCCTATTATTAAAGGCTGAGTTAATGCATCCTCTAAAAATGTATCTAATAAAAATCCAATAGCTCCTCCTGGTATTGTTGCAATAACTAAATACCAAAACATTTTCCCTTCAAATGTTTTTTCTTTTTTGAATACTCTATTAAATCCACCTACAATAAGTTTTATCCAATCTTTAAAGAAGAATATTACTATTGCTAAAAGTGTTCCTGCATGAAGTGCAACATCAAAGCTTTCAAATGCTACATTAAATTCTGGAACTTTAGTCCACTCAAAAATCCAAGGTATAAGATATAAATGTGCTGAACTTGAAATTGGTAAAAGTTCAGTTAGTCCTTGAACAACTCCTAAAATAATCGCTTGTAAAATTGTCATTTTTTTCCTCCTAAAATTTATCTTTCTTCTCTTTCGTGAAAAATTCCCATTTCTTTATCATTTGGAGATAATTTGTGTAAATTTAGTTTTCCAACTACATTATATGTTTTATCCAAATGCTCTTTTGCCTTCTTTTCCTTCTCTGAAAGAGTAGTTTTTCTTTCGCTTATATCTTCTTCATCAATAATTGGCATATTAAATTTGCTCTTTACTGGTATAAATAGTGGCTCTTGGTTTGCAATTTTTATGAAGCCATTGTCTAATTCTATTGCTAAATTTACATATTTTACAGCCATATCATGATTTCCTCTGAACATATAAATCTTTCCTAGTTCATAATAGCTATCTGCCTCTTGCTCTTTATTATCTAGACACTTTGTAAAATATTTTTCTGCTTCATCTAAATCCATTTCTATTAAGTTTATTTGCCCTAATGAATAATATGCATGATACATCAAACTATTAATTGTTGCAGCCTTTTCGTAGCATATTTTTGCATTTTCAAAATCATTAAGCATAGTATATACAATACCCATATTATAATATAAATCATAATTATTTGGTGAAAACTTAAGTCCATTCATATATACATTTAATGCTTCTTTATACATTTCTTGAGATGCCAAGATATCTCCGAAGCAACATACTTGCATCTATATAATCAGGCTTTTTAGCAATTAGATTGTTAAGCATTGTTGCTGCATCTTCTTTTTTGCCAAGTTCATTTAAAAGGAAGGAAATTCTGTAATATGAATCATAATCTTTTTTATTTAAGTCTAATGTCTTAACATATTCATCTATTGCTTTTCTCATTCCACCTTCTTTTTCATAGATCTGTGCTAAAGTTCTATGTGCTATATAACTTTCTGAGAATTTATCTGCTATCATAAGCCATATTTCTTTACTTTTTTTGCTATTGCCAATTATTTTATAAAATTTCGCCATAGCAATATATACAATTTCTGAAGCATTTCTTCCCTTACGCTCTACAAATATAACTAATATTGGAATTACAATTGATATTAAATATAAAACCAACTTTATAATTATATTATAATTTATTATTCCTATTATCTCTATTAATTCTAGTATAAGACCTATTCCTTGCAAAATCAAAATAAAGATATGCACTTTATCTACTCTTTTTATAAGCCTAAATGCGTTAAAAATTAATAAGTATAATGCTACAATAGTAAATACTATTCTTTCTATTAGCATACTACAATTGCCTCCTTTTTCATTTAGCCTTTTTTCCTCCCTATATTGTATATTATTTTTCTTCAAAAGTCTACATTTATTTTGAAATAATTTAAAAAAACAAAATACACATCTGGAGAAAATGTGTATCTTGTTTTTATTTCTTTTTTTCTTCTTCTTCCAAAAGCTTCATCAGCTTTTTGCCCAAAGTTATAATTGGAAAAACTCCAATTATAACAAAAAACATAAAAGTGAACGGGTTACTTACATAATTTGCAATGGTTAAGCACACTGCTGACAGTATTAATCGAATGTAGATAAATATAAAGCTCTTATCTACTAACCGTTCATGCTTCCAGCTTCTTTGTATGTCTAAATAAAATACAAGAATTACAAGCATGCTTATCAGAATCCATTCTAATACGCGTAAAAGCTCTGCTGCTTCTATTAACCCTCTCATACTTTAAGTCCACCTTTTTAGTTTTTACTTTAGTTTTTTACGCCCTTTGCAAGTATTGTATTCTCCACCTACAATACCTTATATATATATTATACAGCATTTACATACCATTTTCAAGTTATTCTCCTATATTCTAATATTCCTTATAACTTCTATATTTGTTTTCTTATCTTCTCTACTTCTTCTTGATATTCTTCCCAAGAAAGCATAAAGTCTTCTATCTCTTTATTTAAGCAATCTATTTTTTCTTGTATTTCTCCAACTTTTATATAATCTGAAAATACTTCTTCTTTTGAAAGTTCTTCTTGCATTTTAGAAATTTCTTCTTCTCTTTTAGATATTTCATCCTCTACCTTTCTTATCCTTCTTTCTAACTTATCCTTATCTTTTAATGGATTTACATATACCTGTTTTTTATTTTTTTCGTTTTTTTCTTCTACTTGCTTACTCGTAGTTACTTCTTTTCTTTTTTCTAAATAATATTCATAACCATATGGATAAAACCTAGTTTCTCCATTTTCAAAGCTTAATATTGAATCTGCAATTTTATTTACAAAAAATCTATCATGTGATACAAATATAACCGTACCTTTATATTCTTTTAACATATCTTCTAAAGATTCTTTTCCTATAATGTCCATATGATTTGTAGGCTCATCTAGTATTAAAAGATTTGGACCTTTTTTCAAAATCTTACTAATAGAAAGTCTTACTTTTTCTCCTCCTGAAAGCATTTTTACTTTTTTAAAGACATCATCTCCTGTAAACATAAATGCTGCAAGCGAACTTCTTACTTCTGTAACTGTTAGTTTTGGAAATTCATCAGAAAATTCTTCAAATACTGTTTTTTCTGGGTCCAATCCAAGCATTTGTTGATCAAAATATCCAAGTTCCACATTATGCCCAAATGTAAAACTTCCACTGATTTGCTTTATCTCTCCAACTAAAGTTTTTAACAATGTAGATTTTCCCGTTCCATTTCCACCTATTATTCCTAACTTCTGACCTTTGTACATATTAAATGAGCATTTTGCCAAAGGTTCATTGTAGCCTATTTCTAAATCTTTTACTGATAAAACATCATTTCCACTTTGTATATTAATTTCAAAATTTGTTTTAAATGATTTTAAATCATATTTATTCGGTTCTTCTACCTTTACCATTCTTTCTATTTGTTTTAACTTTGACATTGCCATTTTGGCCTTTGTTGGCTTATATCTAAACCTATCTGCTATATCATTTAATCTTTTAATCTCTTTTTGCTGAAATTCAAAATCTTTTAATTGCTTCTCATAATTTATTCTTTTTTGTTTTTCAAAAAATTCATAATTTCCACTATATTCTACAGTTCTACCATATTCAATCTCATAAATCTTATTTACAATTTTATTTAGAAACATTCTATCATGTGAAACAATTACAACTGCTTTTGGATAATCTTTTAAGTAGCCCTCAAGCCATTCGATAGTAGTTATATCTAAATGGTTCGTAGGTTCATCTAGGAATAATATGTCAGGCTTACTTAAAAGTAGCTTTATAAAAGCAATTTTGGTTCTTTGCCCTCCTGAAAATTCACTTATTTTCTTATTTTTATCTTCTGCTGTAAATCCAAATTTGCTAATTGCTGTTTCATATTCTTTTTTATATGTGTACCCATCTAGCATTTCGTATCTATCAAGCAGATTTGAATATTCTTTACTGTATTTTTCGCAAGGATTATTTTGCATATCTACAACTAATTTTTCGATTTTCTTTTCTATACTAATAATTTCACTATACACTTTTAATACTTCATCTAATAAAGTTTTACTTTCATCTTCAAAATCAATTTGTTTAAGATATCCTATTTCCCTTATGCCTTCTTTGTAGACATTAAATTTTTCTTCGCCAATGCCTTCTGAAAGCATTTCATTATCTATCAAAGCTTTTAGTAAAGTGGTTTTTCCACTTCCATTTCTACCCACAATTGCAATTTTTTCTTTATCTTTTATTTCAAAATCTATTTCCTCTAAAATTGTATCTGCTCCGTATGAAACAGAACCATTACTAATTCTATAATTCATATTATTCTCCTATATAGTGCAAAAGTATATATGCTTTTACACTTTTTTTAAAAAAGAGCTATGTGTTTTGAAATGAACTGAAATTTCACTTCAACTTACTATAGCTCTTTTTTACTTGTTAGCATTTTTTAGCTTTCAACAAATCAGTTATATGTTTTACTTAGTTCTAATATTACAAAATTACCACCTAATCTTCAATAATATAGTGCTCAGCTGTTGAAATACTCATTATTCCAGAAAACATTCGATTGCCATCTTTATACAAGCAATTTCCATACCATTTATACACTGTTGGGACTTTGTCCGAATCTTTTGGAAGTTGCTGTGTCCAAACACTCGATCTATCAAGAGTAACTCCACTTGATAGATATTTGGGTTCTGCCTTATCTTCTCTCAAAAATAGAATACTCTTCCCATTTTTGCGAACTTCAAGGTAATTTCCAGTTTTTATGCCTATCCTGCCATACCGAGTTTTAATTCTTTCAACACCATCCAAACTAATGTCGTGTATACAGCCAAGATAATCAGTAAAATGATGAGGATCACTCTCAGGCTGAGGAGGAACTGTTGCATTTATCACATCTAAGCACTTTCTATATTCTTCATCATAAACTAGTGGAAACCATCTCTTTAATTTCTGCCTATAATAAAACTCCTCTGGTGACATAATTTAATTTGCACCTCCTTAAGCGCAATTTTATAATATTTTTTACTTAAATAAAACTCTACCCTCCTTCTTTCAAAATAAAATAATATTTTGACTCTTTATGCTTATTACATACTTTTTATTATATAATGATTTATTGTTTTTGTCAATTTACAGATTTTGTGCTTTTAGATCAAAGTAAACAAAAAAGTAAGAAACAATACATTTCTTACTTTACTTGGTGCTCCTTCAAGGGCTCGAACCTTGGACCTACCGGTTATGAGCCGGTTGCT
>CANQLP010000026.1 GCA_947624725.1 uncultured Clostridia bacterium
CCATCTCCCATTAGGCCTTTTACTCCTATTGCTGTCAATATGATTAATACTATGATGACTATTATTAGTGATACTAGAGTGATTCCGGTCTTCTCCTTTCTTTAGGATTTCCTGGTTTGGTTTTCCTTTTTTCATTTTATCCTTTCCTCCTCCTTTGTATCCAAAGTAATTAAAAAATTCTTTTGATTACTTCAGCTTTTTATTTATTTTTTTAAAATTAATATCTTATTTTTTCTCTCCTTTCCTCATCTCCTTATATTTGGAAGAAATTATAAGAGAAAACAAACCAAACAAAATAAAATCTCTTATTCTTTCTTCCAAATACAAGGAGACGCCAAAAAGACACATGATAAATTTCATGTGCTATTTTTGCATATCAAAAATAACCCACAAATTTCATGTGTCTTATTCAAATTTTTGTATCTTAAATTATCCCCTAAACTACCTGTGTGTGTGTGTGTGTGTGTGTGTGTGTACAGCTGCAAGGGTTTCAGCGATTGTTACTATTCTTTTCATGGTTTTGGTTTTCCTTTTATATTCGAATAATTAACATTACTCGTTTCTTATTCGAATTTTATTTATTTGAATTTATTTTCTTCAAACTTATTTTTATTATACATATTCCTTTTTCAATTGTCAATAACAATTTTTGACATTTTTCTTAGAAGCGACAAAAACAAACTTTTTATATAGCCATATGTAATCGATTGCAATTCATTTTCAAGTAATTGTTTATTTTGAAGAAGACTCATAACACAATTTATTGAATATAATATTAAGAGGTGTTTTTAATGTTTATAAGTATTTTTAATAATGCAAAGGCGCATATAACAGGTGGGAGAAAATATCCTAAAATAGATGGTATAGTTACTTTTAAAGAAACTAAAAATGGCATACTGTTAACTGCTAAAATTAATAATTTACCACAGTCTAATGATAAATGTAAAGGTAGATTTTTTGGTTTCCATATTCATGAAGGTTCTTCTTGTACTGGAAATAGTGATGATGAATTTTCAAATGCTAAATCTCACTTAAATACAAAAAATTGTCCTCATCCTTTTCATATAGGAGATTTACCACCATTGATTGAAAATAACGGTTATGCTTATATGAGTGTTTTAATAAATAAATTTAAAATAAAAGACATTTTAGGAAAAGTAATTATTATTCACGATTTACCTGATGACTTTACTACCCAACCAAGTGGAAATTCTGGAACTAAAATTGCCTGTGGAAAAATTATATAAAATGAACGAAGAGGATAAATTCCCCTTCGCTCATTATAATTCTGTTCCATGAGTTATAAGAAGTTCATCGTACTTATGGAAACTTCGTAGGCAATTCGCTGCTCTACTGCACCATTTCTTTCGACATACTTAGTATATTCCCTACTCTGTATCCTTCCATAAATAGAAACCTTCTGCCCGACTTTAGCATTGCTCAAGGTCAGAGCATTCCTCGACCACGCAATGCAAGGGATATAATCGCTCTCCCCATTTTTCCGATGCACGGCAATCATCACATCTGATATCGTTCTCCCAAAAGGAGTCGTCCTGTATGTAGGTGGCTTGCAGATATTCCCCGAAAGATATATTTCGTTTCGGTTTCTCGATCTTAAATCGTAGAACTCAATCCCATACGCAAGCACTCTTAAAATCAAATGCTTCCGTACATTGCTGGAGTTAAATACACCAAATATTTCAGCATATTTTCCTCCTTGATGAGTATTCTTCAGCATGCATTCAGACACAACAATATGGATTGTGTCTAAGATGCCACTATCCCGGTACACCGATATCTCCGTACCGTAGAAATTTTCCTTGCCTTTTCTGTAACACAAGACAAAGTCTCTTTCGATAACACCACTTATGACTACTAAGTTGGTGTCATCATACTTGTCGCATTCGTGCTTTTTTAAAAGGTTTAAATAACCTTCAAAAAGCTCCTTTGGGCTTGCTGCTTGGATGATTTCTTCTGTTTGCATTTTTTTCCTCCTGTATGTTTTTTTGAAACAGAATTTTCCAAATAATTAAATCTCACAATTTGTAGGATTCAATTACTTGGCTTGCTTTGTATGAAGTATACATAAAGCATAAATATATTATAACAGATTTTACAGATTTTTGCAAATTATATAATTTTATCAACTGTTGTCATTTTTTCTTTTTTTATTGACAATAGTTTTAAAATACTATAAAATATTTTTATAAATCGCATGAATGGAGGTTTTATTAAATGGGCAAACTTTTAAAAATCTTACCTTTATTACTAGCTTTTGTATTTTTAGCAAATATATCTGTTGTTTGTGCTTCAGGTATTGATATGGATTTAGAAGCAAATGAAGCTGGAGATGATACAGTTTATGGTTCTTCTCAAAATGTTGCTTCAACAACTAATACCACGACAACAACAACAAATGAAGCTTCACATACTCAAATTCCTGTTGGAACAACAGCTGCACTTAGTTCATCAAGTTTAGAATTACCAACAATCGTAAATATAATACTAATTGTTATCGGTATTCTTCTAATATTACTTGGAATTGCTATATTAATTCGTATGCATTAATTTGAAAAATTTATATTTTTGCACTAAAATGAAATCCTTTCCATTTTAGTGTTTTTTTTTATACATATTTTTTGATGTTTTTTGCAAAATAATATTAGTTTCATAAATTTATTATGATAATTTTGATGAAAGGAAACAAATAAAAATGTCTAAAAAATTTTTTATTACAGCATTAATTTTTTCTCTAATCTGTATAATAGCATCTCCAATATTTGCATCAAATATTATGGATGGAGCTGGAAATACATTAAATAATATTAAAGGTGGAATTCAAAATATAGCAAGTGATGCAGGAGATGCAATGGGACGCGCAAAAGATGGTATGCAAAATATGATGAATGATGCTAAGGGTGATGAAAACGATGCAGCAAAAGACACAGAAGGTATGATGAATGGTGAGAATGGTGATGATACTCAAAATAGAATGAGTAGTTCTCACGGTGACTATACAGCTTCTAGAACATCAGCTGATAGTAGCATTAATTCTGCAAGATCTACTTTTAATACTACATTATGGATAATATTTGCAATACTTGGAATCGCAATAGTTGCACTTACTTGGTACTATGGAGCTCAATTTAATAATACAGATAAACATTAATTTTTTGGGGCGATATTCAAAAGTCGCCCCTATTTTTTTCTTTACATAGCGAGCTTTTTATATTATAATATATATGTAAATTAAGTATTTAGAAAGGAATTTTATGTGTTATGGGAGAAGCTATTAGTAAGAATCCTACAGCAAGACATAACTATGAAATAATAGATACACTAGAAGCACGGAATTGTACTTACTGGAACAGAAATTAAGTCTATTAGAAACCGGCAAAGCTAATCTAAAAGATAGCTATGTATCTATTAAAAACGGCGAAGCTTATGTCTATAATATGCATATCAGTCCTTATGAGCACGGAAATATTCAAAATAAAGATCCTTTAAGGAATAGAAAATTACTTTTAAATAAACGCGAAATAAATAAATTAATACGGAATGATTCAACAAAAAGGTTTTTCTTTGATTCCTATTTCTCTTTATTTTAAAGGAAATTTTGTTAAAATGGAGCTTGGTATTGGAAGAGGTAAAAAGCTATATGATAAAAGGCAGGATATGGCAAAAAAGGAAGCTGAAAGGAAAATTGAAAGAGCTATAAAGCAAAAAATTTAAAAGATGTTTTAGAAAAAACTTATCTAAAACATCTTTTTTATACTTTTATTACGCTTTGTTACTTGAACCAAATACATCTCTTATCTTATGCTGTACAGTTTCTTTTACTTTTTCTCTTGCTGGTATTAAGTATTTTCTAGGATCAAATACATCTGGCTCTTCTATAAAGACTCTTCTTATTTCAGAAGTCATAGCTAATCTTAAGTCAGTGTCTACATTAATTTTTGATACTCCTCTTAAGCTTGCTTCATGTAACATTTCATCTGGAACGCCTTTTGCTCCTGGTAAATTTCCTCCGTATTTATTGCAAGTTTCAACAAGCTCTGGTATTACAGTAGATGCTCCATGTAAAACTATTGGAGTATTTGGTATTTTTTCTTTTACTTTTTCTAATATATCAAATCTAAGTTTTGCATCTCCTTTAAATTTATATGCACCATGGCTTGTACCAATTGCTATTGCAAGTGAATCGCATCCGGTTCTTTCTACAAATTCTTTTGCTTCGTCTGGATCTGTAAACATTGCATCAGAATCTTTGACATTTACTTCATCTTCAATTCCTGCAAGTTTTCCAAGTTCTGCTTCAACAACAACACCTCTTGGATGAGCATATTCTACAACCTTTCTAGTTAATTCTACATTTTCTTCAAAACTATATTTTGATCCATCAATCATGACTGATGTAAATCCTGCATCTATACACATCTTACAAGTTTCAAAATCTGGTCCATGGTCTAAATGCATAACAATTGGAATATTGGTTTCACTAACTGCAGCTTCCACCATTTTCATTAAATAATTTATTCTTGCATACTTTATTGCACTTGAAGATGCCTGAAGTATAACAGGTGAATTTTCCTCTTTTGCTGCATCAACTATTGCCTGAATAAATTCCATGTTATTTACATTAAATGCTCCTATTGCAAAATGCTCCTCCATTGATTTTTTAAACATTTCTTTTGTCGTAACTAAGCTCATTTTATTTTCCTCCTTTTTTCATATTTATATTTTCTAATTCAGACAAAAATTAGTATATTGCTAGGCAAACGAGGTAAATAGTTTGAGACTAGGCTTTTTGCCTGTCGAGAGCTATTTACCGAAGTTTAACGACGCAAGATGCTGATTTTTGTTTGAATTACTTCATTATATCATAAAAATTTCTAAAAATATATCCTTGTTCCCTCAAATACGAAATAACCTGTGGGAGTGTATCAGCTGTCATTTGTTTTGCTGCTGTATCATGCATTAAAACAACTATTTTTTGTTTTCCATTTGATGTTTTCTTCAAGTCTTCAACTAAGCTTTCATGTGTAGGCTTTCCTACTGAATCATTCGTTAGTGCATTCCAATTTACATATGCTATATTATTTGCTTCTAAAAGTTTTTTTGCTTCATCTTTTACTTTAGCATATTTTCCTCCTTCACTTCCTCCTGGGAATCTAAATAAATGACTAGAATATCCATCTCCAAGTGCTTCTCTTATTTTTTCTTCTGTCCTATTATATTCATCCAAAACTGCTTGTGGAGATGCGTACACACTTCCATATACATGAGAATATCCATGATTTGCTATGAAATGGCCTTCTTCATATTCTTGCTCTACAATTTCTGGACAAGCTTCTACTCTACTTCCTAATACAAAGAATGTAGCTTTTATATTTTCATTTCGTAATATTTCTAAGATTTGAGGTGTTACAGTATTTGATGGACCATCATCAAATGTCAAATATGCTGTTTTTTCTTCATCGTTTGAGGCATATATGTTATTCATTTTTTGTTTTGCTTCTTCTGAATAAACAGGTATTTTAGTATTATATTCTTCTACAGTCTCTAGATTTTCTGCTAAAGCATTTCCTTCTGATGCTGATGCATCTTCTTGCACCTGATTTTCTTGTTCTTCTTGGCTTTTATCTGGAGCAATTTCCTTTTCCTTATCCTTCAAAAGAATCATAGCTGCAACTGATGAAAGCACTATTACTAAAACTCCAATAATAATTATTATAAGAGTTTTAGTGAATCTCTTTTTTTCAAATACTTCTACATCTATTAATTTATTTTTTTTCAATTAGATGTCATCTCCTCTTATTCATCTCCATTTATTTTTAATAACTTAAATATTTCGACTATAACTATTGGAGAAAGCACTAGTGCAACAACTTCTATTATATCATCTAGTGGAAGTACTGATATACTAAATATCTCTCTTAATGCAGGAATAAACAATACTACAAAAACAAGAAGTGCTGAAATTCCTATTGCAAGTAAAAGTTTTTTGTTGCTTAATATTCCTGTTTTGAATATTGATTCTTTGTTATTTCTAACATTAAATACATGTACAAGTTCAGATAGGCTAAGGACAATAAATGCCATTGTCTGTGCTATCATGATTCTTTCTTCATCTGCCATTCCCTTAGTATTATTTAATCCTAGCATGAATGCTGCAAGTGTTATTAACCCAATTAAAATTCCTTGATATATTACTCTAAATACCATACCTTTTGTAAATATACCTGCTGAATTTTTTCTAGGTTTTCTATTCATAATATTTTTTTCTGCTGGATCAACAGCAAGCGCTAAAGCTGGAAGTGAATCTGTAACTAAATTTATCCAAAGTATATGAATTGCAAGAAGTGGAGTTATATTTGCTACGCTTGAAATTCCAAACCAATTTGCAAATACTGGAGTAAGAAGGCTTGCTAAAAATAATACTACAACTTCTCCTACATTACTTGACAATAAGAATTGTATTACTTTTATTATATTGTCATATATTCTCCTTCCTTCTTCTACTGCAAGTTCTATTGTTGCAAAATTGTCATCTGTTAAGATAACATCTGCCGCTTCTTTTGCAACATCTGTACCAACTTTTCCCATGGCACAGCCGATATCTGCTGTTTTAAGTGCTGGTGCATCATTTACACCGGTCTCCTGTCATTGCAACTATTTCTCCATTTGCTTTCCAAGCATTTACAATTCTAACTTTATGCTCTGGTGAAACTCTTGCATATACACTAAAATGTCTTACATTTTCTATTAATTCTTCATCTGTCATTTTATCTAGGTCTTGTCCTGTTATAGCCTCTGATTCATCTTCTAGTATTCCAAGTTCTTTTGCAATCGCTATTGCTGTGATTTTATGGTCTCCTGTTATCATAACAGTTTTAATTCCTGCACTTTTACACTTTTCGATTGCAGGTTTTACTTCTATTCTTGGTGGATCTATCATTCCACTCATTCCAAGGAATGTAAGGTCTGTCTCTATACTTTCCATTTCTTTTTCTTCTGGCATTTTATCTAATACTTTGTATCCACATGCAAGCACTCTTAATGCTTCTTTTGCCATTCTTTCATTTTCTTCGCGAATTATCATTTTATAATCTTCTAAATTATCCTTAATTCCATCTTCTAGTTCATAGCTTGTACATCTGCTAAGTAGCTCATCTACTCCACCTTTTGTATAGACAATGTATTTATCTCCTACTTTATTAACTGTGGTCATTAATTTTCTTTCAGAATCAAATGGGATTTCTCCCTCTCTTGGATTAGCTTCTAATATGTTTTTTTCATATCCAATATTAAAAGCCATTGATATTAATGCAGTTTCAGTTGGGTCGCCTGTAAAGCTTCCATCTTCTCCGATTTTTGTATCATTGCAAAGAATATTTGCATAAACTATTTTTTCTACTAAATCACTTTTTTCTACATCTTTCAATTCATAAGTTTTTGAATTATAAAATAATTTTTCTACTGTCATTTTGTTTTGTGTAAGTGTTCCTGTTTTATCTGAACAAATAACTGTGCTACTGCCTAAAGTTTCAACTGCTGGAAGCTTCTTTACTATTGCATTTTTCTTTGCCATTCTTTGCATACCTATTGCAAGAACAATTGTTGATACTGCAGCTAAGCCTTCAGGGATTGCTGCAACTGCAAGGCTTACTGCTGTCATAAACATATCTATTGGATTTTTTCCATATGCTATACCTATTAAAAATATAACTACACAAATTACTAAACATGCTATACCTAAAGTTTTTCCTAAGCTATTTAATCTTTTCGCAAGTGGTGTTTCTTCTTCTTCAACTGCATCTAGCATGCCTGCAATTTTTCCTACTTCTGTATTCATTCCAGTTTCTGTTACAATTCCAGAGCCTCTTCCATATGTTACCATACTAGAAGAAAATGCCATATTTTTTCTATCTCCTAGGCTTACTTCTTCATCTGTAATTGCATATATATCTTTTTCTATTGGAAGTGATTCTCCGAGTTAATGCTGATTCTTGTATTTTTAGATTTACGCTCGTTGTTAACCTTAAATCTGCAGGAACATAATCTCCTGTTTCGAGTATTACAATGTCTCCCACTACAAGTTCCCTTGCTGGAATTACTTTTATACTTCCGGTCTCTTATTACCTTCGCTGCATGTGCACTCATTTTCTTAAGTGCTTCTAATGATTTTTCAGCTTTATTTTCCTGTACTACTCCTATTATTGCATTTACAATTACTACAACTAAAATTATAATAGAATCTGTGATTCCTTCTCCCTCTTGTATTCCTATGAAGCCTGAAACAATAGCTGCAATTATTAATACTATTATCATAAAGTCTTTAAATTGATTTAAAAACTTTATAAATATGCTTTGTTTTTCTTTTGCTTTTAGTTCATTATATCCATATTCTTCTATCCTACGCTTTGCCTCGTCGCTTTTTAATCCGCATACTTATATTTGTATTTAATGTTTTTTCTACATTCGATATTTCTTCATTATAATAATTCATATTCTTTTTGTTCCTCCATTTAATGTTCTCTTAACAAATATAATTCTAGCACAAGCACTTTTTATTATCAATATTTTTTACTAATTTTCATCTACTAAATCCATTATTTCCTTACACTTTTTCCAGTTGGTAGCTTCTAAAAAATCGTTTTCTTTTTTCAGCTTTTTTAGCTTTCTTGCTGTCTTATCTGTGGAGTCTAAATCTGCAAGTATTACCTTTTTTATTTTTTCTTCTTTTCCATACATAATTTTAAATAAGATAGAACGCACTATTCCTTCTATATTTTTTTCTTGATTTTTCACTCCAATTATTATATAAATTCCATCTTCATTCAGATTTGTAAATTTCATTATGTAATATATAGTTTTTATGATTTCTATGAGGCCATAAATTGCAAGAATATAGACTAACGCATCAAGTATAATATCCAAAATCATCTTTAATTTCTCCTTAAAATTTCTTGATACATTAGTCTATGCTTATATATTTTAAATTGTGAATCTACATTATTCCCATTTTCCTTGCCATTTGTTTTCCTTTTTTCATTAATGTCTTTTTTGTTTTATTTGTAGTTTCCATGTACATCATTATAGCTCCTGCTCCTGCCATAGCTCCGATAACCATACCTTTTACAAATTTCATAGTTTTTTCCTCCTAACTTTATCTTAAATATCAATATAGTAGTATTATTACTTTTTAAGAAAAAACTATACTAATTTAATTTTGGTTTTTTAAAAAATGAAAATATTTCAATTCCTGCAATAATTAACAAAAAAATACCAAAGTATATTTTTAAATCATTTGTGTTTAATTTCATAGAAATAGTCGCTCCAACTATTGCCCCAATACTTCCAGAAATTGCAATAATTATTCCAACTTTCCAGTCTATTAATTTTTGTTTGATATTAGTAATTATAGATGTGATAGCTGTTGGTATAAAAAATATTAGATTTGCACCTTGTGCTGTGTGTTGCTCTTTGCCTAAAAAAACGGAAAGAAACAAAATAAGTATTGCTCCTCCTCCCATTCCCATACCTGATATAATTCCTGATACAACGCCTATTAATATATTTGCCATTTTTTCTCCTTTTAATTAAAAAATACTAATTTTATGCCCATGTAAATTAAGAATATTATAAATATTATTTGTAAATATTTATTTGAGAGTTTTTGAAGAAGTTTTGCACCAAAAAATCCTCCAATAATTCCTCCGGATAGCACACAAAATACTTTCCTTAAAATCGATGTATGAGGCTTTGAGATAAAATATCCCAGATACACAAACCATTGGTAGTATACAAAATACCGAAGTTGCTCTTGCAGTTTTTTCATCAAGTTTTAAGATATAAGTAAAAGCTGGAACTAATATCATCCCGTCCTCCTGCACCAAATAAACCTGTGATTGTTCCAGCTAATATTCCAATTATTATTTTTTTCAAATTTTTAGTATTCATTTTTTTATTATTTGCATTGTTTTGTTTTTTATGCATTGCTATCGCTTATTTTGACATTTCATCTTTAAACATTTTATTTAACATTTGTGGATTTGCTTTTCCCTTTGTTTCTTTCATTGCTTGACCTACTAAAAATCCTAAAGCTTTTTCCTTTCCACCTTTAAAATCTGAAACAGATTGTGGATTTGCTTCTATTATCTTTTTAACAACTTCCATTATTGCACTTTCATCAGAAATTTGTACCCAGCCATTTTTTTCTATTATTTTTGAAGGCTTTTCTGGACTTTCAAACATCTTCTCTAGTACATCTTTTGCAATTTTACTACTTATTGTTCCTTTTTCTATAAGTGAAATTAGTTCGGCTAAATCTTCAGATGTAAATGGTATCTCATCTGGTTCTAACTCGTTTTCATTAAGTATTCTTGCAATATCTGATAAAAGCCAATTGCATACAGCTTTTGGATTATTGCAAATTTTAGTTGCTTTTTCGAAAAAGTCTGATAAATATTTTGATGCAGTTAATGCATTTGCTTCTTTTTCTGTAAGTTTATAATCATTTAAGTATCTTTCTTTTCTGCTTTCTGGAAGCTCTGGCAAATTCTTTTTAATATTTTCTATATATTCATCAGATAATTTTATTAATGCTAAATCTGGATCTGGAAAATATCTATAATCTTGTGCATCCTCTTTGTCTCTCATTGGGAATGTTTTACCTGATACTTCATCCCATCTTAATGTCTCTTGCTCTATTTTTCCACCATTTTCTACTACATCAATTTGTCTTTCGATTTCATATTCTAAGGCTCTTGTAATTGATTTAAAAGAGTTCATATTTTTCATTTCTGTTCTTGTACCATATTCTTTTTCGCCTTTTTTTCTTATAGAAATATTTACATCTGCTCTTAAAGAACCTTCTTGCATTTTGCAGTCTGAAACTTCTATATATTGAAGAATTGATTTTAATTTTTTTAAGTAAATGTCTGCTTCTTCCACTGAACGAATATCAGGTTCTGATACAATCTCAATTAATGGTACTCCTGCTCTATTTAAGTCAACAAGGCTTCCTCTTCCATAATCATCATGATTTAGTTTCCCTGCATCTTCTTCTATATGAATTCTTGTAAGTCTGATTTTCTTTGTTCCTTCCTTTGTTTCGATTTCTACATATCCTCTTTCACAAAGTGGTTTGTCAAATTGAGAAATTTGATATGATTTTGGAAGGTCTGGATAAAAATAGTTTTTTCTATCATTTTTACTATCTCTTGATATTTCACAATTTGTAGCTAGTCCTGCTTTTACTGCATATTCTACAACTTTTTCATTTAAAACAGGTAATGCTCCTGGCATTGCCATACATACAGGACAACAATGTGTGTTTGGCTTTCCTCCAAATTCTGTTTCACATGAGCAAAATATTTTTGTTTTCGTAGATAATTCTGCATGCACTTCAAGTCCTATGACTGTTTCATAATCTTCTCTTGCCATTACTCATTACCTCCTTTAAATGCAGGTTTGTAATTCTCTCTAAACTTAAATTTTTCTTCAAACTTATATGCCACATTTAAAAGTTTATCTTCTTCAAAATAATTTCCAATAAGTTGCATTCCAACTGGCATACCATCTTTATTTACTCCACATGGAATAGATATTCCGAGGTAATCCTGCAATATTTACAGATACTGTACAAATATCTGCTAAATACATTGAAAGAGGATCTTCTGACTTTTCTCCAAATTTAAAGGCTACTATTGGAGATGTTGGTATAAGTAAAACATCATATTTTTGTAAATTTTTTGAAAACTCATTTTGTACTAATGTTCTTACTTTTTGTGCTTTTTTATAATATGCATCATAATAGCCTGAACTTAATACATATGTTCCAAGTATTATTCTTCTTTTTACTTCTGCTCCAAATCCTTCACTTCTAGAATTTCTGAATAATTCTTTTAAATTTGTAAAGTTTTTAGTTCTATAACCATATCTTATTCCATCAAATCTTCCAAGGTTTGAACTTGCTTCTGCACATGCAATAATGTAATATGCAGCAAGTGCATATTCTGCAACATCAAGTGTTATCTCTTCTATTTCTGCGCCAAGTTCTTTATATATATCTATTGCTTTTTCTAACTGTTCTTTTACTTCCTTATCAATTCCGTCTCCAAAAAATTCTTTTGGAACTCCTATTTTCATTCCCTTAATATCATTCTTTAAGTTCTTTGTATAATCCTTTTTTGGAATATCTACTGATGTTGTATCTTTTTCATCATGACCTGAAATTATATTTAAAAGCATAGCTGCATCTTCTACATCTTTTGTGATAGGTCCTATTTGGTCAAGTGAAGATGCGAATGCAACTAGACCATATCTTGAAACTAGACCATATGTTGGTTTTAGCCCAACAACTCCGGCAAAGTGATGCAGGTTGTCTTATACTTCCTCCTGTATCTGAACCAAGTGCCCATGGAACCATATTTGCTGCAACAGCTGCAGCTGATCCTCCTGATGAGCCTCCTGGAACTCTTGATAAATCCCATGGGTTTTTTGTTTTCTTAAAATATGAAGTTTCTGTAGAACTTCCCATGGCAAACTCGTCCATATTAAGTTTTCCAAGTGATACCATGTTTTCTTGATTTATAACTTTATCTACAACTGTTCCATCATATGGAGATACAAAGTTTTCAAGCATTTTAGAGCTACATGTTGTCTTTACTCCTTTTGTGCACATATTATCCTTAATTCCTATTGGGATTCCTGCAAATTCTCCAAATTTTTTCCCCTTACTTTTTTCTTCATCTATTTTCTTTGCTTTTTCTAAAGCTGTATCTGTTGTAAGAGTTACAAAGGCTGCAACATCTTTTTCTTTACTATTTATTCTATCTATATATGCTTTTGTGATTTCTTCTGATGTAAGTTCTTTTCTTCCAAGCTTTTCTTTCAATTCATGTACAGTAAGTTCTGTGATATCCATTTACTTTTCTCCTTTCAAATTGAGTATTGCATCGCTATTTACATTAATTTGTTAAATTCAAACAAGAAACAAGCAATACAAGGAATGCTAGGTAACTATCCGCAGACTAGGCTTTCTGCCTGTCGAAGAATAGTTATCCGACGCATGACACAGTAGTGCGAAGTTTATTGTTTGAATTTATATTACCTTTGGGATTTTGAACATATTCTGCTCTTCCTCTGGTGCATTTTGAAGAAGTAAATCTTTATCTTTAAATTCTACTACTTCATCTTTTCTAAAAACATTATAATTTGTATTTGCACCTATAGTTTCTTTTAAATCGTCTACTGGTGCTTTATTTACTGTATTTGCAAAATTTAAAATACCTGTTAAATTTTCTAAATACTTATCTATTTCTTCTTCTTTTAAATTTAAGTTTGCAAGTTTTGCAATATGGAGTAATTCTTCTCTCGTAACTTCCATAATTAACCCTCCCTAAGTCTTTATAATGTTTTTATTATATAACGAATAGGCAAAAAATACAAGTATATAATCTATGATTTTTCTATATGGTGCTATTTACTTAATTTATACAACGCATATTGATTTAAAGAAACACCTTCCTCTTCAGCTTCAACAGATAATCTGTAATGCAATGATTTTGGCATTCTTATTACAAATTTACCACTATATTCATTATATTTAATTGGAAGTGGAATTTCAAAACCTGCTTCTAATTTTGTTTCTATCCATCCTTCCATTGCATCTTTTAAATTCTCATAAGCTTCCTCAAATGTTTCTCCTGTACTTTGGCAACCATCAAGTTCTAAGACATGTGCATAAAAATACTCTCCACTCTCATCTTTTATTGGTTGAATTATAAAATTATATGGTAATTTTAAATATTTTTCTACTTCTTTCATAAGAATTTACCTCCTAAAATCTATTAATTTTGTTCTCCTATTCTTTTAAGTACATCTTTAACATAGACTGCCTTTAATGGATTATCCTCTTTTATTGTTATAACATCTCCTTTACTATTTATAAACTGTCTATGTGAAGTACCGTTTTCTTACTTTCATATTATATCCATTATATTCTAAAACTTTTGAAATTTCTTGAAATCTTATTCCGTTTGGTTGTTGCTTCATTTTTAATATTATTTTTTCAATGTCTGACATAAATTATCACTCCTAATATGTAAATTATGCCCCCTTTTATTATAGTATCATATATAGTATTACTTTGTCAACATTTTTTATATATTTCCTATTTTTAAATTTTTATGATATAATTGATTTAATAATTTTAAGGAGGAGTTTGAAGATGAGAGAAATTAAGCCAAACACTGTATATAGACATTTCAAAGGATTTAAAGCTTTTGTTATAACTACTGCAAAGCATAGTGAAACTGGAGAAGATTTAGTAATTTATGTTTGTTCAGGTGAAGGTACTAATTGTAACCCTGATCACAAAGATGGTATTTATGCAAGACCTCTTGATATGTTTTTATCAGAAGTTGACCATGAAAAATATCCAGATGTGAAACAAAAATATCGTTTTGAGGAAATTAAAGATTAAATATACTAAAATCACATGAGAAATCTTCCCATGTGATTTTTTGCTATTTAAATTTTCTACATTCCAAAATATCCTGGATTCATCATAGGAGGTCTTCCATAGCCTCCAGGTCCACCTGGCATTCCTGGTCTTGGTCCTCCCCAGCTTCCATTATTTCCTCCACCTTGGAAAAGTTCTCTTAAAATAAGTATCTTTATCAAATCCCTCAATGTGTAATTTTTGTTTACTCTTCTTTCCTCTTTCGCCCTTGGATTTTTTACATCTCCATTTCTGTTTGTACTTTGATTTTCCCTTGTTTCGATTACATCATCACCTGGCTCTATATTATTATATATTTCATCTACCATTTCATTTACTTTATTTTCATTTATTTGCCCTATTCTTATTTTGCTACATGCCTTTTGAATCATCGGATAAACTATTCCATAAATTTCAGGATACATATTATTTACTTCTTGCATATTTACTTCGTTATATCGTGGTTCATAGCAATAACTTGCCCCTGTTCCCATATATGTATTTGGAATATTCATTCCTAAAACATTTTGCATATATTCCTCGTAACTATTATACATAAAAAAGCCTCCTTTATATATTATAATTTAATATATATTCAGAAGGCTTTTATTTTGTGATTACTTAAATATTTGATTCAATGCTTTTATAAGTTCTGGTATTTCAATTGGCTTTGCTAAATGTCCATTCATTCCCGCTTCCTTTGCAGCTTTTTTATCTTCTTCAAATGCATTTGCTGTCATCGCAATAATAGGAATATTGGAAATTGCTGGATTCTCTGATGCTCTTATTTTTCTTGTTGCTTCATGACCATCCATAACTGGCATTTGAATATCCATTAAAACTAAATCGAAATATCCTTCTTTAGATTTTTCTAGAATATCACATGCAACTTTTCCGGTTCTCTGCACTTTCTACAATAAATCCAAAGTCTTGCAAATATTCAGTTGAAATTTCTCTATTCATCGGATTATCTTCAACAAGTAAAATTCTTTTGCCTTTGAATTTTTCTTGTGGCTCTAGTTCTACATTATTTTCTACTTCTGGTATATCTCCTCTTTCTTCATCTAACTTTAACTCTAAAGTAACTATAAATTCTGTTCCTTCATTTTGTTTGCTCTTAACTTCTATTGTTCCCGCCATCATGTCTACTATACTTTTTGCAATAGACATACCAAGTCCAGTTCCTTGAATACCACTAACTGTAGATGTACGCTCTCTTGTAAATGGTTCAAATATTACTTTCATAAATTCAGGACTCATTCCTATTCCTGTATCTTTTACTCTAAATTCATATTTACCATATCCATTTTTCGAGATTGATTTTTCAGTAACTGTTACTGTTATCTTTCCCCCATCTGGAGTAAATTTTATAGCATTTGATATTAGATTTAATAGTATTTGATTGATTCTAAGTTTATCACAATAAACTTTTACATCTACTACATTAATCATTTCTATTAAAAAGTCTAGATTTTTATTTTCTACATCTGCTTGAACAATATCATCTATTCCTTGCATTATTTCTCTAAGACTTTCTAGATTTTCTTCAATATTTACTCTACCTGATTCAATTCTGCTCATATCAAGAATATCATTTATTAGTGAAAGTAAGTGACCTGAAGCTTCTGTAATTTTTTCTTGATAATCTAATACTTTTTCTTTTTCATCTATATGGTCTTTTATAAGCTTTGTAAAGCCTATTATTGCATTCATTGGTGTTCTAATATCATGTGACATACTATTTAAAAATGATGTTTTTGCATTATTCGCCTGCTGTGCTAAGTCAAGTGCATCTTCTAGTTCATTACGATGTCTTGTTTCAACCTCCATCAAGTTTTTCTGGCTTTTGTTTCTAAAGCTTAACAAAACAACTGATACTGTACCAAATAAAATTACTATAATTAGAACAGCGACTATTCTTAAAAAGCTAGAACTATTTTCTTCTATTACTGACCTTGGTATTGTCATAACAAAATACCAATCTATATCATCCATAGGAGATAGTGTTACTATTCTTGTTGCACCATTTGAGGTGTATTCAAATGAAAAGTTTTCCTTATTTTCTATTTTCTTTCTTATCTTTTCAATTGTCATTCCATCATCAATATTAGTTTTGCTTAATATCGTATAGAAATTATCTCTTTCATTTATGTTTGATTCATGTGATTCACGATTTACTGATACAATATAGTCTCCTTCAATATTTATTATACTGCTAAAGCCTTGTCCATCAAAACTATCTATTTTAAGCTCATCTATTAATGTATTAATATCATAGTAACATATTATATATTCAATATTGATTCCTGCAACTTCAAATTTTTCTACCTTTGATCCGACAGCAAGTAATTGTATCGTATCACTTACATTGGAAATTGTATGACTTGTTCTATAAACAAATTTATTACTTGAAGACATATTTTGTTTAAGTAGTTCAATATCTGGCGTAATTGTGTTTTTGTTTGTATATATTTCTCCTGTATCTGAAACTAGAACAGTTTCTAAGCATCTTAATGTTTGGGATTTTAATTTCAATATCTTTAGTACATCTTGTATATTTTTGGATTCTGAAGATTTTATTTCTGTAGCAATTCCTTCTATTTCTAGCCATCTGCGTTCTATGCCTGAGACAATTGATTTTTCATCATGTTTTGATAATTCTTCCATATTGTTAAGTGAAATTTCAATTAATCTGTCTGTAATAAAGGAATATAGCATCTTAAATGAGGCAAATACAGCTAAAACTACTATAATTGCAATAAATAATATAAAGACATCATTTCTTCTGATTTTCTTTCTGTTTGCCTTCTCTTCTTGATTCCTAAAATTAAAATTCATATGTTTTCTCCTTGTATAATATATTTAGGTTTTTAAAAGGTTACCCCATAAACCTTTATAGATAATTATGTTAATGCGTGGTATAATTATCTATGTTAACACTGTGGACTCTTATTTCTCCTTGTAGTTCTAACTACTGATGAAAGAATATTGCCACAGTTTTATTATTAATTGGTAATTAGTTAGATAAGACTTTGATCTTTCATTTAGCGCAAGGTTA
>CANQLP010000027.1 GCA_947624725.1 uncultured Clostridia bacterium
TGTCCTCCTGGAACAAAAAGAAAATGTACAATTAGAAATCAAGTACCAGGAAGCATATCATTTGTTCCATCAGTAGCCGGTCTAATTATAGCAGGAGAGGTTATAAAAGACATATCACTTTTTAGATGATTATAATAAAATATAAAGGAGAGTTTGGTATGAAAAATAAGATTTTAATAATAGCGACAATAGCTATAGTAATTATAGCAGTATGTGTAATTGTATTTATTCCTAAAAATAATGATAATGGAGCTAAAAATGAAACTACAAGTGAGGTCAAAAAAACAACAAGTAATACAGCCAAAAAAATAGATGCTGACCTAAATGAAAATGGAGATGTAGAAGTACTTTTAGAAAAACTAGACATTAAGAGTCCAACATTTATTACATATACTTCTGAAAACGGTAATAAAATGGAGCTAGTTGCAGTAAAAGATTCTAGTGATAATATAGACATTGCATTTAATACATGCCAAGTTTGTAATGGCTCACCTAAAGCATATTTTGTATGGAAAAATAACAAATTAGTATGCGAAAATTGTGGAAATACTTTTTCATTAAAAACAATAGGGCAAAGTTCAGGAGGATGTAATCCTATGACTATATCAGATAGTGAAGTGACAAAAATAGAAAATGGCATACAAATTAGTAAAGTATTTTTAAGTAATAATGAAAGTTTATTTGCAAATGTAGAGGAACATTAAATAAAAGGAAAAAGTAGATATGGAAGAAAAACTTAATATTAAGGTTAAGGGAATGTTTTGCACAGGGTGTGAGACAAGGATTAAAAATGCACTACTTAGTTTAGAAGGAATTTTTGATGTGACTGCGAGTTATAATAATGGAGAAGTAAAAGTAAGTTATGATAAAAATTTATTATCGCCAAAAGATATAGAAGATAAAATTACAGATTTGGATTACGAAATAGTAAAAGAAAATGAACAAAAAGAAAATAACTTAACAACTTTATGTGTATTAGTCATTTTAATAGCATTATACATAATATTTAATCATTTAGGATGGCTTAAAATATTTAACATTTTTCCTACAATAGAATCAACAATGAGCTATGGAATGATATTTGTTGTTGGAATACTTACTTCTGTACATTGTATAGCTATGTGTGGAGGAATAAATTTATCACAAAGTATAGTAAGTAATAGAAATGGAGCGAAAATAACGGCATCAAATTTAGCATATAATTTAGGTAGAGTTATTTCGTATACAATAGTTGGTGGAATTGTACGGAGTTATAGGTTCAGTTATTACTTTAAATGGTGTATTTAGAGGAATAGTTGCAATTATTGCAGGATTAGCAATGATTGTGATGTCTATAAATATGCTTGGTATATTTCCTATTTTAAGAAAATTTAATATTAAGATGCCAAAGGGAATTATTAATATATTAAATAAGAGCAAAAAGGGAAAATCATCTTTTTATATTGGACTTATAAACGGATTTATGCCATGTGGTCCATTACAGGCTATGCAAATTTATGCTCTATCTACTGGTAGTTTTATAGGTGGTGCAATTTCAATGCTTTTATTTGGATTAGGAACATTTCCTTTAATGTTTGGTTTTGGTCTTATTGCAGGAAAACTAAACAAAAAATTTGCAAAACAACTACTTAAAATATCAAGTATCATAATATTTGTTTTAGGAATTAGTATGCTCGGAAATGGACTAGCATTGTCTGGAATTAGTATAAACATTGCAGATAATAGTTATGAAAATATGGCAGAAGTAGTTGGAGATTATCAAGAAATAACAACTTATGTTGACTATGGTAGTTATGAAAGCATAACGGTAAAAAAAGATATTCCTGTAAAATGGCATATTATAGTTCCAGAAGGGAAGTTAAATGGATGCAACAATGAAATAATAATTCCTCAATATGATATTAGCATAAAACTTAATCAAGGAGAAAACATAGTAGAATTTACGCCAAATGAAAGTGGTAATGTTCCATATTCTTGCTGGATGGGAATGATAAAAAGTAATATCAAAGTAATAGATTAAGAGATAAATGTAATTCTTTATTATATGAGGAGAAAGTATATATGAAAAAATATTTGAAGTATTTAATTTATATAGTTATTCCTATTATTGCAGTATTTTTATGTAGGGTATTAAAATTAGCACAAGGTGAAAAAATTGAAGAAATTATAGGAGGTATAATGCTTGGGATATTTTTAGATATTATTCTTTGTATTATAGATATTATTTTATGTGTTATAAACAAATCAAAAACAAAAAAGAAATTTATTTGATATATTAATAAAATGGAGGATTGAGTATGCAAAAATATATTGATAAAGCAATAGAACTTGCTAAATTAGGAGTTAAAAATTTAGAAGGTGGTCCATTTGGAGCAATTGTTGTTAAAGATAATAAAATAATTGGCTATGGAAATAATAAAGTTTTAAAAGAAAAAGACCCAACGGCACATGCTGAAATAATTGCTATTCGTGATGCATGTAAAAGATTAAATACTTATGATTTAACTGATTGTGTTATTTATTCCACTAGTGAACCTTGCCCTATGTGCTTATCAGCAATTATTTGGTCTAATATTAAAGAAATTTATTTTGCAACTAATAGAAAAGAGGTTGCAGAAATTGGATTTCGAGATGATATGATATATAATTATTTAGAAAATAAAGAGAAAGATATTTTAGAAATTCATCAGATTGAAAATAAAAAATGTCAAGAACTACTTGAAAATTATAATCATGAAATTTATTAAAAACTTTCTATAGTAGGGATATATAGTATAAAATACTTTTAAGAAATGAGAGAGTATGAGTGAAAAGGTTTTGCGTTGTATAAATTAATGATTACAAAACCAAAAGAAAATTTATAAAAACAAGTAGACATTTCAAAGTAAATATTGTAAAATAATTATCATAGAAAGTAAGATAAGCAAATGTGTAGTTGCCCTTTGACCTTGATATCTAATCAAGAGTTAGGGGGGTGAGGCTTTATGTTAGAGATTTTAGCATTCCTAGCAATAGGATTAATGATTTCAATAACAATAAATTTAGCCTTGCTATGTATTATATACATACAATGGGTTAATAGATATATAAGATAAAAAACTACACATTGCTTAAAAACCGATTACAAGGCAATGTGTAGTTACCAATATATTTGGGCGACCACGCTTTTGTGATTGCTTACTTTCTATACTTATTATACAACAAAATGAGCTAAAAAGTCAATAGAAGAATAAAAGAGCATGTAAATTTGATGAAAAATTTTTATAATACTATAATATATAAATTTTTAGAACAGATGATAATTAAATACAAGGCTTAAATGCCTTGTATTTTTGCATAAAAAATGGTAAAATACTAAATGCAAAGGAGAAAATATAAAATGTTCAAAATTCATTCAGACTATAAGCCTACCCGGAGACCAGCCAAAAGCAATAGAATATCTTGCAAAAGGAATAGAGGAAGGAAAAAAATTCCAGACACTTCTAGGTGTTACAGGCTCACGGGAAAACTTTCACAATGGCAAATGTAATAGAAAAAGTGCAAAAACCAACACTCGTTTTAGCACATAATAAGACCTTAGCAGGACAACTTTATTCAGAGTTCAAGGAGTTCTTCCCAGAAAATGCTGTTGAGTATTTTGTCTCATATTATGATTATTATCAGAAATGGCTTTATTTAGCCACTTTTAGTCTATTTTAGTTTTATTTAGTTTAGTGAAAAATGACTAAATAAACCTAAATAACACTAAAAAATACTTAATGAATAAAATAAGTTTGTGACCCAATTCGTAAAAATATAAGTTTAAGAGAGGAGAAATTAAATGACAAATGATTTATTATTACTTGATAAAAATATAAATCCTATTTTTGAAGAAATTAGAAATTTAATAAACAACAGTAGAAATAGAGTATATAGTGTAGTAAATACAGAAATGCTTAATTTATATTGGAATATAGGAAAAGTTATAATGGAAATTCAGCAAGGAAATGAGCGAGCTAGCTATGGAGATGCTGTTTTACAAAAATTATCAGAAAAACTTACAAATGAGTTTGGAAAAGGGTTTTCAGCCAGAAATTTGAGAACAATGAGAAGATTTTATTTAATGTATCCAATTTGGAAGACAGTGTCTGCCAAATTAAGTTGGTCACATTATTTAGAACTAATCAAGATAGAGGAGGAAAATAAAAGAAAGTTCTATTTAAATGAATGTATTAATTCTAGATGGAGTGTTAGAGAACTACAAAGGCAAAAAGATTCACTATTATATGAAAGATTAATATTGTCACAAGATAAAGCAAAAGTGCGAGAACTGGCCGAGAAAGGACAAGTATTAAAAACAGGAAAAGATTTAGTAAAAGACCCTTTCGTGCTTGAATTTCTAGATATTAAAGAAAATACTTCATATTTAGAAAGTGACCTAGAAAGGAATATATTAGAACATTTAAAAGAATTTTTACTAGAACTAGGTAAAGGATTTAGTTTTGTAGGAAATCAAGTAAGATTAACTCTAGAAGAAGATCATTTTTATCCTGATTTAGTTTTCTATAATAGGTTAGTGAAGTGCTTTGTAATAATAGATTTAAAGATAGGAAAAATAACACATCAAGATATAGGGCAAATGCAAATGTACGTTAATTATTATGACAGGGAAATAAAAACTAATGATGAAAATCCTACTGTTGGTATATTATTAAGTACAGATAGAAATAAAACAGTTGTTAAATATACTTTACCAGAAAATAATGAAACTATATTTGCGTCAGAATACAAATTACATTTACCTACCGAAGAAGAATTAATTGAGGCAATTGAAGAGGAAAAAAAGAATTTAGAACTAAACGAAAATTAAGTATGTGCAAAATTTGAGCATACTGCAAATAACAGAAAAATATCTCATAAACAGGCAATAAATAAAGCTAACACAGAATAAAACAAGATGAACAATATATTCCAAGAATGGATAAAATGTATAAGAGGTATCTAAATGAAAATAAATAAGAATGAAAAAAATGTTACTGAAAACAAAATTAATAATGAGCCTAACATAAACGAACTAATTAATGATATTGAAAATTCTTTAAGAAATTTTATAAGTTTTGCATTAGATATAAAGTATGGTGCAAATTGGATAGAAGAATTGAAAATATCTAAGGATAGAATTAAATGTTGGAATGATAAAATGCAAGAAGAATTGAAAAAAATGAAAGGTTCTACTATTGAAAAAAGACTTATTTACTATAGTGATTTTTATGATTTACAAACTATTATATTTAAATATTGGGATGATGTATTTAAAGAAGCATTTTATGATAAAAAAGAGATGGAAGTATTTTTAGATATTATAATTTCTTATAGAAACGCTATTGCTCATAATAGAAAACTATTGCAGCATCAAAAAAAACTATTAATAGGGATATGTGGAAGAATAAAATATATGATAACAGAATATAGAGCAGACAAAGATAATGAAGATAGTTATTATCCTAAAATACAAAATGTATTAGTTAATGGATTTGATATATGCGATTCATTTGAATCATATGAACTGTCTAAAAAACATTATCATATAGATGATGAAATAGAGGCAATTGTGAATGTAATTAGTCCACCTTATGTAAGCGTAAAATATTCTATATTTATTTCTAATAAAGATTTATATGATATTGAAGATTTCTTACATTTTGATAATAATAATAATAAGATTATAAAATTATCAAAAAACGATGTACCAAATACAAATTTGTATGTTTTTATAAAATCTGATCAAGAATTTCATCGTTTTAAAAATATAGATGGTAGAGAAGAATATATGATAAGAGTTTTACCTAATAAATAAAAAAACATGACATATTATGGATAATAAAAAATAATTATAAAAATTTTTGAGTTGGTAGAAATAAATTATTGATGGAGTGGGGTTGTATAATAATACTAAGAAAAAAACTATGCATAGGAATATTTAATAGAAAAAGGAGGTGAATAATATGTCGATGATATACAATTTTGATAAAGAGTTTGTGAAAAGAACAAAAGATGTACTAATAAATTGTTATAAAAATACAGACTATGAAGTAACTTTATTACTAAATTGTTTGTTAGCGTTAGTTTCATTACCAATGGAGAGAAAAAAAGTAATTGTCAAAGAGAATGTAGATATAAAGATTATAGAATTTCGAAAAAAATGTATAGATAAATTAAACAATTTAAAAAACAATTATAAAGAAGAGATATTTAATTCAAAAGATAGGTATATTTTGAATCATATTAGAAATGCAATAGCACATTTACATATTAGCCTAGAAGAAAGCCCATATAATGGACAAATTCAAAATATTATTTTACGAGATGCAGAAGATATTCATAAATTTAAGGTCCAAGATTATAACTTTGCTATAAATATTTCAGTAGAAAATTTAAAAGAATTTGCAATATATGTATCTGACGAATATATAAATACTTTTTTTAATGATAGTGATTAGTAGATAGGAGGATTTGAAAAATGAAAATTAAAATTTTATTACCTGTAATTATAATTGCTATTATATTAATTATAATAGTTATTATAGCTATTCCAAAAGAAATGACAAAAGATAAAATGCTAGAGGTTGCACAAGAACTTGATTTTGGACAATTGAATGAAGAAATCGACGATAACATAGTGAGAGTAAAAGAAAAATATGAAGGTAACATTTATAAATATTCTTCTTATATTGAAGAAATTTATGCTGATTATGTTGAAATAGGGGGATTTAAGGTCTATTTAACAAAAGACGAATTAAAGATGTTGAATAAAGGAGAGAAAATAACAATAGTAGGAAAAGTAAACAAAATTGATATTGATGAAAATTATAATACAAGAACAATAGGAACTATATCTGATTGTAAATTTGTGGGGGAAATGAAAAATGCTTATTTTGTAGACAAAACATTTACAATCACAGGAAACTTTAGAGTTACTGATAGTTCTCTAAAGCGTTATGGCTATAAAGATTATAGCATAGATACTACAATTACAGAATATGTCCATACGAATGAAAGTATTTCAAAAGCACGTTATTATTTTGAAAAAGGTAATTTTAATGAGGATGAAATAGTTGAGGGAGATAAAATTCAAATAATAGGAACTCCGACTTTATTTACAGTTGAAGGATATACAAGCATAGAATTAAAAAATATACAATTTATAAAAGAAATAAATGAATAATAAGAGTAATAAAAGAGAGAACATACTTATAATCATTTGCTTTTAAGATTAAATACAAGGCTTAAATGCCTTGTATTTTTGCATAAAAAATGGTAAAATAATATGGCAAAGGAGAAAAGATAAAATGTTCAAAATTCATTCAGACTATAAGCCTACTCGGCGACCAGCCAAAAGCAATAGAATATCTTGCAAAAGGAATAGAGACCCGGCAAGAAATTCCAGACGCTTCTTGGAGTTACAGGCTCTCGGAAAAACCTTCACAATGGCAAATGTAATTGAAAAAGTGCAAAAACCAACTCTTGTTTTAGCACACAATAAGACATTAGCAGGACAACTTTATAGTGAATTCAAAGAGTTTTTTCCAGAAAATGCTGTTGAGTATTTTGTCTCATATTATGACTATTACCAGCCAGAAAGCTATGTCGCATCAACAGATACTTATATCGAAAAAGATGCATCTATTAATGATGAAATAGATAAATTAAGACACTCTGCAACAGCTGCACTTTTTGAAAGAAAAGATGTAATAATAGTCGCATCTGTTTCATGTATATATGGACTACGGAGACCCAATAGATTATGAAAATATGATAGTTTCTTTAAGACCTCGGAATGGTAAAATCAAGAGAAGAAATACTTAAAAAATTAATCAATATGCAATATACAAGAAATGAAATAGATTTTAGAAGAGGTACTTTTAGAGCTAAAGGAGATACTTTGGAGATATATCCATCAGACGAAAATGAAAAGGCAATTAGAGTAGAATTTTGGGGAGATGAAATAGAAAAGGTAACAGAAATAAATCCACTAACAGGTAAAACAATAGGCACAAGACAGCATGTTATGATATTCCCAAACTCACACTATGTAACTCAAAGTGATAAAATGGAAAGGGCATTAGTTACAATTGAAGAAGAACTTAAAGAAAGAATAAAATATTTTAAAGATAATAATAAATTAATAGAGGCACAAAGAATAGAAGAAAGAACAAATTTTGATTTAGAGATGCTTAAGGAAACTGGATTTTGTCAAGGAATAGAAAATTATTCAAGACATATAAGTGGAAGATTACCTCGGAAGTGCACCATTTACTCTTTTAGATTATCTTCCAAAGGATTTTCTAATGTTTATAGATGAATCACATGCAACTGTGCCACAAGTAAGAGCAATGTATAATGGCGATAGAGCAAGGAAAGAAAGCTTAATACAATATGGCTTTAGGCTTCCATCGGCATTAGATAATAGACCACTTAAATTTCAAGAATTTGAAAAGAAAATAAATCAATGTATATTTGTAAGTGCAACTCCAGCCGAATATGAAGAAGAAAAATCAAAGGAGAATGTAGTAGAACAGATTATAAGACCAACAGGACTTTTAGATCCAAAAATCACTGTAAAACCTGTTACAAATCAAGTAGATGATTTAATAGGAGAAATAAGAAAAAGAGTAGAGAAGAATGAAAGAGTTTTAGTTACCACACTTACTAAAAAAATGGCAGAAGATTTAACAGCTTATCTTTCAAGCCTAGATATAAAAGTTAGATATATGCACTCAGATATTAAAGCATTAGAGAGAATGGAAATTATAAGAGATTTAAGAATTGCAAAGTTTGATGTATTAGTTGGAATAAATCTTTTAAGGGAAGGACTAGATATTCCAGAAGTGTCACTTGTTGCAATACTTGATGCAGACAAAGAAGGATTTCTTCGTTCAGAAAGATCATTAATTCAAACAATAGGAAGGGCTGCAAGAAACACAGATGGAGAAGTTATAATGTATGCAGATGAGTTAACACGGCAGCATGGAAAGAGCGATTTCTGAAACAAATAGAAGAAGAAGGTTGCAACAAGAATATAATGAGAAAAATGGAATAACACCTCAAACAATAAAGAAGAGTGTAAGAGATACAATTAAAGCTACTATTGTTGAAGATATACAAAATGAATATGATATAAAAGAGGAAGAAGACATAAAAGATGTTATTGAAAAATTAACAATGGAAATGTTAAATCACGCACAAAATCTAGAGTTTGAAAAAGCTGCAGAATTAAGAGATAAGATAAAAGAGCTAGAAGGAATTGTCTAAAATAAAGGCATTGAAATTTATATATGATATATGGTAAAATACAAAATGGAGGATATACAAAATGGGATTTTTTGATAAATTAAAATTAGGTTTAAATAAAACGAAAGCATCAATTGATGATAAAATAAATGGAGTATTTAGTACTTTTAGAAAGGTAGATGAGGAGCTTTTAGAAGAGCTTGAAGAAGCTCTTATTATGTCTGATATTGGAATGAATACTGCACAAGAAATAATTTCAAATTTGAGAAATAAAATAAAAAGACAAAATATAAAAGATGCAGAAGAAGTTAAAAAGGCATTAAGAGAGGAAATAGAAAGCATATTAGAGGTATGTGATAATAGTCTAAAACTTAATACGAAACCTTCAGTAGTACTTGTTATAGGAGTAAATGGAGTTGGAAAAACTACATCAATCGGAAAGATTGCAAATCGATTTAAAGAAGATGGAAAAAAAGTATTAGTTGTAGCTGCTGATACATTTAGGGCAGCTGCAGTAGAACAATTAGAGATTTGGGCAAATCGTGCTAAATGCGATATAATAAAAAGAGATGAAAAATCAGATCCTGCATCAGTTGTTTTTGATGGAATTAAATTCGCAAAAGAAAACGATATAGATGTTATAATTTGTGATACTGCAGGAAGATTGCATAATAAAAAATATTTAATGGACGAACTTGAAAAGATACAAAGAGTTATTGATAAAGAGCTTCCAGAAGCAGATAAGGAAACATTACTTGTAATAGACCGGCACAACAGGACAAAATGCAATAGAACAAGTAAAAGCATTTAATGAAGTTAGCAAAATAACTGGCCTAATTCTTACAAAACTTGATGGAACAGCAAAAGGTGGAGTTGTAATTGGCATTGTAAATGAAAATAAAATACCTGTAAAGTATATAGGTGTTGGAGAAGGAATAGACGACATGCAAGTATTTAACTCAAAGGACTTTGTAAAGGCAATAATTGAATAATTAATAAAATTTAGAAAGGTGTTGATATTTTGGAAGAAAATAAGGATAAGGAAGTTGTAAGTAATGAGGAAGCAAATAAAATTCCTGAAAAGCAAATAAAATATCTTGGAAAAAGGACTTTAGTTGTTTTTGCAGTTTTAGTTTTATTCTTTCTAGGATTTCTTGTAACATTTAGAGCAAACTACATCGAAACAGGAGAAATAGGAGCAGAATATTTAGATGTATTTTTAGAAAATGTAAAATACAAGATGTACATTGGAATAATTAACTTTATATTTGTATTTACTATAATGTACATTATAAATAAATTTATAAAAAAAGGACTAAAGCAATTTTTTGAAGAAGAACAAAGAAAAATGCCGCGTCTTCCAAATAAATCAATTGCACTTATAGTTGGACTTGTATCAAGTATTGTTGTATCAAATATGTTTTTACAGAAAGTTATTCTTTTTGTAAATAATGCACAATTTGGAACACTAAATGATCCTATTTTTAATATGGATGCAGGATTTTATATGTTTATAATGCCATTAATTGGACAGCTTGCATATTATATCGCAACAATGACTATTTTGTTAACAGTATATACAGTTGTCTATCATCTAATAGTATTTAATGTATATTTTGATGGAGTAAATGCAGAGACATTAAAAAAGAGTTTGTTTATTAAATTATTATTATTCTATGTAATGGTAATAGCATTTTTTGTAGCATTCATAATGTGCTTTAATGTTCAAAATATGGTTGTATCAGATGGATTTTTAACACTAAAAAATCAAACAGAGAGTACAATTATAGGAAGCGGCGCAGTAGACCGGAATAAAACTTTGGGGATACAGAATATTTGCATTTATAATTGTTTTATCTGTATATATGGCAATAAGAGCATTTAAGAAAAATAATACAAGAAATGTTATAAAATCACTTGCAACTATACCGGTATACTTAATTATGCTGTTTGTAGTAATGTCAGGATATAATATTTTCTTCATAAGGGGAAATGAATTAGATAAACAGAAGGCATATATATCAACTAATATAAATTATACAAAGACTGCTTATGATATTAAGCTTGATGAATCTCTAGTTTCAAGTACAGGAACGATAACAGAGAAGGAAGCAGAGGAAAATAAAGAGGTAATAGATAGCATACCAATTGTTACAAAGAATGCAGTAATAAATAATTTGTTACAAACACAAACAAATACTGGATATTATACATATAACGGCACAAAAGCTCTATTATACAATGATGATTTAGTATATATTTCAGCAAGGGAATTAGATGAAAAAAATGCTTCAGATGTATTTACTCATGGATATGGAGCAGTTATTGCTTCTGCAAGTGAAACTGACGAAGCAGGAAATATAAAATACATATCGAGGGATTTCGAAGATAAAAATATAAAACAGCCTAGAATATACTATGGAGTAAGTAATTTAGATTCTGCTATTGTATCAAAAGATATAAATGAAATTGACTATCCAAAAGGAGCAACTGAAAACGAATCTTATAGTTATGATGGAGATGGTGGAGTTTCTTTAGGTCTACTTGATAGATTATGTGTAGCAGTAAAAGAAGGTAATTTAAGTCTAGTTTTATCAGATAAAGAAAGTAAAATACTACTTAATAGAAATGTAATAGATAGGGCAGAAAAAATCATACCATACCTTATGTATGACGAAAATCCATATTTGGTAATAAATGATGAGGGTAAGCTTTATTGGGTAATAGATGCTTATACTGTATCTGATGAATTTCCATATTCACAAAAAACTAAAGTAGTATATAAAAACGAAACTAAAGAAATAAATTATATAAGAAATTCTATAAAAGTAATTGTAAATGCATTTGATGGGGAGACTAAATTCTATATAACAGATAAAACAGATCCTATTGCTATGGTATATAACAATATGTATAAAGGATTATTTGAAGATGAAGCAAATATTCCAAGTGATATTTCACAATATTTTACATATCCAGAATTTTTATACAATATACAATCAGAGGTAATAACAATGTATCATGATGTCTCTCCAGATGTATTATATAGAGGAAATGATGTTTGGCAAATAGCATCATACTCAAATTTGGTAAGTAGTAAGGGTTCTACCAAAATGCAACCTTACTATACTATGTGTAAGACAAAATCTTCAAATAAGAGAGAATTAGGACTTGTTAACATATATAATCAATATGGAAAAGAAAGCTTAAATGCTTATCTTGTTGGAACTGTTGAAAATGGAAAGAATAAATTATCACTTTATAGATTTACGAGTGAAAATATTGTCGTAGGACCAATGCAACTTGATAATTTGATAGAACAAGATGAAACAATATCAAGTGAAATCTCAAGTTTAAATGTTACTGGAACAAGGATAAGCAAGGAAATGATAATTGTTCCAATAGAAAATACTTTAGTGTATGTTGTCCCTGTTTATCAGACTTCTTTAAATGAAACTAATAGCGTACCTGTTTTAAAGAAAATTATAGTAAGTTCTGGTAATAAAGTTGCCATAGGAGATACAATGCAAAATGCTATAAAGAATTTACTTTCACCAAGTGAAGCAGTAAGCATTGAAGTAGAGGATGATAGTACAATAGAAGGCTTAATAGATTCTATAATAAAGGCAAATAACAATCTTACAGAATCTAATAATTCTAATGATTGGGGACAAATTGGTAGAGATATAGAAACGCTTCAATCATTGATTGGCCAGTTAAAAGAAATTAGAGATAAAGAATTAGTAGAAAACACAGAAAATGCAGAAAATAATGTAATAGATGAAAATATCGTAAATGCTGAAGAATAGTGAGTTTGACAATTTACATAAAATAAGATATAATTAAAGTATACCAAAAGTGTTAGTTCTAGGATGTATTTTATCCTGGGACAAAAAGGGAACAATAACAAAAAGAAAAAAACGACAGGAGGAACTAAAATGGAGCTTAGGAAGGTTCTGGAGGACCCAATACAGTTTGGGTTAAAGAATGAGTTTTATGTTGGGTATAAACCCGATGTGAAACGGTATACTGTAATTTTAGGTGAGAAGTCTGGGGCTGCAGAAGATCAGACTATCATGGCAAAAAGCCTTGGCTGGCAGGCTGTCTTAATTGACAGCAAGATGTATCTCGTTAGCGACCCTACAGAAGAGATAACTCTTCAAGGAGAAGTGGGATACGCGAATGCGGAGTATATTTTTGATAGAGTCGCAAGGCTCTATAGAAATGATGCTATGGGCTTTGAGGCAAAAGCCATGGATGAGGATTTTTTCAGAACTTTGCCTAAAGATTTCAGGCAAAAGCTCGGGAAAATCTGGCTTGATACTTCATTTTCCCACAATGGAGTATATGCTTACTCAAGTGGAGTAAGATACACGATGGGAGGGAAGTGCTACAATGGAGTTCTCCAGTTAGCACAGAGTGAGAATGCTATATCGCATCCAATCTGTGTTGTGATTGAGCTTCCATTGGATGCTGAAATCATTTTTCCGGGGCTTGACATTTTATAGTTCCCGAAAAAGACGGAAGGCTGATATTTAGCCTTCCGTCGAATTTATTTATATAAATTATTTATGCAAAAATGTTTTCTCTACATATAATTTACTTGCAAATGACTGAGCAACACTTTTTAAAAGAGATTGCTCAAATGGAATATTTTCTGGTAAATCATATTCTACACCTTCAAAAGTATAAAGAATTGCTTTTTCTAATGCATCGCAAAATTGGTCATAAGCAGAATTAAATTTTGCAGTTTTTATTGCAAGCATGATAAGTTCGTTAATGTCATTTATACTATAGATTTGTTTTAGAATACAAATTACAAATAATGTTGCAATATGAAGTCTATTATATTTTTTCTTTCTAGGTGGTTTAATTAACCCTTGTTTTACATAGTTATTAATCATAGTCTTGGTAATAATATTTTCTTCTTTATTTCCAATGAAATCTTTCAAATTCTTTTCAAGAAATGTAACCAATTGATCCAAATATAAATCTAGATTAGGTAATTCGCTCCATCTAGGTATATGAAAAGATGTTGTATTTATTGTTTTTGACATAGAATTTTCCTTTCTATATAAGTATTTTGCAGTTTTTTAAGTTTTAAACAAAAACATTATAGCATATATTTACATAAAATGCAAATGCATTTTTGTTATAAACTTTTAGATTGCAAATATTAGTCTTTTGTGATATTATAACAAATAATAACATAGAAAGGAAAGATAATGATGGAAGTTATATATGCAACGACGAATGAAGGTAAAAAGTTAGAAGTTCAAAAATTTATAGAGTATAATGAGTTAGATATAAAATTATTGAATCTAAATGATATTGGATTTTTTGAGGAAATAGAAGAAAATGGAGAGACATTTGAAGAAAATTCTTTAATAAAAGCAAAAGCTGTAAAGAAATTTTGTGATGAAAATAATATAAACAAAATAGTTGTTACAGATGATGCAGGACTTGTTGTAGATGCTTTAAACCGGAGCACCTCGGAGTACATTCTGCAAGATATGCAGGAGATCATGCAACACAAGAAGTGGTTTTGGAAAAACTCTTAAGTGAGATGAAGGATGTAAAAAGAGAGAATAGAACTGCAAAATTTGTATGCGTGTTAACTGCAATATTAGAAGATGGAAGAAAAATAGTATGCAGAGGAGAAACTAATGGTAGAGTTGCAGAAAATCCACGGCAAAATGGGAGGACTTACATTTGGACCAATTTTTATTCCTAATGGATATGAAAGAGTTATGAATGAGCTTACTCAAGAGGAGATGGGGCATACACATCGAGAACTTGCCTGGAAGGAATTATTGCAAAAGATTGTAAAGTAATATTAAAGGTGTATAAATTTATCTTAAAAATAGTTCAGGAGGAGAGCTAATTAATGAAAATAAAAAATATTTTTGGACATTTAAAGACAATAACAGAACATAAATGGGTAGTCTTTAAGCTTTGTGTAAAAGCAGGTATTCCATTAAGAGGAATTTTACATGATTTATCAAAATATTCTCCAACAGAATTTTTTGAATCTGCAAAATTTTATCAAGGTGGAAAAAGAAGCCCAATTACAAAAGCAAGAGAGGTAAATGGATATTCTAAGGCTTGGCTTCATCATAAAGGCAGAAATAAGCATCATATTGAGTATTGGTGTGATTTAGATTTAAAAGAGCAGCCAGTTATCCCATTTAAGTATTGCGTAGAGATGGTATGTGATAAACTTGCTGCAGGAATGGTTTATCAAAAAGAAAAATGGACACAAGATTTTGAACTTAAGTATTGGGAAGAAAAAGAAAAAAATAGAATGGTTATGAATGATAAAATTAGAGATTTTATAACAGAAGTTTTCACAGAAGTAAGCAAAAACGGAATAGATAAAACTATAACTAAAAGTAATTTGAAAAAAATATATGATAAACATTGTAATTTGTAGAAAATTGATGAAAAGACAAAAAACAGTTGACAATTGTCTGCTATAAATGATACAATAACTGTGCAAACAAAAGAAAAGCGAAAGTAAATGGAGGAGAAAATATGAAAATAAACATCAAAACCATTGGGGCTGTAGAGAGAGAGAGAGAGAGAGAGAGAGAGAGAGAGGAAGCTTTAGAGGCAAAAAAGGCTTTTGTTTGTTGTGTAAAAATAATGAATATGGGGGCAAATTTTATACACTAGTTGTATAAATTTGTCCTTTTTGTGTTTTTTTGGTTATTAAAATTTTAGAAAAACTAAAATTTTGATATATAAATTAAAAAAGTAAAAAAAGAAGGGAGAGAATTAAGATGAAAAATAAAATCTTAATAATAACTGTATTGCTAGTAGCAGTTTTAGCACTTTTCGGCATGGCAAATACAGTAAAAGCAGAAGATAGCACAGAAGCAAAAATAGGTGATAGCCTATATTCACTAAAAACTGCACTAGCAACTGCACAAGATGGTCAAACAATAGTACTACAAAAAAGTGTATCATATACTGGTTCAGATTCTTCTGAATATGCAAGAGCAGCATCAGGAAAGTCAATTACACTTGATTTAAATGGTCACAACATAACATCAAATAATACAGCAGCAAATACAATAGGTGTTTTAAATGGTACAAAATTAACAATTATAGGATCAGGGGAAGTAAAATATGATGGTACAGCAAGATCAGGTGCACTTTGTATATTAAAAGGAGAAGTTATCTTAAAAGGTGGAACTTACTCTTTAGGAAGTAGTGTTGCAGGAAATGGAGGAACTATTCAGATAGGATATACAGGTGAAACTTATAACTCATCAGATGTAGCAAAACTAACAGTAGAAAGTGGGGCAACAATAGAAGGAAGAGGTATTGCATTATTTGGAAATGGACCAGAACTTGTTGTAAATGATGGAACAATTACGGCAACTGGTAGTTTTGCAATTGCTGGTAATGGGTCTGATACACAAAATTCAAAAATAACAATAAATGGTGGAAATATAACAAGTACAGATACAGCAATATATCAACCAAATTCAGGAACATTAACAATAAAAGGAGGAGATATAACAGGTAATAACGGATTTGGTGTTGCAGTTCGTAATGGTACAGTTGAGGTAAATGGTGGAACAATCACAGCTAAAGGATCAGGAGATGGTCAAGTAGGAGATGCTACAACAGAGTTACCAAAAGGTTCAGCAATTATAGTAGATAACACAACTACAGGATATGATGATGGAACAGGAACAGGAAAAGTAAATATAACAGGAGGAGAATTAACTTCACAATCTGGTGTTGATTCATTAAAATCATACACAGGATCTGAATCAGTAAATGAAGGTGATTTTGAAGTATCAGGAGG
>CANQLP010000028.1 GCA_947624725.1 uncultured Clostridia bacterium
CCTTACTTCTTGTTCTACTTGCTCTTGATAGCTTGCTATCTTGTAATCTTGGACTGTTGTTTCTGTTCTTCTGATTAGTCCTCCATCTCCCATTATGCCTTTTACTCCTATTGCTGTCAATATGATTAATACTATGATGACTATTATTAGTGATACTAGTGTGATTCCGGTCTTCTCCTTTCTTTAGTAATATTGGTTTTGGTTTGATTTTTTTCATTTTGGTTTTTTTCCTCCTTTGTTTTGGTTTATTTTTATTTTTAAAATTAATATCTTATATTGTTTCTCCTTTCTTCATCTCCTTATATTTGGAAGAAATTTTAAGAGATAAAAACCAAACAATAAAATTCTCTTATTCTTTCTTCCAAATACAAGGAGACGCCAAAAAGACACATGAATAACTTCATGCATCCTTTGTCATACGACAAAAAACAGCACAAATTTCATGTGTCTTATTCAAATTTTCGTATTTTAAATTATCCCCTAAGCTACATGTGTGTGTGTGTGTGTGTGTGTGTACAGCCGCAAGGGTTCTAGCGTTTGTATTCAATTTGGTTTGGTTCATTTTTTTGGTTTTCCTTTTTGGTTTGTTTTTTTTAGTTTTATTCAAACTTATTTTCATTATACCCATTTGTTTTACAAATGTCAATAACAATTTTTGACATTTTTTGAAATTGTTTTAATTTCTTAAATTTAAAATATAAAAAAACTAGCTCTATCATTCTTTCTACGCAATAAAAAAAGACGCCTGTGCGTCTTTTTTTATTTATCTTTTTACAGCTTTAATTCCTGGGAAAATTGCAAATTCTTCTAAGTCATGTTCAATATTCAAAAGTCTATTATATTTTGCAACTCTATCTGTTCTGCATGGTGCACCAGTTTTAATTTGTCCTGCATTTGTTGCAACAGCTACATCTGCAAGAGTTGTATCTTCTGTTTCACCACTTCTGTGTGATACAACTGCTGTATATCCATTCTTTTTAGCAAGTTCGATTGCATCTAAAGTTTCTGTTAATGTTCCAATTTGATTCAATTTAATAAGAATACTATTTGTAACTCCCATATCAATTCCTTTTTGAAGTCTCTTTATATTTGTTACAAATAAGTCGTCTCCAACTAATTGTATCTTACTTCCAAGTCTATCTGTAAGCTTCTTCCAGCCTTCCCAGTCTTCTTCTGCAAGTCCATCTTCAACTGAGACAATTGGATATTTTTCAACTAATGATGAAATATAATCTATCATTTCATCTACTGTCTTTAATTCATCTGTTTTCCAGAAATAGTAGCATCCTTCTTTTCCAATTTTCTTTGCTTCGTCATACATTTCTGTACTTGCAATATCAAGTGCTAAAACAACTTCTTCTCCTGGTTTATATCCTGCTTTTTCGATTGCTTCTACTATATTTTTTAGTGCATCTTCATCACTTGCAAGGTTTGGTGCAAATCCACCTTCATCTCCAACACCTGTTGCTAATCCTTTTTCTTTTAATACTTTTTTAAGTGTATGATAAATTTCTGCACTCATTCTTAAACATTCTGCAAATGTTTTTGCTCCAACTGGCATTATCATAAATTCTTGGATATTTACTGTATTATCAGCATGTTTTCCACCATTTAAAATGTTCATCATAGGAACTGGCATAGTTTTTGCATTTGTTCCTCCAATGTAATTATATAATTCCATGTTAAGTGAAGCTGCTGCTGCCTTTGCAACTGCAAGTGATACACCAAGAGTTGCATTTGCTCCAAGTACACCTTTATTCTCTGTTCCGTCTAAATCAATAAGCATTTTGTCTACTCCTACTTGGTCATATGCATTCATTCCAACTAGATTTTCTGCAATCTTTGTATTAACATTTTCTACAGCCTTTAGAACTCCTTTTCCAAGATATCTGCTCTTGTCTCCATCTCTTAATTCTACTGCTTCAAAACTTCCTGTTGAAGCTCCTGATGGAACAAGTGCTACACCTTTAGAACCATCAATTAATTCTACTGTTACTTGCACAGTTGGATTTCCTCTTGAATCTAGCACCTCTAGTGCGTCTACGCTTATAATTTCTAAATAATCTTTCATATTTCTCTTCCTTTCTTTTTCAAATGTAAAATTCACATTTGTTTATTTTGTTATTAATATTTGACTTTTAGGGACATGTGTATTTTTAAATTCCATTTCCTCTAATTTTTCTTCTGTAACAAACTCAAATTTCTTTTCAGTATCTTTTATTGTTTCTATGTGTTTATTTACTGATTTAGTATAAAGTGGCATCTCAAATATCGTCTCTTTTTGCTTTTTACTTCTTCTATATGTATCTATAACTTCTCTTTCTTTCCTATTTAGACTCTCATATGGCAAATTTAAGTATCTATATGTCCAAATTACACGCCTACTATATGTATCCATATCATCACTATTTAAATCATCATACCCATAAATAACTTTATATTTTAGGTTTTCAATAACAATTGTCATATTAGTCCATAAGCCGTTTTCTTGATTTGCATGCAAACTTCTAAGTTTTTTTATGCTATTATATAAATCATCTGCCATCTTAAAATACTGTTCTTCATCAATATTAAACCTTTTTGGTACTTCATAGACATTTATAGCTCTTTTTTTTAAAATACCATTTGGGTAATAATAGAAAAACATTTCTCCTGTTTGTATTCCATTTTCTCTTTCCATTACAGATGCATAAAGATATAACTTATCCCACTTTTCAAGTAGCATAGAAAATAACTTTTTTTGTATTTCTTCATGTGCTCTCTTTATTTCTGGAAGTTCTTGCACAAAAATGTCCCTCCTACCTTATTTATTTATAATTAAATTTTCTCCTGTCATTTCACTTGGAACTTTAAGTCCCATTATATAACACATTGTTGGAGCCAAATCTGCAAGTTTACCGTTCCTTCAAACTAACATTTTCCATTCCAACAAGTATTAGTGGAACTGGATTTGTAGTATGAGCTGTATGTGGCTCTCCAGTCTTGTAATCTATCATTTGTTCAGAATTTCCATGGTCTGCAGTAATTAGCAATACTCCACCTTTTTCTCTTACCTTATCTACAACTTTACCAACACATTCATCAATTGCTTCAATTGCTTTAATTGCAGCTTCTAATATTCCTGTATGTCCTACCATATCAGGATTGGCATAGTTTAATATTATGCTGTCATATTTATCCTCATCAATTGCTGCAAGTAGTTTATCTGTAACTTCATATGCACTCATTTCAGGTTTTAAGTCATATGTTGCAACTTTAGGAGATGGCACAAGTATTCTGTCTTCTCCTTTAAATACCTTTTCTTCTCCTCCATTAAAGAAGAATGTAACATGTGCATATTTTTCTGTTTCTGCAATACGAAGTTGCTTTAATCCTTTTTTACTAATATACTCCCCAAATGTATTAGTAAGTGGTGCTTTCTTAAATGCTATCTTTACATTAGGGATAGTTTCGTCATACTGTGTAAAACATACAAAATTTAATTTTAGAGATTTAGTTTCAAATTCATTAAATTCTTTATCAACTAAACTTCTTGTAATCTGTCTTGCTCTATCTGGTCTAAAGTTAAAGAATATTACAGAATCATTATCCTCTATTTTTGCAATTGGTTCTCCTTCTGCATTTGTCATAACAATAGGCTCAATAAATTCATCAAAAATTTCTTGTTCATATGATTTTTCAACTGCAATTATTGGGTCTTGTGCTTTCTTTCCTTCACCATTTACCATTGCATCATAGCAAAGCTTTGTTCTTTCCCATCTCTTATCTCTATCCATTGCATAATATCTACCTGATATTGTCGCAATTTTTCCTACACCTTTTTCTTGCATCTTTTCTTTTAATTCTGTTATATACATTTCTCCAGATGCAGGCGGTGTATCTCTTCCATCCATAAAGCAATGAACAAAAACATTTTCAAAGCCCTGTCTTTTTGCAGTTTCCAATAAGCCATATAAATGTCTTATATGACTGTGTACTCCTCCATCAGACACAAGTCCCATGATGTGTAATTTAGAATTATTCTTCTTGCAATTTTCTATTGCATCTACAAATTCTTTAATGCTAAAGAAATCTCCATCTTCTATTGTTTTTGTTATTCTTGTTAACTCTTGATAAACTATTCTTCCGAGCCCCAATATTTGTATGTCCAACTTCAGAATTTCCCATTTGTCCGTTCTGGTAAGCCAACTTTTAAGCCACTTGTGTATATTTTAGTATTTGGGCATGTTTCCATAAGTTTATCAATATTTGGTGTATTTGCAAGTTTGACTGCATTCCCTTTTTCTTCTGCATTTATTCCAAATCCATCTAATATCATTAGCATGGTCAGTTTACTTTTCATTGATTTTAGTCCTCTTTTCTTTATTCATCATAATTTACAATTTTAGCGAATTCTTCTGGATCTAAGCTTGCTCCTCCAACTAAGCCTCCATCTATATCTGATTTTTCAAATAATTCCTTTGCATTTTTGCTTTTAACGCTTCCACCATATTGTATTATAACACAATCTGCCGTATCATTTCCATATATTTTCGCAATTTCTTCTCTAATTTTTTGAATACTTGAATTTGCATCATCAGAAGTTGCAGTTTTTCCAGTTCCAATTGCCCATATTGGTTCATATGCAATAATGGTGTTTTTTACTTGTTCATTAGTTAAGCCATCTAATGCAAGTCTTGTTTGTCTTGTTATAACATCATATGCTAAGCCTTTTTCTCTTTCTTCAAGTGTTTCTCCTACGCATACAATAGGTTTTAAGTCATTTGCAAAAGCTGCCTTTATTTTCTTATTTACTGTTTCATCAGTTTCTGCAAAATACTGTCTTCTTTCTGAATGCCCGATTATAACATATTCTACTCCAATTGATTTTAGCATTTTACCAGAAACTTCTCCAGTATATGCACCCTTTTCTTCAAAATGCATATTTTGTGCACCTATCTTAATATTTGTACCTTGCGCATTCAAAAGAGCATAAAACAAATCTGTATATGGCACACACAAAATAACTTCATTTTTTGTGTCTTTTACAAGTGGTTCAAATGCTTGTATAAAATCAATTGCCTCATTTGGAAGCATATTCATCTTCCAATTTCCAGCGATAACTTTTCTTCTCATATTTTATTTCTCCTTTTTATTTATCCTCTAAACAATCAATTCCAGGTAATACCTTTCCCTCAAGATACTCAAGAGAAGCTCCTCCACCTGTTGAAATATGTGTCATCTTATCTGCAAGTCCTGCTTTTTCAACTGCTGCTGCTGAATCTCCTCCACCGATTACAACTGTTGCATCAATATTTCCTAATACTCTTGCAATTTCATTTGTACCATTTGCAAATTTAGAAAATTCAAATACCCCAAGTGGTCCATTCCACATAACAGTTTTAGCTGTCTTTAAAACTTCTGCATATAAATTTATTGTCTCAGGTCCAATGTCTAATCCTTGCCATCCGTCTTCCATATCTTCTATCTTAACAATTTTGCTTTCTGCATTTTCATCAAATTCTTTTGCCATATTTACATCTACTGGCAATAATAATTTAACATTCTTTTCTTCTGCTTTCTTCATAAGTTCTTTTGCTAAATCTAATTTATCTTCTTCACAAACAGAAGAGCCAATATTTATTCCTTTAGCCTTTAAGAATGTATATGCCATTCCTCCACCTATTATTAATACATCTACTTTCTCAAGTAAATTATTAATAACCATAATCTTGTCAGAAACTTTCTTTCCACCTAATATTGCAACAAATGGTCTTTCAGGATTATTTAAGGCTTCCCCTAAAAACTTAATTTCTTTTTCTATTAAAAATCCTGAGACAGATGGTAAAAATTCAGAAACCCCTGCTGTTGAAGAATGTGCTCTATGAGCTGTTCCAAATGCATCATTTACATATATTTCTGCAAGAGATGCAAGTTCTTTTGAAAATTCTCTATCATTTTCTTCTTCTCTCTTATCAAATCTTACATTTTCAAGTAGAACAATTTCTCCCTCTTTCATATTCGCTGTCAATTCTTTTGCACTTTCTCCTATAATGTCAGATGCCATCTTTACTTCTTTCCCAAGTAATTTTGAAAGTTCTTCTGCGACTGGTTTTAGTGAAAATTCTTTTTTAACCTCTCCTTTTGGTCTTCCAAGATGTGAGCAAAGAATAACCTTTGCATTATGATCTAACAAATATTGTATTGTAGGGATTGCTCCTTTGATTCTTCTATTGTCAGTAATATTTCCTTCGCTATCTTGAGGAACATTAAAATCACATCTAACCAATACTTTCTTTCCTGAGACATCTATATCTCTTATTGTTTTTTTACTCATATTCATTTATCTCCCTTCTTTATAAACCAAATTAGAAACTAGAGAAATTCTCTAGTTTCTAACGAATGCTAAGATTATTTAGTTGAAATATATACAGCTAAATCAACTAATTTATTTGAATATCCCCATTCATTATCATACCATGCAACTAGTTTAACAAATGTATCAGTTAATGCGATACCAGCTTTAGCATCAAATATAGATGTATGTTCATCATGGATGAAATCAGAAGATACAACCATATCATCTACATACTCGATAACTCCCTTCATCTCATTTTCTGATGCTTTCTTAACAGTTGCACATATTTCTTCATATGTTGCAGGTTTTTCTAGGTTACAAGTTAAGTCTACTACTGAAACATCTATTGTAGGTACTCTAAATGCCATACCTGTCAATTTTCCATTTAATGATGGAATTACTTTTCCAACAGCTTTTGCAGCTCCCGTTGATGATGGAATAATATTGTATGATGCTGCGCGTCCTCCTCTCCAGTCTTTTTTAGATGAACCATCAACTGTTTTTTGAGTTGCTGTGATTGAGTGAACTGTTGTCATCAATCCGTCTTTAATTCCAAAATTATCATTTATAACTTTTGCAAGTGGTGCTAAACAGTTTGTTGTGCAAGATGCGTTTGAAATTATATTCATTGATGGATCATAATCTTGATTGTTAACTCCCATTACAAACATAGGAGCATCTTTTGAAGGTGCACTTATTATTACTTTTTTAGCACCTGCTTCTAAGTGTGCATTTGCTTTTTCAATTGTTGTAAATACTCCTGAACATTCTAATACATAATCTACTCCGTCTTTTCCCCATGGAATATTTTTAGGGTCCATTTCATTATATACTTTTATTTCTCTTCCATTTATTATTAGTTTTCCTTCTTCGCTTCTTAGGTCTCCCTTAAATTTACCGTGTATTGTATCATATTTAAGCATATATTCCATATAATCAGCTGTAATAAATGGATCATTTATTGCAACAACTTCTACCTCTTTTTTATTAAGAGCTGCTTGGAATGTTAATTTTCCAATTCTTCCGAATCCGTTAATTCCGATTTTTACTGACATAAAAAATTCCTCCTTTTTTGTTTACAAATCAAAACTAATGTATTGATTTCCGTAAACATTTCTTTATTCGGTACTATTGTATATCAAAGTTTTGTACTTTGCAAGTGTTTTTATTAATTTTCCTGTATAATAAATAGGGTATACTAAAATCAACACAATCTTAGTATACCCTACTTATTATATTTTCTTACAAAATTTTCATTAAAACTTAATTTCTTGAAATAAAAAGTTTTTTACACCTTGCCATGTAATTTCTTGATGTAAGAACTCATTTATTTCATCTTCAACCTTTTGTTGATAAGGTGTTAATTCTACTGTTATATCTTGTAGCCAAAATGCTTTAAATTTACTCCAAAACCCAACTTTTACCGGTAATTGTGTTTCATTCTCTTCCATTTTTGTTTCCTCCTTTGTAATTCGAATTACTTTTTCTTCTTATTTATTTATACTATACTTTTTTCCATTTTGCAAGTTTTTCCAGTATTTTTTATATTAAATTTCTGTTACAATTCCTTTACGAATTTGTTACGAATTTAAAAATACAACATCTCTTACAAGTTTCTTTTCTTCCAATTTGCCTGTTCCGTATAAAGTTTTCGCTAGCATCATATATTCTGTATATATCATCCTTTAAATTTAAAGATAACTTTACACCATTTAAAAATAGCTTTAATTCCTTTTCATTTAGAATAATCTTTTCTTTTTCTTCTAATAATTCTTCTACGCTAATTATTTTATCTTCAAAAAATTTTAGATTTTCTTTATTTTCTTCTATTTCTTTAAATGTAAGTGCCTGCTTTAAATCAAATTTTCCGAACCTTAAGTCTTCTTAAATCACTCATATATCCGAATTTCTCCGAAGGGCATTTGATATATCTGCACAAAGAGACCTAATATATGTACCTTTTGATGAATGTACTGTAATATATATTTGTTTGTTTTCTATGTCTATTTTATTTAATTCAATACTATATATTTCAATTCTTCTCGGTTTTATCTCTACTGTTTCGCCTTTTCTTGCATATTCATAAAGCTTTTTTCCATTTACCTTTATTGCTGAATACATTGGTGGCATTTGTGGTTGCTCTCCGATAAACTTATTTAAGACGCTTCTTACATTTTCCTCACCTAAATTTGATAAATTAACCTCTTTTTCCTCTAGAACTTTCCCTTCACTATCTAAAGTATCAGTTCTTCTTCCTAAAGTTATAGTCGCAGTATATATTTTATCATGCTCTATCAAATACTTTGAAATTTTTGTAGCGTCTCCTATAAGTAAAGGAAGGACACCAGAAGCCATTGGATCCAAAGTTCCTGTGTGTCCTATCTTTTCATTTAATATTTTTCTCAATTTATATACTACATCAAATGAGGTACAATTCTTTTCTTTATCTACAATTAAAATTCCCTTCAATTTTGCATATATCCCTTCTAATTTTCATCATCTTTTAAATAATTTTTTACTCTTTCAATCATTTTCTCTTTTGCCTGTTCAAGTGGGAAATGCATTGTACAACCAGCAGCTCTCATGTGGCCTCCTCCACCAAATATTGAGCATACATCTGATACATCCACATAATTATTTGAACGAAGAGAAGCTTTAAATCCATTATCTACTTCTCTTAAGAAAATAGAAACTTCTACTCCTTCTATGTCTCTTCCCTTTTCAACTAAACCTTCATGGTCTCCCGGTTCTACACCAAACTTTTCTTCATCCTCTAAAGTCATATATGTAAATACAATTCTACCATTTTCGAAAAATTCTAATCTATCCATAGTAACCTTTGTAAGCTCAAAATTTGCCTTTGTTTTTGTTTGCAATGTGCGTTTGCAAACATTAGAAAGATTTACCCCAAGTCTTAACATATTAGCTGCTATCTCCAATGTCTCAGTTGTAACTCCTTGATACATGAATCCTCCTGTATCTGTTACAATTCCTGTCATTATGCATTCTCCAATGTCCTTGTTAATCTTTATATTCAAATTTGCTAAAACTATCACAAGTATTTGTGCGCATGCTGGAGATACTGGGTCAACATAGTTATAGTCTGCAAACATAGTATTTGAGCCATGATGATCTATAGAAATCTTCACTTTTGCATTTTCATAGTATTCTTCATAGCCTTTCAATCTCTTTGTATCTGTGCAATCTAAGGCGATTCCTAAATCATATGAGAAATTCTGGTCTGCCTCGCTTTTAATTTTATCTGCACTTGGTAAAAATAGAAATGTTTTAGGAAAACTTGGTATTATAACATCTACTTTTTTACCCATCTGTATAAGTGCATTATACATTGCAAGTGAACTTCCTACAGCATCCCCATCTGGAGATTCATGAGTTAGTATTACAATGCTTTCAGCTTTTTCTATTTCTTCTTTAATATTATCTAAAGTCATCTTCTTCCCCCATCCAAAATAAATAATTTTACTTTTGTATTAATCCTGTTTTTCAGGTATTATCTCTTTCAAAATTTTGTCAATCCTTGCACCATATTCCATAGAATCATCTAGTACAAAGACAAGCTCTGGAGTAATTCTTAAATTTATTCTCTTTGCAACTTCAGTTCTTATAAAACCGGCTGACTTTTTTAGTGCCAAAAAAGTTTCTTTTGTATTTTTTGAATTTAAAATACTAACATAAACCTTTGCATACTTAAAATCAGGTGTAATTCTAGCACGAGTTACACTAATCAATCCCGTTACATTAGGATTCTTAAGCTCATAACTTATAATATTGCTAATTTCCTTTTTTAGCTCTTCATCAATTCTCTCTAATCGGTTACTATTCTTACCTGGCATCCCTTGTATCTCCTTTTTCTTCAGAAATAGGTCCTCTCTTAAGTGTTGCATACTTACGACCTAATCTTTTTTTAACTCTTTCTTTTCTAATTTCATCAGGATTATTTGCTTTATCCTTGCTTATTTCTACATGCAATCTTTCATAAAACGCTTTCTTAATATCTGAACTGTTCATATTTTCTTTACTTCCTTTCTTACTACTTTTTAACCTCTTCCATAATGAATACCTCCAAATTATCTCCCTCTTGTATATCATTAAAGTCCTCAATTTGAAGTCCACATTCATATCCGGCAGCTACTTCTTTTGCATCATCTTTAAATCTCTTAAGTGATTTTAATGTTCCCTCATGAATTACTACATTATTTCTTATAACTCTAACCTTTGCATTTCTTGTAACTTTTCCGTCTAATACATAGCATCCTGCAATTGTTCCTAGATTGCTAACTTTAAATGTTTGTCTTATTTCAGCATTTCCAATTACTTTTTCTTCAAATGTAGGTGCAAGCATTCCTTTCATTGCAGCTTCTACATCCTCAATTGCTTTATATATTACAGAATATTGCTTAATTTCTATTTCTTCCTTTTTAGCCATTTCTTTTGCCATAGGTTCTGGTCTTACATTAAATGCAATGATAATTGCGTTTGCAACTTTTGCAAGTGTTACATCAGATTCTGTAACTCCACCAACATTTGAGTGTATAACTTTTACCTTAACTTCATCATTTGAAATTTTCTCTAAGCTATCTGTTACAGCCTCTACTGAACCTTGAACATCTGCTTTTACAATCAAGTTCAATTGTTTTAATTTATTGCTTTCTATTTGTGAGAATATATCATTTAAGCTAATCTTAGACATTGCATTAATAGATTTTTCTCTTTCTTGGCGTTTTCTCTTTTCTATTAAGTGTTTTGCAGTTTTTTCATCCTCAACTTCATAGAATGTCTCTCCTGCTTCTGGTACTTCTGTAAGTCCTGTAATTTCTACTGGTGTAGAAGGTCCAGCTTTTTTAACCTTTTTACCTTTATCATTAACCATTGCTCTGATTCTACCAATAACAGAACCTACAACAATTGTATCTCCAGTATCAAGAGTTCCTCTTTGAACAAGCATTGTTGCAATAGGTCCTCTTGTTTTATCAAGTCTTGCTTCTATTACGACACCCTTTGCTTGTTTATTTGGATTTGCCTTTAATTCCTGAACATCTGCAACAAGTAGTACCATCTCAAGAAGTCCTTCAATATTTATTCTCTTTTTAGCAGAAATCTCAACAAATACTGTATCTCCACCCCACTCTTCAGGAACTAAATCATATTTCATAAGCTCTTGTTTTACTTTTTCTGGGTTTGCACCTTCAACATCTATCTTGTTAATTGCTACAATTATTGGAACTCCTGCATTTTTTGCATGATTTATAGCTTCAACTGTTTGAGGCATAACCCCATCATTTGCTGCAACAACTAGGATTGCTATATCTGTAACTTGTGCTCCTCTGGCTCTCATTGCTGTAAATGCTTCATGTCCTGGTGTGTCTAGGAAGGTTATTTCTCTTCCATTTACTTCAACTTTATAAGCACCAATGTGCTGTGTAATTCCACCTGCTTCTCCTTCTATTACATTAGTAGATCTAACTGCATCTAGAAGTGATGTTTTACCATGGTCTACATGTCCCATAACAACAACAACTGGTGGTCTTGGTTTTAAATCCTCTGGTTTATCATCTGACTCATCAAATAATATATCTTCTTCTGTAACAACTTCCTTCTTAATTGCAGTAATTCCAAAATCTTGTGCAATAAGATAAGCTGTATCAAAATCAATATCATTATTTAGATTTGCCATAATTCCATAATCCAATAGTTTTTTGATAATATCTCCAGTTGTCTTCTTCATTTCTTGTGCTAAATCTTTTACAGTTATAGATTCTGGAATTGTAATTTCTGTAAGTTTAAATATTTTTTGTTTTGTTCTTTCTTCTGGTTGTACTGCCTTTTTCTTTCCTTTTTTACCTCTTACTGTAGTTAAATCATAGTAATCAAGCATTCCGCCATCATCATCTGAGAACATATTAGAAAGTCTATTTTCCTGTTTTAGATTTCTAAGTTTTCCTGAATCAAATTCATCCTCTCTAAAAGATCTAGAATTTTTCTTTTGCCTTGCTTCGTCAGATGAATTAGAATTTCTATTCATATTCTTTTGGCTAAATTTATTTCTATTATATTCGCGTGTAAGGTCTTTTTCTCCAAGGTCTTGAGCCATAATATTTTTAATGTTCTTTTCGATTCCTTTTTCATCTAACATTCTGTTATTATTTTTATAGGCATTATTATTTCCTTGGAAATTTCTCTTTCCTTGACTAAATCTATTATCTCTATCTCCACTGCGTCTATCATTCCTAAAATCTCTATCGTTTCTGTTATCTCTATTATCCCTATTAAATTTATTTCCTTGTCTATTATCTCTATTATTGTCTCCGAAATTCTTTTTATAATTATTGTCAAATCTTGGTTTATTTCCAAAATCTCTATTTTCTTGGCGTTTATTCTCATAATTATTTGTATGAGTATTTTCTGCTTCTTTATTTGTAGGCTCTTCTACTACTTTTTCCTCTGGAGAATCTATCTTTTCCTCTTTTACTTTTTCTTCCTGTTTTTTTACTTCCTCTTTTTTAGGTTTAGCAGGGATTCCAAATAGTTCGCTTGCAGTCATAGGTTTAGATGGTTTATTTCTATAAACTATATTATATTCTTGGTTTTTCTTTCTCTCAACAAAACCAACATCTTTTCTTGAAGAAGCTGCATTTCTTGCCTTCTTTTCCTCTTCTCTTTTTGCAATTTCTTCATCAGAAATAATAACCTGGCGTCTAATTATAACAGGTGTACTATTATTCTTTTCTTGTTTTGCTTTCTCTTTACCTTGCTTATCTTGTTTCATTTTTGCAATTTCCTTTTCAATTTTGTTTGCTTCTTCCTCTTCAATCATACTCAAATGACTTTTTACTAAAATATCTAGTTTTGTCGCTATATCCATTATTTCCTTACTAGATTTATTTAATTTTTTTGCTAATTCATGCACCTTTATTTTTGCCATAGCACAAACCACCCCCGATTACTTTTTTCTAGTATTCCTTCAGAAAAATTTTTATCTATTATACTGATTATTGCTTTATTTTTTTTGCCAATTGCAAGACTTAATTCTTCTATTGTACTTAATTCTATTACATTTACTCCGTATTTAGTACAAACATATATTATGTTTTTCTTAGATTTTTCTGATGTATCTTTTGCTACAATAACCAATTTTGCTTTGGATTTCTTTACTTCTTCGCAAACAGCCTGCATCCCTGAAACTACTTTTCCGAGATTTTGCTGCAAGTCCAATCAATCCTAAAACCTTATCACTCGAATTTGTCAAATATCACACCTCTTATTTCTTCATACTCACTATTTGAAATATTTGTCTTTAAAGCAACTTTTAATCTATTCTTTTTAATTACCTTTTCAAAACATTCTTTATTGGAACAAATATATGCTCCTCTACCTTCTAATCTTTGCTCAAAATCAACTTTTATCTCTCCATTTTTATTTCTTACAATGCGTATAAGTTTTCCCTTGTCGTTTTTTTCTCTGCAACCTATGCAAGTACGAATTAATTTTTTACTCAAGATTACTCTCCCTCTTCATCTAATTTAACTTGAACTTCACTCTCTTGTTCAGTTTTTTCTGTTTCCTCATTTGCCTCTTCTTGCATTTTAGCAAGCATTTCTCTAAATTGAGTTTCTGATTTAATATCTATCTTCCAACCTGTAAGTTTTGCAGCAAGTCTTGCATTTTGTCCAGATTTTCCAATTGCAAGAGATAATTGATCATCTGGTACTATTACTCTTGCTGAAGTTTCTTCCTCGTTTATATCAACTGCTAAAACTTTTGCTGGAAGCAAAGCTGATGATATAAATATACTTGGATCTTCATCCCATTCTATTACATCAATTTTCTCTCCACTTAGCTCATTAATTATATTTTGTATTCTGACACCCTTTTGTCCTACACAAGAACCAACTGGATCAATATTTTCGTTTTGTGCAGAAACAGCAACTTTACATCTGCTTCCTGGATCTCTTGATACACTCTTTACTTCGATTAATCCTTCATATATTTCAGGAATTTCAAACTCAAATAACTTTTTAACAAAATCCCCTGCACTTCTTGAAACAATAACTTGTGGTGTTCCTTTATTTCCTCTCACAACATCTAATACATAAGCCTTTACTTTATCATTTACTTTGTATTTCTCTGTTGGTATTTGTTCTTTTATTGGCATTATTCCTTCTAATTTTCCAAGATCTAATACTATCGTTCCTGTGTCTGCTTTCTGTACTATTCCAGATACAATTTCACCTTTTCTATCATTAAATTCACTAAATACTATGTCTCTTTCTGCTTCTCTTAATTTTTGAATTATTACTTGTTTTGCAGTTTGTGCTGCAATTCTACCAAAATTTCTAGGATTTATCTCAACATCAAGAGTATCTCCAACAGAAAGTTGTTTATTTACCTTATTAGCTTCTTCTTTAGAAATTTGTAATACTGGATTTTCTACAACTTCTACTATTTCTTTTACTGAATAAATATGTGTTTCTCCTGTTACTCTGTCTAACACAACTTTGACATTCTCACTATCTTTATAATTATTTTTATATGCAGTAATAAGAGCACTTTCTATTTGCTCCATTAAATATTCCTTTTTTATTCCTCTTTCTTTTTCTAGCTCTATTAAAGCTATCTCTAACTCTTTATTATCTATTGCTTTCATTTTTCTTTTTTCCTACCTTTCTTTACCAATTATATTTTGTTTTAATTTGTGATATCTGTTTTCGCTCTATGCTCTTTTCTTCTGAATTTATAGTGATATATATCTTTTCTTCATCAAAGTTTGTAAGAATTCCAGATAATTCTTTCTTCCCATCTAATGATTTAAATAACTTTATTTCAATTTCCTTGCCTATGTTATCTTTAAAATGTGCATCTTTCTTAAGTATTCTCTCGATTCCTGGAGAAGATACCTCTAAAAAGTATTCATTTTTAATGTAATCTGCTTTGTCTAATATATCATTAATAGCATTTGTAACATTTTCACAATCTTCTACTGTTATTCCTTGCTCTCCATCTCTATCAATATATATTCTTAAGAAATAATCTTTTCCTTCTTTTGCATATTCCACATCATATAGCTTAAGTCCTAAGGATTCAATTTCTTTTTTGACAAGGCTTTCTACCTTTTCTTCAATATTTGCCATAACAATTTTATGTCCTTCCTATAAGTTATTTAATCCCTTATATTATACATAAAGAGTGGAATTTGATTCCACTCTTCTAGTCTCATATTTTGCATATGTAATTATACAATCTTTTTTTTCACTTGTCAAGCCTTTTTCGTGAATTTCCGTAAGGAAAATTGGATTTTTGTATTTTGTGTTATGGATTATGAGTTTGTGATGAGCCACAGTCTCTGTTATGGGTAGCACAGTAGTAGTGGCCTGATGTGTTGCCGTGTGAGCATTTATTAACAGTTATATTGAAAGTAGTAAGGCCTGAATTCAGTCCTTTCCCTCCACACAAACCACAAGTGTCGGTTCGACCTGTCTCACTTGTAACTCTTAGCTGAGTATAATTTGCCTTTATTAAAGCACCGTACTGGTTATAATGCGATTGACACAAGTTATATGCTGTTTCATGAGTTCCATATTTGGCTATGACATCGATAGCTTTGTATGCAGTTTCTTTGCAAGAACCTATCGTGCATGTCCCATAACCGGATTCTTCCCTTACAGAAACTGGTTGGAGGGATTCGAGCACCATATTCGGGTAGTCGTAATGTACCCAGCTATTGCTGTATATACTCCAATCACAGCGAGGGCAACGAATAGCAACCGTACTTGTTCCGTTACACCATTTTGCATCTCCACAAGGTACTTTTGTACCATTACAAGTACCTGAACATGAGCCGTTATATGGATCCTTT
>CANQLP010000029.1 GCA_947624725.1 uncultured Clostridia bacterium
TACATGTGTGTGTGTGTGTGTGTGTGTGTGTACAGCTGCAAGGGTTTCAGTGTTTGGTTTGATTATTCTTTTCATGGTTTTGGTTTTCCTTTTATATTCAAACAATAAACTTCGTCCTGCTTCGTTAATCTTCAGTCAAACATTCCTCGATAGGCAATAAGCCTAATCTGCGGATGTTTGCTTCGATTGCCTTGCATTACTCGTTTCTTGTTTGAATCAATTTTATTTGAATTTATTTTTATTTTCTTCAAACTTATTTTCATTATACCATTACTTTCATTTTTGTCAATAACAATTTTTGACATTTTTTCCAAAAGGCATAAAAAATGCATGAAGCAAATTACTGCTCATGCACTTTATATCTATTTTTCACTATCATCTATTGGTCCAAATAATTCATCAAATTTTGCCTCTAACTCTTGTTGTAAATCTGTTTGCTCATTCTCATTATTTGTCTCAACTTCTTCTTGTGGAAGAACTGGAGCTACATCTTCTATCTTTCCATTGTCCTGTTTATTTTCTTGCTGTTCTTCATCAAATAAATCATCAAGGCTCTCTATCTTCAAGTCTTGCTCAAGGTTGCCCCCACCACCTTTTTTTGGAACATATGGATTATATGGATTGTACTTTCTCCATTCTCCTCTTTCAATATCTCTTGAATCATTATGGCTTAAAGTATATTCAGCAAGTTTTCTTGCTTCAGGCTTTAAGAAATAATAATATTTCTTAGCCTTGATTGGTCTTATTCCCTTTTCAAATATTATACAATAATCATTATCAAATCTTCTTAATTCATCTGGCGTTAGAAGTGCTCTTGCATTTATCTGGTCTGATACACTCTTTCCTTGCATCCAGTTTTGCCTATCTTTATTTACTGAAATACTTTCTCTTTCTACAGTTTTTTCTCCAAGTGCTTTAGAAAAATATTCAACAGTTTTTTGTGAGTTACTTCCTAAAAATACATGTGTATCACAGTTACCAATTATTGTTTCATATGACTTCTCATAAACTGCTTCTAGCTGGTCTAAATTCTGCAAAATAACACTAAATTGTATTCCACGACTTCTACTTGTTGATATCTTTTTATCAAAGTCTGGAACTTGTCCGATATTTGCAAACTCATCAAGTATGAAAAATGTTGGCATTGGAAGTCTCCCACCACTTAAATCTGCAAAATCATATAATTGTTGTATCATCTGTGCAAAGAATATTGTAAGCAAGAAGTCATAAGCTGTATGTGTATCTGATGATATAACATATACTGCTGTTTTTCTCTTTCCTATTTCTTCAAAATCTATTGTATCTGTTGAAGTAAGCTCTGCAATTTCTTTTGAATCAAATTTACCAAGCTTTGATTGCAATGAGCTCAAAATTGAACCATATGTTTTTTCTGGTGCAATTTCAATTGATTTATAATACATCCTAGCAGGATGATCATATGGAAGTTGTTCCATAAGTTCTGTAAGTAAGTTGTTTCCTCCCTTTGCATTTGCTGCTCTTACAAGTTCTGCACAGCTTGCTAGGTTTTGTTCTTCTTCAGGTCTTACTGCTATTAAATAATATATAAGTGCCTTTAATAACATCTCAGCCATATCGTCCCAATATGGGTCTGCTGAACTTCCTTCTACTTTTTGTCCCTTTACTATTGTATGTGCTATAACATCTACATCAAGTTCTGATGATATATGCATAAGTGGATTGTATCCATCACTGTTTTGTGGTCTTACTAAATTTAATACTTTTATATCATAACCATTTTGCGATAAAAATCCAGCTGTTTTGTCATATAACTCACCTTTTGGATCTGTAAATACATATGACCCAAGCATTTGATATGCATTTGGAATTGAGAATGATGCAGATTTACCAGAACCTGAACCGTCCTACAACTAATACATTGACATTTCCTCTTTTATCTACTGGAAGATAATTGTTTTCTGCAAGTATTATTCCTTTATTTCTACTTAATACTTTATATTGTTCGCCTTTACTTGCCCAGTCACTTGAACCTTGCTCTATATCTGAATATGCATTTTTTGGAGCTGTTTTTACAAAGCCTATAAACATAAATACTGCATAAAGAAGTGTAAATTTCCAAAGTAAACTAAAGAAATATCCTATGTATTGTCCAAAGCTTCCAAATACATCTCCGAAATTTGTATAGCTTGAAACAAAATTATCTATAAACACTCCAAAATCAAATGCTCCATCAGCAGTTGCTTTCCACTGTCCATAGCTAATGGGCATAACAATAACTATGGCCATAAATAACCATAGTATTGCAAAAATTATGAATCTATTTTTATTCCTTCTTATAGTCCCTTCTATTTTGTAGTGCAATTTACTTCACCTACTCTTTTGTTTAAATTTAAACTTATCTTGCAGCTTCTAATGGTCTTTCTGATGTAATAGCAGAAATTATCATGCAATCTTTTCCACTTTCAAGTTCTTTTCTTATAGTTTCTAGATTCTCTGAAAAAATTCTTCCACTATTTAATTTGTCTTCACTATCTTTATATAATTCTGCTGTAGATAGTTTTACTTTCTTTCCTACTGATTCTGCAGGAACTGTTTTAATTTCTTTTGCCATTTTTATTTCCTCCTAGTCTTCTCTTATCTCGAATGCGAAATAAGATTTATACGGTTTTAATCTACATTTTCCTTTTACTTCATTTGTTTTTTCATCAAAGTATAACCTTGGTTTTATTTCTTCTCCTGTTTCAGGATCTATAATTGATATAGCCCTTTTTAAATTAGGTGTATAATTAAATTCTTTAGATTCTGTTTCCTTTTCAGAATACAAAGTGTCAAACTTAAATGGCATTGGCTTTTTTGATATTCTAACCTCATCACCAATTAGAAGTCCATTATTTATAACTACTTTGTCTTTCCCAAAAGAAAAGATTACGAGCTGATTTCCTTCAGGTATTGGTTCATCAACAAAATATGTCTTTTTTGTTGTATCTCCTCTTAATTCTGATGTAAAATCTAGCCTCTCCAATGTATATTTAGGATATTCTCCCAAATATTCTTTTTCTGTTTTATTTACTTGATATATTACTGTATTTATGCCTTTTGGATCTGTGATGCTAAAATGTTTACCGATTTCCATTTTAATATCATTCCTTTCTTACATCAATAAGGCTTGTCTTTGGTATAATCACTAAACATAATTATACATTATTTTTCCCATTTTGTCAACTTTATTACGCATTTATGCCTTGTCTTGGGGCAAATTTTGATATTTCTTTCAATTTTTCATATATTTTTGTTTCTTCTTCGCCTAGATTTTTTGGTACAACTATTCTTATTTCTGCGATTAAATCTCCTCTGCCTCCCTTGCTGTCTCTATATCCCTTTCCTTGAATTTTTATTATTTCTCCACTTTCTATTCCTTTAGGGATATATACCATATCTCCTCCGTCTATTCCGTCTACTTTAAGCTTTGTTCCAAGAGCCGCTTCCCATGGAGTTATATATAAATATGTATGAATATTTGTACCTTCTATCCTGAATTGCTTATTATTGTCAATATTTATATGTATAAATAAATCACCATTTTTGCCTCCGTTTTGTCCGTGTCTTTCCTTGCCCTATTATTCTTATCTTTTCTCCATTTCTAATTCCTGCAGGAATCTTTACAGTAAATGTCTTCATTTTTCCGATTCATAGCTCGAAGCGAAATCTTTTTACTTGCTCCGAAAAATGCTTCTTCTATGCTTACATTTACTGCTGTATCTATGTTGTCTCCCTTGATTTCTGCTTTTTTGTTTTTCTTTTTTACTTCATCTTTTTGCTTTTCTTTTTTAGCACCAAAGAAAAGATTAAATGCTTCTCCAAAGATATTATCACTACTTTTCATATTACCTGCATTTTTTTCTTTATTTCTCTTTTTGCCAATATTATTATTCCACTCTCTGTCATATTTTCTTCTCGTTTGTGGATTTGATAATATTCTATATGCCTCGTTTATATCCTTAAAATGCTCTTCTGCTCCATTTGACCCTTCATTTAAATCTGGATGATACTTTTTTGCTTGGTCTCTATAAGCAATTTTTATTTCTTCTATTGATACTCTGTTTGTTTCTAATCCTAATATTTTATATAAATCTTTAAATAACATTTAACATCCTCCCCTTGCGTGGTAAAACATATTATATCATGACTTAAACGCAAGTTCAATTAGTTTATCTAATAATTTACTATAATTTATTCCGAGCATTTTCAAAAAGCTTTGGATACATACTTATTGTAGTAAATCCCGGTAATGTGTTTATTTCATTTAGATAAACTTTTTGTGTTTTTTCTTCTAAAAAGAAATCTACTCTTGAAAGTCCGCTTCCGTCTATTGCTTTAAATGCTTTTATAGCTATTTCTCTTATTTCGTCTTGTTTTTCTTTAGAAATATCTGCTGGAATTATTGTTTCTGAACCGATATTATTGTATTTTGCATCATAGCTATAAAATGTATCTGCTGATTTGACTTCTCCAACGCTTGATGCAATCGGCTTATCATTTCCAAGTACTGCACATTCTAATTCTTTACCAATTATTCCTTGTTCTACTAATATTTTTCTATCAAACTGACTTGCATATTCTAGTCCATTTTTTAATTCTTCCTTCGTTTCAGCTCTACTTATGCCAACGCTTGAGCCTGAATTTGATGGCTTTATAAACATTGGATATTTTAGTTCTTTTTCTAAAATATCACATATTTTATCAAGAGTGCATTTTTCTTCTTCAAAATTTTTATGTACAAATACATATTCATCGTCTGTTTTTTTAATATAAGCTGATTTTGCCTGACTAATTTCTGCTCTATCTAATACAATTTTTGTGTATACTTTATCCATTGCTAAACTTGATGCAAGCACCTTACATCCAACATATGGTACTCCTATTAGTTCAAATAGTCCCTGTATTGTTCCATCTTCTCCGATTTAGGCCATGTAGTACTGGGAAAATTACATCTTGTTTTTTTAATACTTCTATCACATTTTGCAATTTTTCCAAATCTTCAAGCTTTTCCCCAATACCTGCAATTTCTATTTCTCTTACATCTTTTGTATAATGATACCATTCTCCTTTTTTATCAATATATATCGGTAAAATTTCATATTTTTCTTTATTTAAGTTTTTTATAACTGATGTGCCTGATACAATTGATACTTCATGTTCTGTTGATTTTCCACCAAAAATTACTGCAACTTTCATGAACCTTCCTCCTTAATGTTTTAGTAATTCTAGCTATCTTTTAAAGCTTCTACAATTTCACTAAATTTCATAGAATTCGACGCTTTTATTAAAATAACATCGCCCTTTTCAATAATTTCTTTGGACTTTTTTATTGCCTCTTCATTTGTATCATATATAAATACTTTTGCATTATCCATTCCTTTATCTATTGCCTTGCTTGCAATAAATTTTGCATCTTTTCCAACTGTAATTAATATATCTATATTATTTTTATATACTTCTTCTCCTACTTTTTCATGTAATTCCTTTGAAAATTCTCCAAGTTCTAGCATATCCCCTAAAATTGTAATTTTTTTATTTGCAGTCTTTTGGCTTGCCAAATATTCTATCGCTGCTTTCATAGAATCATAGCTTGCATTGTAACTATCGTTTATTAGTCTTACTTTATCTTTTCTTTCTATAATTTCCATTCTGCTTTTTGTAAGTTCAAAGTTTTTTATTCCTTCTAGTATTTTTTCTACTTCGATGCCATTATTTATTCCAACTGATATTGCTGCAAGTGCATTTTCTACAAAGTGCTTTCCTCCGAACATTAATAGTTACAGTATATGTTTTACCATTTATTTCTACTTCAAATGTGCTGGAATTTTCAAATTCTTTTATATTTTTTGCCATAAGATTACTTTGATTTTCTATTCCATATGTAAATATGTGTCTTTTCTCTTTGTTTTCTAAGTACCAATTATGTAGCATATCATTATCATTGTTAATAATTAAAAGTCCTTCCTCTTTCATTCCTTCTAATATTTCAAGTTTTGCTTTTAATATATTTTCTCTTGAACCTAGATTGCCTATATGTGATGTACCAATATTTGTGATTACACACATTGTAGGTTTTGCAATTTTTGTTGTAACACTTATTTCACCTAAATGATTCATTCCCATCTCTATGACTGCAGCTTTATGCTCATTTAAGCGAAGGAGTGTTAATGGAACTCCTATATGGTTATTGTAATTTCCCATGTTTTTAAGTGTTGGATTAAATCCTTCATTCATAACACTTGCAATTAAATCCTTCGTACTAGTCTTTCCAACACTTCCAGTTATTCCTATGACTGGTATATCATACATTTCTCTTTTATATTTTGCGATTTCTTGTAATAATTTTATAGTATCTGGAGTTTCTATAATTATTTTATCTTTATACTTTTTTATATTTTCTTCAGGTATGATGTTATTTATGATACAAGCTTTTGCACCGTTTTCAAATGCTTTTTCAAAATATATGCTTCCATCTTGCTTTTCGCCTTTTATTCCTACATATGTGTCTCCTAAGGTTACCTCATGTGTGTCCTTCTTAAAATTATCTAGAATTTCTTCATCATTTTCGCATATTATCTTAACATTTGCAAACTGCTTTAAATCCTTTACTTTAAGGTCTTTCATGTATATATCATTCCTTTTTATTATTTTATTAATATGTTATATATTTTATCACAGAAAAAGGATAAAAAAAAGTAGTAAGTTTAAATTCTTACTACTTTTTATGTTATTATCCAACAATGTTGGCTTTGTATTCATCAGGAGTAACTACTTTTGGTTCTTCAGTATTTATTTCAACTGATTTATATCTGCTAAGTCCTGTTCCTGCTGGAATAAGTTTACCTATAATTACATTCTCTTTTAATCCTATTAATGGATCCATCTTTCCTTTTATCGCAGCTTCTGTTAATACTTTTGTTGTCTCTTGGAATGATGCTGCTGATAAGAAGCTTTCTGTTGCAAGAGATGCTTTTGTAATTCCTAGTAATACTCTGTGTCCTACTGCTGGTTTTCCACCATTTGCTATAACTTTTTCGTTTTCATCTTCAAATTCATACATATCAACAAGTGAATTTCCAAAGAATTTTGTATCTCCTGGATCTGATACTTTTACTCTCTTAAGCATTTGTCTTCCTATTACTTCGATGTGTTTATCGTTTATATCAACACCTTGGTTTCTATAAACTTTTTGAACCTCTTGTATTAGATAATTATATACTCCTTCTGGTCCATTAATTGCAAGAATTTCATTAGGGTTTACTGAACCTTCCATAAGTTGAGTTCCAGCTTTAATCTTGTCTCCTTCTTTTACTCTAAGTTTTGCACCAAATGGTATTACATAAGTCTTCGCTTCTTCATCGCCTTTTACAATAACTTCTTTCTTGCTTCCTTCTTCTTTTATTTTTACTTTTCCTTCAATCTCAGAAATTATTGCAAGTCCTTTTGGTTTTCTTGCTTCAAATAACTCCTCAACCCTTGGAAGACCTTGAGTAATATCGCCACCTGCGACACCTCCCATGTGGAATGTACGCATTGTAAGCTGTGTACCAGGTTCACCAATTGATTGTGCAGCTATTATTCCGACTGCTTCACCAATATTAACTTTTGAACGAGTTGCAAGACCCATACCATAACATTTACTACAAACACCATGTTTTGTTCTACATGTAAGTGATGAACGAACTCTTACAGAAGTAATACCTGCGTCTACTATTTTCTTTGCTATGTCGCTATCTATCATTGTATCAGAATCTACTATTAGTTTTCCTGTAGATGGATCTCTTAAGTCTTGAAGAACATATCTTCCTTCTAGTCTTTCTTGTAATTTTTCAATTACTTGGTTACCATCTTTGATATCTTCGATTATGATTCCTTCATGTGTTCCACAATCTTCTTCACGAACAATTATATCTTGGCTTACATCTACTAATCTTCTTGTTAAGTATCCAGAGTCTGCTGTTCTTAAGGCAGTATCTGCAAGACCTTTTCTAGCACCGTGTGAAGATATGAAGTATTCTAGTGCATCTAGTCCCTCTCTGAAGCATGATTTGATAGGTATCTCTACTGTTTTACCTGAAGTATTAGCCATAAGACCTCTCATTCCTGCGATTTGTCTTAACTGGTTCATATTTCCGTCTTGCTCCAGATTGTGCCATCATGTATATTGGGTTTAATTCATCAAAGTTATCTTTCATTGCTTCTGTTACATCATCTGTAACTTTCTCCCAGATTTTGATTGTAGATTGATATCTTTCTTCGTTTGTAATAAGTCCGCGTTTGTATTGTTTCATGATATTATCTACTTCTAAATCTGCTTTTGCTAAAATATCTTTTTTAGCTTCTGGCACACTTACATCAGCAACTGAAACTGTAATTGCACCTTTTGTTGAATATTTATATCCTATTGACTTAATATAGTCTAGAACTTCTGCGGTGATTTCGAAGCCATGTTTATTAATACATTTTGCAACGATTGTTCCAAGGTTTTTCTTAATAACTGGGAAATCTATTTCAAGTTTAAGTAGATTTTCTTTTTTGCTTCTATCAACAAATCCAAGGTCTTGTGGGATTCCTTGATTATATATTAATCTTCCTACTGTTGTTTCTACTTTTTGAGTAACCTTTTCTCCATTGATTTCAGCTGTTCTTCTTATATTTACTTTAGCATGTAATTCCAAATCTCCATTTTGATATGCAAGTAATGCTTCTTCATCATCTTTGAAGTACATTCCTTCACCTTTTTCTCCATCTACTTGCATTGTTAAGTAATAACTTCCAAGTATCATGTCCTGTGTTGGAACTGTAACTGGTTTTCCATCTTGTGGTTTAAGTAAGTTATTTACAGAAAGCATTAAATATCTTGCTTCAGCTTGTGCTTCTGGAGATAGTGGAACATGCACTGCCATCTGGTCTCCATCGAAGTCAGCATTGAATGCTGTACATACTAGTGGATGAAGTTTGATTGCTCTTCCTTCTACTAAAACTGGCTCAAATGCTTGTATACCAAGTCTGTGAAGTGTTGGTGCACGATTTAGTAATACTGGATGATCTTTTATAACTTCTTCTAGTATATCCCATACCTCTGGTCTTAATTTTTCTACCATTCTTTTAGCATTTTTTATATTGTGTGCTAAATTTCTCTTTACTAATTCCTTCATAACAAATGGTTTGAATAATTCAACAGCCATTTCTTTTGGAAGTCCACATTGATACATCTTAAGCTCTGGTCCAACTACGATAACTGAACGACCTGAATAGTCAACTCTCTTTCCAAGTAAGTTTTGTCTAAATCTTCCTTGTTTTCCTTTAAGCATATCAGAAAGTGATTTTAGAGGTCTATTTCCAGCTCCCGTTACTGGTCTTCCACGCCTTCCATTATCTATTAATGCATCTACTGATTCTTGTAACATTCTTTTTTCGTTTCTTACAATTATCTCTGGTGCACCAAGTTCTAGTAATCTCTTTAATCTGTTATTTCTATTTATAACTCTTCTATAAAGATCGTTTAAGTCAGATGTTGCAAATCTTCCACCGTCTAATTGTACCATTGGTCTTAAGTCTGGTGGGATAACTGGTATAACATTCATAATTGTCCACTCAGGCCTATTTCCTGATAGTCTAAAGCTTTCAACTGTGTCTAATCTTTTTACTAGTTTTACTCTTTTTTGTTCACTAGATTTATTGATTTCTTTTATTATTTTTTGTGATAACTTATCTAGGTCAATTTCTTCAAGAAGCTTTCTAATTGCACCTGCTCCCATTTCTGCTTTGAAGCTTCCGTGCGCCATATTTTTGAACTGCTTCTCCATATTCTTTTTCTGTTAAGACTTGACCTTTTATTAATCCAGATGTTCCTTTATCTATAACAATGTATGATGCAAAGTATATAACTTTCTCTATACTTCTTGGAGATATATCAAGTAAAAGGGCTATTCTACTTGGTATTCCTTTGAAATACCATATATGGGCAACAGGAGCTGCAAGCTCGATATGTCCCATTCTTTCCCTTCTAACTTTTGATTTTGTAACTTCTACTCCACATCTATCGCATACTATACCTTTATATCTAACTCTTTTATACTTACCACAATGGCATTCCCAGTCTTTTACTGGTCCAAATATTCTTTCACAAAACAAACCATCTTTTTCTGGTTTTAATGTTCTGTAATTTATTGTTTCAGGTTTTTTTACTTCACCTTTTGACCATTCTCTAATTTTCTCATCAGATGCAAGTCCTATTTTTAATTTATCAAATAATTCTAATTCGTCCACGAATTTGCCCCCTAATAATATAATTTCTATATCTGGGTTTTAGGTTTAATCCTTATACACTGCCTGCTCATATTCTATTGAGAAGGATTATCCCCAAAATCCCAATTATTCAATTAAATTAAATCTTCATCATTATCAACATTGTCTTGTGCAAGGTCAAGATCAAATAAATCTTCATCTAAGATATCATCATCTGTTAATTCACCATATTCATCATCTTCGCTTGCCTCGTCATCTTCAAGATTTTCTTCTTCAAATCCGTCTGTTAATTCTTGTTCTATTTCTTGAAGTTTTGCTTTGTCGTCTTCTTTTTCTAAATTAAAGTCTATTCCTTCATCAATGTTTTCTTTAAGCTCTAATTCCTCGCCATCTTGTGCATATAGTCTTACATCTAATCCTAAGCTTTGTAATTCTTTTATTAATACTTTAAATCCTGCTGGCACTCCTGGTTCTGGAATATTTTCGCCTTTGACAATTGCTTCATATGTCTTGATTCTTCCGACTACATCATCTGATTTTACTGTTAGCATCTCTTGTAATGTATGTGATGCTCCATATGCTTCTAGTGCCCAAACTTCCATCTCTCCAAATCTCTGTCCACCGAATTGTGCTTTACCTCCTAGAGGTTGTTGTGTAACTAATGAGTAAGGTCCTGTAGAACGAGCATGTATCTTATCATCTACTAAGTGGTGTAGTTTAAGCATATACATTACACCAACTGTAATTGGCTTATCAAATGCTTCTCCTGTTCTTCCATCATAAAGTATTGTTTTTCCGTCTTTTGAAAGTCCAGATTTTTCAAGCAAGTCTACTATTTCTTCCTCACTTGCACCATCAAATACTGGTGTTGCAACTTTCCAGCCTAGTGCTCTTGCTGCTGCTCCTAAATGTACCTCTAAAACCTGTCCTAGGTTCATACGAGATGGAACACCTAATGGGTTTAATACTACATCTACTGGAGTTCCGTCTGGCATAAATGGCATATCCTCTACTGGTAATATTCTTGATACTACACCTTTATTTCCGTGGCGTCCTGCCATCTTGTCTCCGACTGATATTTTTCTTTTTTGTGCTATATAGCATCTAATTACTTGATTTACACCTGGACCTAATTCGTCTGAATTTTCCCTTGTAAATACTCTAACATCAACTATTGTTCCTGATTCTCCATGTGGTACACGAAGTGATGTATCTCTTACTTCTCTAGCTTTTTCTCCAAAGATTGCACGAAGTAATCTTTCCTCTGCTGTAAGTTCTGTTTCTCCTTTTGGAGTAACCTTTCCAACTAGAATGTCTCCTGGTCTTACTTCTGCACCAATTCTTATAATACCATTTTCATCAAGGTCTTTTAATCCATCTTCACCGATATTTGGTATATCTCTTGTAATCTCTTCAGGTCCAAGTTTTGTATCACGACAATCACATTCATATTCTTCTATGTGGATTGATGTGTAAACATCTTCTTTTACTAATCTTTCACTTAACAAGATAGCATCCTCGTAGTTATATCCTTCCCAAGTTGTAAATGCTATAATTACATTCTTACCAAGTGCCATTTCTCCGTTTTGTGTAGAAGGTCCATCTGCAATAACTTCGCCTGCTTTTACTTTTTCTCCTTTTACAACAATCGGTTTTTGATTTATACAAGTTCCACCGTTTGTCCTCTTGAACTTACGCAATTTGTATGTTTCAATATCACCTTTTTTAGTTTCAAGTTGTATTTCATCACCTGTAACTTTTTTGATGACACCGTCTGATTTTGCAATTACCATTATTCCAGAATCTTTAGCTGCTTTGTATTCAATTCCTGTTCCAACTATTGGTGAATCTGTAATCATTAGTGGAACTGCTTGACGCTGCATGTTTGCACCCATTAGCGCACGGTTTGCATCGTCGTGCTCCAAAAATGGTATCATTGCAGCACCTACTGAAACTAATTGTTTTGGTGAAACATCCATGTAGTCTACTTTATCAGCGTCTACTTCTGTAACTTCATCTAAGTATCTAACTTTTATCTTTTTATTTACAAATTTTCCGTCCTCTCCGATTGGTTCATTTGCTTGTGCAATAATATGTCCATCTTCATCATATGCTGCCATATATACGATTTCATCTGTAACTTTATGTGTTTTTGGATCTATCTTTCTATATGGAGTTTCAATAAATCCATATTCATTTATTATAGCAAATGATGATAATGCTGAAATTAGTCCTATGTTTGGTCCTTCTGGAGACTCTATTGGGCATAATCTTCCATAGTGTGTATAGTGTATATCTCTTACTTCAAATCCTGCTCTTTCACGAGAAAGTCCACCTGGTCCTAATGCTGATATTCTTCTTTTATGAGTAAGTTCTGAAAGTGGGTTTGTTTGATCCATAAATTGTGAAAGTTGTGAACTTCCAAAGAACTCTCTTATTGAAGAAGTAATTGGTTTTGTATTGATTAATGTTTGAGGAGTAACTACATCTAGGTCTTGTATTGTCATTCTCTCTCTTACAACTCTTTCAAGTCTTGTAAGACCAATTCTAAATTGATTTTGTAATAACTCTCCAACGCTTCTTATTCTTCTATTTCCTAAATGGTCTATATCATCAACTGTTCCAAGTTTATGTGCTAAATTTAAAAGATAGTTTACAGATGCAATTATATCTTCTGTTGTTATATGTTTTGGAACAAGTTCTGAAATTGCTTCTTTAATTGCTTTCTTTAGGTCTTTTTTATCTGTGGTTTCAATTAAATTTTTAAGAACTAGATAATTTACTTTTTCTTTAATATTTAAGTCTTTTACATCTATGTCTACAACTTTGCTTATATCTACTGTTCCGTTTCCGATAACTTTTACAGGTTTATCTTCAACTTTAATTTCTACTATATTAATTCCACTATTTTGTATTTCTTCTGCCATTTCAGGAGTTATAACTTCATCTTTTGAAACTAAAACTTCTCCAGTTTCTTGATTTATTATATCTTTGAATGCTATTTGATTTTGTATTCTTGTGCTTAAATCAAGTTTTTTATTGAATTTATATCTTCCGACTTTAGCTAGGTCATATCTTCTATCATCAAAGAATAAACCATTAAATAAATTTCTTGCAGCTTCTACTGATGGAAGTTCTCCTGGTCTTAATTTTTTATATATTTCTATTAATGCTTCATCTTGGGTTTTTATAGTGTCTTTTTGCATAGTTGCAAGCAATTTTTCATCTTCACCAAACATCTCTATAATTTGTTCATCTGTCTCAAGACCAATTGCTCTTAAAAGTGTTGTAACTGGGATTCTTCTAGTTCTGTCAACTCTTGCATAAAATACATCATTTGAATCTGTTTCATACTCTATCCAAGCACCTCTGATTGGCATTACTGTAGATGTATATATTTTCTTTCCAGTTTTGTCAAAGTCTGATGCATAATAGCAACCTGGTGAACGAACTAATTGGCTTACTATAACTCTTTCTGCACCATTTATTACGAATGTTCCACTATCTGTCATAATAGGGAAATCACCTAAATAAATTTCCTGCTCTTTTATTTCTCCAGTTTCTTTATTTATTAATCTTACTTTAACATGTAGTCTAGATGAATATGTTGCATCTCTTTCCTTTGTTTCTTCTAGTGAATATTTTGTTTTGTCTTCCATGTAATAGTCAAAAAATTCTAGTACTAAATTTCCTGAATAGTCTACTATTGGAGATATATCTCTTAATACTTCTCCCAATCCTTCTTTTAAGAACCATTCATAAGAATCTTTTTGTACTTTAATAAAATTTGGCATTTCGATACTATCGCCAATTTTTGCGAATGTTTTACGCACGCATTTCTCATGTTTAATGTCTTTCATGGATTTTTTCACTCCTTAAATTATTTTTTAATTTGTGAAGCATTTAGATAAAATAAATCTTTAAGAAGTCCCTCTCAAAATACATATTATATTAGAGTGAAACTATCGCTTCAAAATAGCTCTTCCCTAATAAAAGTGATGCATTTTAATTCCTCTTCTTTTAGAATTAAAATATATTTATCGAATTATAATACAGACATTTATTATAGCATGGATAAAAAAGCTTGTCAACCCTTACGGATAAAAAAGTTTGAAAACTTATATAAGAAGAATACTGAGTTATTTCAGTATTCTTCTAAAAATATTGTTTAGAAATAATATCTAAAAATAATTATACAGTGTGTGTTTGTGTTGCGCCACAATCTTTCTTATGTGTAGCACAGTAGTAGTGTCCTGATGTCTTGCCGTGTGCACAGCCAGAAACATTAATGGTATAGTAACCGTTCTCCATTGCCTGTAGCACCACATATTGCGCATTTGCTACCTTTAGTCCATGTGTACGGCCTCATACGAATCTGCGGGATAGAACCGCTCTACTTTGTCGACGGTATCGTCGTCTATATGTATTTCGCAAAATCTTATGCCGACTGTACCAGATGTGCTAGCGTACGCGTAGTCATAGCGAGCCGTTCTGTTGCAACCGTAAACTGAACAAACTCCGTCCACCACCTGACGACGCGTCCATCCTCTGGGTAGCGTATACAAATGTTGTTGGGTAGCCAGTGGTATGATAGTATTTACCTCCACTATAGGTCAACATTGGGCAATCTATTTTCAGTGGTGAAGTCCCCGCACACCAAGTGGCTGCGCCACAAAGTGTTGTCGCTGAGCCCGTTGCACTTGTTCCTGCCGTACCTTGACTGTCTGTATATGAAACTGTCCAAGTATATGGTGTTGCTTGGGTTAATCCAGTTACTTGTAGTGATACAGAAGCACCTGATGTTTTTGTGTTTTGAGATGCTGTTTTACCTCCACATGACAATGTGTAATTTATTGTATCTCCATCATCATCCTTTGCTGCCCCTGCTACTGTCATAGTTGTTGTTGTAACAGCCGTTACTTTAAATGCTGATGATACATATGGTGCTCTATTTGATGTTTTTTGTGAAGCTGACTTTGTTGCTTTTCCACCATATGGATCTGTTGCTGTTATCGTCCATGTATATGATGTATGTCCTGAAAGTCCCGATGGACTTAATGATACATTTGATCCTGCTTTTCCTGATGTTGATTTTGTTCCGGCTCCTGTTAATGAATAAGTTATTGTATCTGCATCTGCATCTGCTGCACATCCTGTTAGTGTGAATCCTGTTGCTGT
>CANQLP010000030.1 GCA_947624725.1 uncultured Clostridia bacterium
AAGGGGGATTAGTTATGTATCAAAAGTACATAAAAAGAATATTAGATATTGTTCTATCTTTCATTGCAATTATTATTTTATCTCCAATTTATATAATAGTAGGTATTCTTGTATTAATCTTTTTAGGAAGACCTATAATCTTTAAACAAGAAAGACCTGGTAAAGATGAAAAGATATTTACATTATATAAATTTAGAAGTATGACTAATAAGAAAGATAAAGATGGTAATTTATTACCTAATGAACAAAGATTGACTAAATTTGGTAAATTTTTAAGGAGTACTAGTTTAGATGAATTTCCAGAATTTTTCAATATTTTAAAAGGTGATATGTCATTTGTAGGGCCTAGACCTTTATTAATTGAATATTTAAAGTATTATAATGACGAACAAAAACATCGACATGATGTAAGACCAGGTTTAACTGGACTTGCTCAAGTAAATGGTAGAAATACTATTTCATGGACGAAGAAATTTGAATATGATATTAAATATGTAAATAATATTACGTTTAAAGAAGATTTGAAAATAGTATTACTTACAATTAAAAAAGTAATATTTAGAAATGATATATATGCAAATGCTAATGGTGATTTTACAGAAAGATTTAATGGAAAAAATTAAAGTAGGTGAATTAGTATGAAAGATATATATTTTGACGAAAATTATGGAAAATTATATGAAAAAGTTGAAAAAGGTGAAGCTTGTACCTTTAAATGTGAAACAGAAAATGGTATAATAAAAACACAGTTCATAAAAAGAGCTATTCCAACCCAAGTTGATGGAAAAACTTATTATGATATTGTAACACCTTATGGATATGGTGGACCATATATTGAAAAAATTGTCGATAAAGATAAGTTACTAAAAGATTATGAAAGAGAGTTCTCAAAATATTGTAAAGATAATGATATAATTGCAGAATTTGTAAGATTTCATCCCTTATTTGATAATGCTAAAGATTTTGAAAGTATTTATGATGTTTCTTTTAATAGAAATACATTGGCTACGAATATAAGAGATTATGATGATCCATTTACAAGTGAATTTTCTAGAAAATGTCGAAAAATGTGTAAACAAGTTTTGAATAGTGGAGTTACATATAAAATAACAAAGTCTCCTGAATCTTTAGAAGAATTTAAAAGAATTTATTATTTAAATATGGAAAGAAAACATGCTGAAGATTATTATTTCTTTAATGATGAATATTTTGATAATATTCAAAAGTATTTTAAAGATAATATTTTATTAGCAGAAGCAATATATGAAGGAAAGACAGTTGCAGCAGGTTTATATTTTTCTGCTAATAAATTAATTCATGCTCATTTATCTGGAACTGATACTGAATATTTATATTTATCACCTGCTTATATTTTAAAATATGGTACAGTTTTATGGGCAAAAGAAAATGGCTATGATTTTATCCACTATGGTGGTGGAGTAACTACATCTAAAGAAGATAGTTTATATCAATTTAAAAAGAAGTTTTGCCAAAATACAGAATTTGATTTCTATATAGGAAAAAAAGTATGGAATGAAGAAATATATGATAAATTGTGTGAAATAAAAAATGTATCCAAAGAGGAAGAATATTTTCCAGCTTATAGAAGGAGTGATAAATAATGAATATTAGATGGTATTTATTTTGGATTAAAGATTTTTTTGAAGGTAGTAAGGTAAGGAAGGCTTATAAAGATATAAAGAAAAATTATTATAATATAGATAAAAAAGAGCAAAAAGAAAAAATAGAAAAAATTTTAAAATATGTAAATGAAAATGTTGAATATTATTCAGAATATAAAAATTATGATATAAACAAATTTCCAGTTGTTAATAAACAAATTATAAATGATAATTTTGATAAATTTTTTGTAAACAAATATGACATAAATAAACTTCATGCTATGCCTACTTCTGGTTCTACTGGTATGCCATTTACTGTATACCAAAATCCTGAAAAAAGGACTAGAGTAGCAGCAACTGTTATCTTTTTTGGTGAGGTAGCAAATTACAAATTTGGTGAAAAGCAAATGTATTTTAGAATTTGGACAAAAGCTAATAAGAAATCAAAATTTCAATTATTTTTATTTAATATGATTCCTATGGATACTAGTAAGTTAGATGATGAAAGCTTAAAAGATGTTATGTCATATATAGAAAAAACTAAAAAATTGTCTTGTATAATGGGATATGCCCAAACATATAGTACATTATATAAGTATTTAAATAAAACAAATTACAAATATAAAGGAAATAAAATAAATTGTTTTATTTCAAGTGCAGAATTATTGGATGAAAATGTACGTAAAAATTTAAGTAAAATATTTAATTGTAAAGTTTATTCAAGATATGCAAATGAAGAACTTGGAATAATGGGTCAGGATAATGGTATTGATAAGGAATTTATATTAGATGAAGCAAACTATTATTTTGAGTTTTTAAAATTAGATAGGGATGAACCAGCTGAAAAGGGTGAAGTTTCTAGAATAGTTGTGACAGATTTTTATAATTATTCAATGCCATTGATAAGATATGATACTGGAGATTTAGCCGTATACGATGAAAGAAACGGGAAAAGGTATATAAAAGAAATTTATGGAAGAGTAATGGATTTAATATATGATACTAAAGGAAATAGTTTGTCACCAGCAACAATAACTGTAAATATGTGGGGAGTAAATGTTAAACAATATAAATTTCAACAAGTTGATAAGAAAAAATATAATTTAATTATAAATCTTGGCAATGGTAACAAGGAAGAAATTGAAAAAGAAATAACAACTAAATTTCCTAAAATACTTGGAGAAGATGCTATAATAACTTTTGAATATGTAGATGAAATTCCAACTCTTGCTTCTGGAAAATGGAAAGCTGTTGAAAATTTAATGAAAAAAAGGTGAATTGAAATGAAGATTTTAATAGTTTCTAATTTTGCTTCTTTGCCTATAGAAAAAGGAAATAACAGATTTTTGTATATAACAAATAAAATTGTTTGTAATACAAATGATGTAGAGTTAGTAACTTCAGACTTTAGGCATTCTACAAAACAATATAGAAAAGTAAATAAAAATGATTTAGAAAAAATACCATATAAAATAACTTTGTTACATGAACCAAATTATAAAAAAAATGTTTCTATAAAAAGATTTTATGCTCATTATATATGGGGGAAAAATGTAAAAAAATATTTGAATAGTATCGAAAAACCAGATGTTATTTATTGTGCAGTACCTTCTTTAACGGCCACATATTTTGCAGCAAAATTTTGTAAAAAGAATAAAATTAAATTTATTATTGATGTTCAAGATTTATGGCCTGAAGCATTTCAAATGGTATTTAATATTCCTATTATAAGTAAAATAATTTTTTATCCATTTAAAAAAATAGCTAATTATGTTTATTCAAATGCTGACGAAATAATTGCTGTTTCTGAAACTTATGCTAAAAGAGCTGCTTCTGTAAATAACCATATATCGTCTGGTATTAGTGTTTTTTTAGGAACGGATTTAAGCAAATTTGATTTATATGCTAAAAATAATAAAGTTCAATTTAATGATGATTTTATAAGGATTGCTTATATAGGAACATTAGGTCATAGCTATGATATAAAGATAGTAATTGATGCAATTAAAATTTTGAATGATAAAGGTATTAATAATATCAAATTTGTTGTTATGGGTAATGGGCCTTTAAAAAATGAATTTGAAAATTATGCTAAAGAGTTAAATGTTAACTGTGAATTTACTGGAAATTTAGTATATGAAAAAATGGTTGGATTATTATGTTCTTGTGATATTGCTGTAAATCCAATCATTGAAAAATCAGTCGCTAGCATAATTAATAAAGTTGGAGATTATGCAGCAGCTGGTTTGCCTGTTATTAATACCCAAAATAGTGATGAGTACAAAAATTTAGTGGATAACTATCAAATAGGATTTAATTGTATGAACGATGTAAATAACATTGTTAACAAACTTGAATTATTAATTAATGATAAAAAATTAAGAGAAAAGTTAGGAAAAAACAATAGAAAACTTGGAGAAGAAAAATTTGCTAGAGAAAAGACATATTTAGATATAATAAAAGCTATCAAATAAGTATCTTTAAAAAATTAAGAAAGGAGTTAATTATTTATGGTTATTTTACATGTTGCATCTTTATTTGGAAATAAATCAGCAGGTCCTACAATTTCTGTACCAAAAAATGTTGAATATGGAAATAAATTTGAAAGTGTAGCATTATATAATTGCTTACCTAATAAGTTGGATGGATTGATTGAGAAAGACAAAATATTTTTAATGGAGGAATATCCTTTTATTAGTTCACTTCCTGAACCTTATAATGCACCTGATATTGTTGTATTCCAAAATATGTACATTACTAAATTTTTGAAATTATCTAAAGAATTAAAAAAAAGGAATATTCCATATGTGGTTGTTCCTAGAGGATGTTTAACAAGTGCTGCTCAAAATAAGAAAAAGTATAAAAAAATAATTGGTAATTTACTTTTTTTTAATAGGTTTATTAAAAATGCTAGTTCAATAAATTTTTTAACTGAAAACGAATATAATGAAAGCAGAAAATTTAAATTTAAAAACTATTTCATTAATGGTAATGGTATTAATTTAAATAGCAAGTATAAAGAGTTTCCTTCAAAATCAGTAGATTTTATTGTTACATTTATTGGTAGAGTAGAATGGTATCATAAAGGATTGGATTATTTAGTTGAGGCAGTAAATTTTGAAAAAGATAAGTTTAGAGAAAAAAAATTTAAGTTTAATATATATGGCCCTGATCGTATAAATAGTTATGATAAACTCAAAGAAATGATAAATAATTATAAAATTGATGATTTAATAAAAATTTATAATCCTATTTTTGATGAAGAAAAAGAAAAAGTTATGTTGAATACTGATTTATTTATTCATACATCAAGATTAGAAGGTCAACCAAATTCAGTAATTGAAGCAATTAGTTATGGTGTTCCAGTATTTGTAACTCCTGGAACTAATGTATTTGATATCGTTAAAAAGTATAATTTAGGCTTTACATCAGAATTTGATATTCAAGATATTGCTAAAAATTTGCTATTATCATATGAGTCTAAAGATAAATTTAAAAAAATATCCGAAAATGAAAAGAAATATGCTAAAGAGTTTTTAAGTTGGGATTCAATAGTTAAGTATAATATCGAAAAATATAAAGAATTATTAACTAAAAAATAAAATTATAATATTTAAAAGGAGTGATTATTATTAAAAAATATATTAATTTAAAAAAAACAATTAATAATACAATTTTTATTATCATAAGTATTATATTTTCTTATTTTATTTCTAGTACTAATATTAGTTTTGGAATTGGAAATTTTGAAGTTAATATACTGTTATTATTGCTGTTATCTATTTTATTTGTTGTTAATATTAAAGAAATTTTCAAAAATAATAAATTTGTATGTGTAATATTTATATTTCAAATTTTATTTTTATTATTATCATTTTTAATTAATATAAATGCTGGTTTAGGAAGTATAATTATAGTCATTATATTTTCCTTAATAATTCAAATTACTCTGTCAATTAATATAGATGGAAAAACATATAAAATGGTTTTACCAATTTATTTTATTTTTTTACTTTACTCTTTGATAATTAACTTTACTAATTATGATGTTAATACTAATAATGCAGCTGCAAATATTTTTAATTTATGTATTTTAACTATAAGCGCAATAAGTATATTATTTAATAAAAAAATTATAAGAAAGGGTAGTATTTTAATTTTACTAATTGTATCTCTTATTAATTGTTTTAAATATGATAGTAGAAACATAACAATTGTATTTTTATTTATGATTATTGTATCTATTTTTGATTTGTCTAAATATTTAAATAAAAATAAAAACAAAAAAATCAACATGTATTTTTTAATAATTTCGATATTAAGTTTAGTAGTGACAATTATATATGTTTATATGTATAATAAAAATATAATTTTTACTTTGAATTTTAGTGAAAAGAGTTTTTTTACAGGAAGAGAAAAAATTTGGGTTAGTGTTTATAATGCTTTTAAAAAATATCCACTATTTGGAATAGGTTCTAATTCTCCTTTTTTTCCAACTGGTGGTATTCATAATTATATGCTTAATGTATTAGCACTATTTGGCATCCCACATTTTATATTGTTTTTAATAATATTATATAATTATGTAAAAAAACTATTTTCTATTAATATAAATAGCAGAAATTATTTGCCTTTATTATCGATTTTATCATTATTTATTACGGAATATTTTGAAGCAAGTTTTATTGGTGGAGGAAAATTAGCAACATTATTTTTATTAAGCATTATGTTTATATCCAGTAGTAATATTGTAACTAATGGTGAAAAAATATGAGAAAATTAAAGATTTTACACATTATTTCTAATTTTGGAGATGGTGGTGCTCAAAAAATAGTTATAAACTATGCTAAAGATTTTTCGAATGATAAAAATGTAGAATTTTCTATATTATCTTTTTCAAAAAAGTGTAGTCCTCTATATAAAGATGAATTAGAAAAATTAAATATAAAATTGGATTTTTTAAATTTACCAAAAACTAACAAATATCAAATATTACAAAGATATTCAAATATTTCTAAAGAATTAAAAAGATATCTTGAAGAAAGTAAACCAGATATTATTCATATTCATTTATTTGGAACACTTAAATTAAGTATTAGAACTATAAAAAAAACAAATATTCCTTTAAAGTTTTATACATTGCATAGTAATCCAGCTAGGTTTAAAGGTTATAGATTATTTATATTAAGATATGCTTTCAAAAAACTTAATTTTATACCTATATGTGTTACTGAAGAACAGGCCATGTTTGCAAAAGACTTTTATAAATTTACTAAATATGAAGTTGTACATAATGGTTTAGATATAAAAGATATAAAAGAAAAAATGTCAGCTAAAGAAAAAGCAAGAAGCGAATTAAAAATATCAGAAAAAGATTATGTAATATGTGCAGTTGGAAGGTTAGAAAAAATAAAAAGATTTGATTTGTTACTTAAAATATTTGAAAAAGTTTTATCTATCAAAAATAATGCTAAATTATATATTGCTGGTGAAGGTGTCGAGTTACAAAATTTAAAAAGTTTAAGTTATGAGCTTAATATTTACAATAATGTACATTTTTTAGGTAATATAAATAATATAGAAAAACTTTATTGTGCATCTGATATTTTAGCAATAACTTCCGAATCAGAATCAGCCTCTCTTGTTTTTTTAGAAGCTCAAATATGTGATTTACCTGCAATTATTTCTTCAGGAGTTCCTAATGAGAGTATAATTTCAAATAAAGTTAAAAAAATGTTAGATGATGCAAGTATTGAAGAATGGGCTAATGAACTAATAAATCCAACTTTTGATAATATTCCTAAAAATAATATGAATGAATATGAAGTTCATTCTATTTCCAAAAAAATGAAATCAATATATTTAAAATATTGGAAGGAGTATATGAAAAATGAATAAGTATTTTTTTATTACTATAGATACAGAAGCAGATAATCAATGGGATAATGCACAAATTTGTTCAACAAAAAATGCAAAATATCTCCCAAGATTTCAAAATTTAGCAGAAAAATATGGTTTTAAACCCGTTTGGTTAACCACATATGAAATGGCAGAAAATGAAGACTTTGTTAAATATTTTAAACTTAAACAAGAAAAAGGTTTATGTGAAATTGGGATGCATTTGCATGCTTGGAATACCCCACCAGAACATAAGTTAGATAAAAAAACTAATGAAAGATCATATTTAATTGAATATCCTCTTGATATAATGGAAGAAAAAATAAAAAATATTGATAATTTTTTGACAAAAAAGTTTGGAATCAAACCAATTTCTCATAGAGCTGGAAGATGGGGAATGAATGATAATTATTATAAATTATTATATAAATATGGTTATAAAATAGATGTTTCTGTAACTCCTCATATTAATTGGCAAAATAGTGTAGGGGAGACTGGTATGCCAGGAAGTAATTATAAAAATTATTCAGAAAAAGAATACATTACTAATAATATCTTGGAAGTACCAATGACTATAAGAAAAATATTTACTTTTCAGCCTAAGAGAGTTAATAGTATTAAAAGATTTTTTAGAGAATTACAACTTCTTTTCACAGGAAGATATCAATGGATCAGACCTGATAACTCGTTTTCTTTAAAAGGTATGTTAAAAGTAGTTTCTTTGTGTGATAAAAATAATGAATATATAATGTTTATGATTCATTCATCAGAATTAATGCCTAATGGAAGTCCAAATTTTAAAGATAAAGAAAGTATTGAAAATTTATATAAGGTAATAGATAAATTATTTGAAAATATCAAAGCAAGAGGCTATGTTGGATGTACTTTGAGAGAATATTATGAAAAAAAAGTTAAAAAAAATTGATGACTATATTTCTGCTTTTCTTATAAAATTTAAGTTTGATGGTTATGTAAATATTTGATTAAATAAAATAACTAAGCAGATAGATGTATAATTGACTTTTACTTTTAAAAGATATATAATAACTAAAAATTATAGTTCTGGTTTCTAGAGTATATTGGAGGAAGACATGAAAACATATTTTATAACAGGTGGTGCAGGCTTTATAGGTTCCACATTAACTGAAAGATTATTGAAGGAAGGAAATAAGGTTGTTACAATAGATAACTTTTGTAATTACTATGATCCCAAATTAAAGGAAGAAAATATTAAGGATTTCTTAAATAATCCTAATTATAAATTATATAGAGGAGATATAAGAAATAGGGAAGATGTAAAGAAAGTATTTGATGAAAATAAAATTGATGTTGTTATGCATCTTGCAGCAATGGCAGGTGTTAGACCATCTATTGAAGACCCACTTCTATATCAAAATGTAAATGGAATAGGTACAGGGAATATATTAGAAGAAGCTAAACTTCATGGAGTAAAAAATTTAGTTATGGCATCTTCTAGTAGTGTTTATGGAAATACTAAAGAAGTTCCATTTAGAGAAGACATGATAGTAGACTTTGCTATTAGTCCATATGCTGCAACTAAAAAAGCTAATGAAGTAATGGCTCATGTATATCATAAACTTAATGATATGAATATAATTATGTTAAGGTTTTTTACTGTATATGGTCCTAAACAAAGACCTGATTTAGCAATTAATAAATTTACAAGATTAATGTTAAATAATGAAGAAATTCCTATGTTTGGAGATGGAACAACTTCAAGAGATTATACTTATGTAGATGATATAGTTGATGGTATATGTAAATCATGTGATTATGTTATGACTCATGATAATGTATATGAAATAATTAATCTTGGAAGTAATAATCCAATTAGTTTAAAAGAAATGATTAATGTAATTGGTAAAACTTTAGGTGTTGAACCTAAAATAAAACAAATGGGAATGCAACCAGGCGATGTTGATAGGACATATGCAGATATTAGTAAAGCAAAAGAACTATTAGGATATAAACCATCAACAACTTTTGAAGAAGGAATTAAAAAGTTTGTTGACTGGTATAAGAAATAATAAGTTAAATGTTAATAAGATTGTACTAATTGATAGAAGTCAATTAGTACATTAGCGTGTATAATAACAAATAAGATTAGTCTAAAACTAATATTTCCCTTACTATATTGTGCCTTGAACAAAGTGAAAGGAATGTGTGCTTATATGGAAAATAAAGATAAATTAAGCAATAAAAATATTGATAAAAAGAAAGTTGGAATTATGACTTGGTTTAATGGTTGTAATTATGGAACAATTTTACAAGCAAAAGCATTACAACATGTTATTTGTAAATTAGGAAATGAAGCAGATATTATTAATTATAAAAAAAGAAATTATAAAAACCGTGAGATTAAAAAAATATCATCATTATTTTGTAGATTAAAAAATAAGATATTTTATGATAGAATAAATAATACTTCGAAGTTTAATGATTTTAGAGATAAGTATTTAAAATTAACGGAATCTTGTAATACTTTTGTTGAATTAAATGATTTGAATAGTAAATATGATGTTTTTGTATGTGGGAGCGATCAAATTTGGTCTCCGTTTAGTTTTGATGAAAAATATTTTTTAAATTTTACAACTAAAGATAAGAAAGTGGCATATGCACCAAGTTTTGGTGTTTCAAAAATTTCAAACCTTTATGTATATAATAAGATAAAAAACTTACTTTCTGATTTTAAATATATATCAGTTCGAGAGAAACAAGGACAAAAAATTATAAAGGAATTAACTAACCAAGATGCTCAACTTGTTTTAGATCCAACACTATTATTAGATTATGAAGACTGGAAAATTTATGAAAATAAAGAAATTTTGAATAAAATCAATGATAAATATGTACTATGTTATTTCTTGGGTAAGTCTAATAGTTATTATAAAAAAATAGTCAATTTTGCAAAAAAAAATAATTATCAGATAATAAATATTCCAATTTTTAAAAGACAAAAATTTAACAAATTTAATATTAGTAATGTAGGTCCTTCAGAATTTTTATCATTATTTAAAAATGCTGAATATATATTTACCGATTCACTTCATGGTACTTTATTTTCATTAAATTTTAGAAAACGCTTTTTTATATTTAAACGTTTCAATGATAAAGCAGATTATAGTGAGAATAGTCGAATTTATAATATAATTGAATTGTTTAATTTACACGATAGAGTAATTGATGAAAAAGATAATATAATTGAAAAAGATATTAATTATAATTTTGTTTCTAAAAAAATTACAAAATTAAAGGAAGATTCTTACAATTATTTAGATCATGCGATAAAGAATGTTAATAATTTATCTGTAGAAAAATTAAGTAATCATCTAAATACAAAAATATGTTCTGGTTGTGGTGCTTGCAAAAATATATGTCCTAAAAATGCAATTTCTATTGAATTAGATGAAGAAGGTTTTGAACATTATAAAATTAATGAAGATAAATGTATTAATTGTGGCCTATGTCAAAAAGTATGCCCAATGATAAAAATTAATTCAAAAAAAATAGAAAATTCTTTAGGGTTGTATGCCTTTAAGGCCAAAGAAAATAATATTTTATTATCTTCTTCAAGTGGTGGTTTTTCATATGTTCTTTCTTACTATTTAAATAAAAATTATTATGTATGTGGTTCTTTTTATAATAAAGAAAAAAGATATGCTGAACACATTTTGATTAAGACAAATGAAAAAGACAAACTTTATAAAATTCAAGGTTCAAAGTATATTCATAGTAAAACTTCTGATATATTTAAAGAGTTAATTGAACTTCCAAAAAGTTCTAAAGTTTTATTTATTGGTTTACCTTGTCAAGTTGCTGGATTGGATAAGCTACTAAAATTAAAAAATAAAAGAGAAAATTTTGTTTTAGTAGATTTAGTATGTCATGGTGTACCATCTATTCATTTGTGGAATAATTACTTATCTTCTACGATAAAAAAATATGATATGAATGAAGAGGTTATAGTAAAATTTAGAGATAAACAATATGGTTGGGAAAATAAATTCATTTCTTTAAGTGATAATAATAAAAAAATTAAAAAATCCGAGAAAAATGATGATTTTTATAATATTTTTAAAAGAAATTATATATATAGTCATGCTTGTTATGAATGTCCTTATAGACAATATTCATCAGCAGATATTAAAATTGGAGATTTTTGGGGTGAAAAATATAAAAAAGATAGTACTGGGGTATCAATGGTAATTGCAATTACCGAAAAAGGAAAAGATTTAATTAATGAATTAAAAGAAAAAAAATGTGCTATAATAAACGAAGAATCCATTAAAGATTATTTTAAAGAGCAAACTATTTCGAATGTAAACGAACCTATTTTTAGAGAAGAAATGATAAAAGAGATTAAATCAATGAAAGATTTAAAAGAAATCAGGAAAAAATATTGTTTTTATGATGAATTCGTTTATCATTTTGTTGATTTATACAAATTTGTTAGGAGATGTTTAAAAAAATGAAAAAGAAAACTAGTAATTTAATAAAAAATGTTTTACTTTTTGCAATAAGTATTTTTTTACCAAAAGTATTTTCATTTTTATTAATACCATTATATACATCTTATTTAACAACTTTAGAATATGGGACAATAGATTTAATTACTGTAACTTCAAGTCTTTTGTTGCCTATATTTTCGTTAGATATTCAAGATGCTGTTATTAGATTTGCATTAGATAAAAAATATGACAAAGAAGATGTTTTGTCTATTTCAATGAAAATTAATATATTGGGTTTTGCAGTTTTAGCATTATTGGTATTAATAATTTATTTCTTAAATATTTTTGAATTTCCTTTTTATATTTATGTATATATAATTTTTGTCTTTTTTTTGAATTCTATATATAATTCTGTTACAATGTTCTGCAAGGGTATAGAAAAAGTAAAAAGTATTGTTATAGGTGGAACTATGTTATCTTTTATTAATATAATATTGAATATATTATTGTTAGTAAAATTTAAGTTAGGGATACATGGATATTTAATTTCACTTTTGGCTAGTCATTTAATTGTAATTTTGTTTTTGTTTTTTAATTGTAAATTATATAAATATATAAAATTAAATGTTAAAAAAGAGTACGTAAAAGAAATGATTGTTTATAGTTTTCCTTTAATATTTAGCTGCGTTTCATGGTGGATTAATTCAGCCTCTGATAAGTATATAATTTCATTTATTGTAGGAGTTGAAATAAGTGGGATATATTCAATTTCTTCTAAAATACCAGGCATTATAACTATATTTTATTCTGTTTTTTCACAGGCTTGGTCGATATCTGCTATAAAAGAATTTGATAAAAATGATACAGATGGATTTTTTGGAAATTTATATACATTATTAAATTTTTTGCTTTGTATATCATGTTCAATAATAATGATATTAAATATTCCAATTTCACGAATACTTTATAGTGGTGATTTCTTTGAAGCTTGGAAATATGTGCCACCTTTATTAATATCTGTAATTTTTCATTCCATTGGATTATTTATTGGTAATATTTTTACAGCAATTAAAGATACTAAAATTTTATCAATCACTACAATTATAGGTGCAGTTGTTAATACGATTTTAAACTTTATTTTAATATATTATTTTAAAGCTTATGGTGCAGCTTTAGCTACTATGATTGGATATTTTATAATTTATATATTAAGATATCACGCAATAAAAAGACATATTAACATGAAAGCAAATAATTTTAAATTAGTAATTTCATATATATTATTATTAATTCAAATGATTTTAGCATATTTTGGAAATACTTTATTAATATTTCAGGTATTGTTATTAATTATTCAATTACTATTATTTAGAAAAGAAATTGCTATATCATTTAATTCTTTAAAACAAATGCTTAAATCTTTGAAAATGAAAAAAGAGATAATTAAATAATAATATGATAAATGAGATTAAAATTTAGAATTAAAGTTCGTGTCATACCTTGATTTTTTATATGAATTATATTATAATATCTTCGATTGAAAGGGGACTGTAGTATGAAAATAGCAGTAGCTGGAACAGGTTATGTAGGATTATCTTTAGCAACTTTATTAAGTGTAAATAATAAAGTAGTAGCTTTAGATGTTATTCCTGAAAAGGTGGATATGATTAATAATCGTATTTCACCAATAAAAGATGAGTATATCGAGAAATATTTTAAGGAGAAAAAATTAAATTTAAAAGCAACTCTTGATTATAAAGAAGCTTTTAAAGATGCAGAATTTGTAATTATTAGTACACCAACT
>CANQLP010000031.1 GCA_947624725.1 uncultured Clostridia bacterium
ACTTTATAATATGTTTTTCCCTTTCGTATCGTGTATATTTATATTACCATAATTAATTTACTATGTCAATACTTTTTCACTCTTTTTTTACTGGTTTTTTCTTCCTTTTTTATTATAATATTTTATTCCTCTTCCACATCAAGTAAAGAGAATACATCAGAGTCAGAATTAAGCCCTACTATATTCATAACAACACCTTTTCCCAAAACTTTTCCTCCTAACATTTCTACTGCTTCACTTATTGCCTTTATTGTATTTCCTGTTGCATAAATATCATCTATAATATAGAAATTCTTACCTGCATATCTTTCATTTACAAGCTTTGGAAGCTCAAGCTGGTCTTTTCCATATTCCTTTTCATATTCAAACAAGCACTCTACTGCTGTAGGTGGAAGCTTTCCCTTTTTTCTTACAGGAATACATCCGATTTTTAGTCTATCTGCAACTGCTGTTCCAAATAAAAAACCTCTTGCTTCTGGTGCTACAATATAATCTATATTTTTTCCTCTTAATTCTGTTTCAAATTTATCTATTATTTCCTTTAAAACTTCTTTTTGTATAATAATAGGAGTTATATCAATAAACTCAATTCCTTCTACTGGAAAATTCTTTTCAGTTCTAATATTTAATTCATTTGTTAGCATATTTTTTAGTATCTTCATATACTATCCTCACTTTCTTTTATAAAAGTAATATCTTCATTCTAGAACTTAATTATTTTTTCCCATGGTAAATCTGGTTTACCAAAGTGTCCATAATTGGTCGTTTTAGTATATATTGGTTTTCTTAAATCTAGATACTTTATAATTCCATCAGGAGTCAAGTCAAAAGTATTTTCTATTTTTTCTTTTATCTCTTCTTCTGGAATAGTATTTGTTCCAAATGTATTAACATATATTGAAATAGGTTTAGCGATTCCTATACCATATGAAATTTGAAGTTCACATTTATCTGCATAACCATTTGCGACAACATTTTTCGCAATATGGCGTAGCATATATGCAGCAGACCTATCTACTTTACTTGCATCCTTGCCTGAAAAAGCACCTCCACCATGTCTTGCATATCCACCATATGTATCAACAATGATTTTTCTTCCGTGTAAGCCCTGTATCTCCTAAAGGTCCTCCTATTACAAATCTTCCAGTTGGATTTACATAGTATTTTGTATTTTCGTCTAAATATTTACTATCTACTACCTTTTTTATAACTTCTTCTATAATATCCTTTTTTACCTTCTCAAGTGGTACATCACTATCATGTTGATTTGAAATAAGTATTGTTTCAATCCTCTTTGGAACATCTCCGTCATATTCAACAGTTACTTGAGTTTTTCCGTCTGGTCCTAAATAATCTAAAATGTGTGATTTTCTAACTTCAGTAAGTCTTCTTGAAAGCTTATGAGCAAGACTTATTGCAAATGGCATATATTCTTCTGTATCACGATTTGCATACCCAAACATTATGCCTTGGTCTCCAGCTCCTCCAACATCAACTCCTTGTGCAATATCTGAACTTTGCTTTGTTATATTTACATCAATTACACAATTATCATAATCTATGTCTATTCCTTTTCCTTTGTATCCAATATTTCTTAATACTTCTCTTGCAATTTCCTCTATATTAATTTTAGCATTTGTTGTTAACTGTCCAGCTATTGCGATTTTATCACAAGATGCAAAAGTTTCTACTGCAACTCTTGAAAATTCATCTTGCTCTAGGCACTTATCAAGTATTGTATCTGATATCAAATCGCATAATTTATCTGGATGTCCCTCTGTTACGCTTTCTGATGTAAATAAATATTTCCCCATTCTTTGTTTCATTCCTTTCTATGTTTATATCTCTCCTAATTTCATAAGTTCTTCTAATACTATAACAAACATTGCGTGTGACCAAGCAAGTCCTATTACCCAGCTAGATGACATTGTGTTGTTATCAACTTGTTCAGCTAAAAATCCATGTTTAGTGCTTGTGTTAACTATAAAATCAAAGCATTCTTTTGCTTCTTTTATTTTCTTCGCCTTTATATAATATAAAGCCATCCATAAAGTAGCTATAACCCAAGGTCTATTATCTGTATAATGATCTTGTTCAAACCTTAAATAGCCTCCTGTATATGTTCTTAGAGTCATATTGATTCTGTCTACTGTATTTGTTATTTTCTTTTCATTTGGTGAGAATATTTCAAATGGTGTAACTAAGCCTAATATACTTATATCTAACTTCTTGTCCTTTTCATTTCTTACAAAGCTCTTTTTCTCGTCATCATAAAATCTCTTTAATATGTATTTTTTTATTTCTTCCAACCTTTTGTTTAAAATATCCTTTTGCTTAGAAATATTTTCTTGCTTTAATCTATTATTTGAAAATTCTTCATATATCGCATCATATATCTTTATCATTGCATCATATGAACCAAATATACATGAGAGTGCATAAATACTAGTGCCTTCGTGCATTTCCCATAAATCATAACTTACTCTCATCTCATTTTTTTCATTTAATGCATCATCTAAATAGTTTTCTAAAAATTTTACAGCCTTTTCTAACATTCCTAAATTATCTTTTAAAAACTTTAGTTCTTTAGTTCTCAAGTAATGGTCATATACGCCATAGACAATACTTGCAGTTTCATCTATCTGGTATCCCCAGCAAGGAGCAAGTGTGCCATCTGAAAAGAATCTTTGCTCCCACATTCCACTTTTTGATTGAGTATTTTTGCAAAATACTTTATAAAACTTTTCAGTTTCTTTTTCCATCTTTAAATAATCTTGTGCTTTTGTAACATATATTGCATCTCTTGGCCAACAATAAGAATATTTACCACATTTTGAAAATGTTTCATCTATCTCCATCGCAGCTGATACTCCACCAGTTGTTTGATTTGTAAGAAGTGGAAAAAGCAAAATAGTTCTCTTATATATTTTGTTTACTCTTTCTTTATAATAATTGTTTTCATCTATATTATGCTTAATATGAGCCTTTAAATATTTTTTCCAATATTGTTTAGTAGTTTGAAGTTCTTTTTTTACATCTATTTTCTTTGTTTCGTCAATTTTAGTTTCTAATTGATGCATATTTTCTTTATTATCAAACACATAAAAAATTATGCTAAATTCTTTCTTTTGTTTTGGATTTAGAACTCCAATTTCAAAGTCTAATGCTGAATTATTAGACATTCCGATATAATCTTTGTCATACAAGATTCCAGAGTTTATTACATCGTCTGTCCCATTTATGTTATATGAATCAAATTTTAAATCATTTGAAACAATCTCCATATTATATCCGTGAGAATATTGTAATAAACCATTATCTATAACTTTTGCTCCTACAAATTCATTTTCATTTGAAATAAGCTTTGAATGAACTAGTAATTTTATATTAAGTGGTATATCATGTTCATTTGAAAATACATACTTACGAATGATTGCGTTTTTCCCAATTGGAACAAAATCTGTTTGTTCTACTTTTAAATTAAAATATCTATTTATAATCTCTGTTTTTAATACATTTGTATCCTCTATATATCCTTGCATATATTCATTATTTACATCATCATGCAAATAAATTATATTTGAATCATTAATTTTTACTCCCATATGCAAAAAATCTATAAATTGCCTATAATCTACATTAGGATAACAAATTCTTACTATCTCTCCTCTATCAGTTAACGAAACTTTCAATTCTTTATTTCCAATAATTGCATCATTTAAATATGTTTTCATTTTTCAAACATTTCCTTCCAAATTAATTTGAAGTTCTATTCTATAATACTAACTATAATCTTCTCAATTTCTTTTAGTTTAAGTGTTATGCTGTTTATTTCATCATCTTTAACATCTTCAGTTAAAACATCCTTCTTCAATATGTCTTCCATATCCGTCATTTCGTCTCTTAAAACTTTTACCTTATTTATAATATCTATTCTTTGTTGTTTTTGTACTGATTCAAGTTCAAGCATTCCGGATTGCATAAGCATTGCCATTTTCAAACTTATAAATTTCGCCATATTTTGGTATAGAAACTGGTATTCCTGTCTCTTCTAATATTTTATCTTTTAATTCCTTTTGTGCATCTTTTTCTCCATGAACTAAGATAATATGCTTTGGTTTATTTATAAATGAATATATAAAATTCATAAGCCATTCTTGGTCTGCATGTCCTGAATATCCTTCAATATATTCTATTCTAGCATTTACTGCAATTTCCTCTCCAAATATCTTAACTTTTTTTGCACCTTCTACTATTTTTCTACCTAAAGTGCCAGCAGCTTGATATCCAACAAAAAGAATTGTACTGTTTGCATTCCATAAATTATGTTTCAAATGATGTTTAATTCTACCTACATCACACATTCCACTTGCTGAAATTATTATAGATGGTTCATCAATTTCGTTTAATGCCTTTGATTCTTCTGCTGTTTTCGTAAATTTAAGTCCATCAAATTCTAGTGGATTGTCTCCTGCTTCTATTTCTTTTCTTACATCTTCATCAAACAAATTCTCATTTTTCTTAAATACTTCTGTTGCAGATATCGCAAGTGGACTATCTACATATACAGGAGTTTCCATGAGTAATCTATATTTATTTATAAAGCTTTCATCCTTTGTATTTTCTTTTATTTTATTAAGTTCATATAATATTTCTTGCGTTCTTCCTACTGCAAATGTTGGAATTACTACATTTCCACCTTTTTTAATCGTTTCATATACTATATTTAAAAACATAGTTGCTTTTTCATCATTTCTTACATGAAGCCTATTTCCATAAGTTGACTCCATAACTACATAATCAGCAGATTCAATCATTGTAGGTGCATCTAAAAGAGGTATATCATTGTTTCCTAAGTCTCCTGTAAAAACAATTTTTTCTGTCTTACCGGTTTTCCTTTACCCAAACCTCTATAATAGCTGACCCTAACATATGTCCTGCATCATTAAATCTTACAATTACATTTTCATCTATTTGTACTAATTCGCTATAATCTATAGCTTGGAATAATTTAAGTGATTTTTCTGCATCTTCTGCTGTATAAAGAGGAGGATATGTTATCTCTCCTTTTCTCTTTCTTTTTCTATTTTTCCATTCTGTTTCCATCTCTTGTATATGTCCACTATCTGGAAGCATTATACTGCAAAGGTCGCATGTTGCTTTTGTTGCATAAACTGGTTTTCTATATCCTTCTACATAAAGCTTTGGGATTCTTCCAGAGTGGTCTATATGTGCATGGGTAAGTAGCATAAAATCTATATCTTTAACATTAAATGCAAATTCTTCAAAATTTCTATTTTCTTGCACTTTATTTCCTTGAAATAACCCACAATCAACTAAAAACTTTTTATCACTTGTTTCTACTAAAAAACTTGACCCTGTAACTCCTTCTGCTGCTCCTAAAAATGTTATGTTCATGTTTTTCCCCTTTCATCTGTTTTTTATTTAGCAAATAATTTAATCTTCTTCTTTGTTTTTATCTTTATTTCTTTTGTATTTTCTATGCTATATTCTAATTCAAATACATTTCCATCATACATTTTTACATCTATATTATTTTCATTTAGCTTTATATCAAATACTGTTTTTTCCAAATCCATTATTCTGCTCTCAAATATTTGCATCATAATATTTATGTCTGTATCCATATCCTTTGTTATCTGATTAATAGCCTTCATATCATAAAGCTTTGTAAGTAACATTTTTTCAATATCATGTAACTTTTCTTTTAATTCATCTACATCTTTTATGAACCTTTTTTCATCATATACAATAAAATTATAGTATCTAAAAATTCGTAAAAGCTCTATAAGCTGTTTTTTAGCTTCTCCACTTTCTTCAGTTTTTTCAATTTTTTCTTTTAAGCAATCTAAAAATATCTCCTGCAATTTTAGTTTATATGTATTTTTATGCTTAGGTGTCTTTACTTCTTTTAATAAACTTAAATTATTCTCTAATTCTTCCTTCAATTTTACATATTTTTTTGCATCTAAAAGATTATTACATTCTTCTATTTCGTTTAGTGCTTTTCTTCTTTCCTTTTTTAATGTACCTTCAAGATTTTCTATGCTATATATTTTTTTATACTCAGAAAGCTTCTTATTTCTTTTATCAAATTCTTTTTTTAGTAATTCTGGGTCATTCAATATTTTGTCGATTTTCTTAATTTCTTTTGCTTTGTCTTTTTTTGTCTTTGTAAGGTCTTCTACCAATTTTACTTTATTTTCTAGTCTTTCGATTTCTGATTCATCCCAAGCTTTTTCTTCTAATAATCTTTTCTTCTCCTCTGGATTTCTTGCTATACAAATTAAAATTGATAATCTGTAAATATAATCTATAAATTTATTTATTAATTCTTCTGAATAATTTTTCTTAAGTTCATTTACAAGTTTATCTAAAAGTTCCTTCTGCTTCTCAAGCTTCATCCAGTTTTCTAAGAAATCAAATCCTAGTAATATTTGCAAATTTTGATAAACTAAATTACAATCAATATTACTTATCTCTTGTGGAAGAGTATTCCATGACCAAGCATTAAAATCTCTTATTATTTCAATATTATTTATATCTCTTCCTTCATTTAACATCTCTGGAAGTGCTACTCGAAGCACACTATATTTTTCGTCTAAGAACATCTTTGTATCGTTCATCTTAAATAACGCATAAAGCATAGCTTTTTCAGTTGGAAGTACATCTATAGTTTTTAAATATGTATCAATTTCTGCAACTTTATTATTATTTATAAATTCCTTTCCTCTTTCTGAGCTTGCTTTTACAATCTCAATATAAGTACACTTCTCTATTATTTCTATAATGTTTTTGATAAACTCATTTTTATCTTCTACATTTACCTTTATACTTGAATAATCATTATATGAATTTGTTATATTATACAACATACTTAAAAGTAAATTTTTCACATCTGCTGAAAACTTTTTCTTATAAAGTACGGTTTCTAATTTACTATTATTACTTTGAAATTTTAATAATAAATCATTTGTTTTCATAAAATAATCCTTTCAAAAATTATTCTTCTTCTCCTGTATACTCTTCTTGATGATTTGAGCTTGCACTACTTGCTATACTTTCAGCTGGTGCTGAATTTAACTCTTGCCATCTTTCTTTTGTCATAAGTATTTCCCTTGGCTTGCTGCCTTGGTATCCTGAAACGATTCCTCTATCTGCCATCTGGTCTACAAGTCTTCCTGCTCTTGCATATCCTACTTTCATTCTTCTTTGTAAGAATGATGCAGAAGCTGTTCCACTTTCTAGAACAATTTCTATTGCTTCATTTAATCTTGGATCTGTATCATCATCTTCATCAGATTCTGCTACTTCCTTATCTGTCTTATTAGATCTTTCTATTGATTCTATAATATCTTCGTTATATATTGCTTCTCCGTCTTTCTTTAGGAAGTCTACTATCTTTTCTACTTCCTTGTCAGATACAAATGCTCCTTGAACACGAGTTGGTTTTGATACTCCTGTTGGATAATAAAGCATATCTCCTTTACCTAAAAGCTTTTCAGCTCCTGTCATATCCAATATTGTTCTTGAATCTATTTGTGAAGATACTGCAAATGCAATTCTTGATGGTATATTTGCTTTAATTAGTCCTGTGATTACATCAACAGAAGGTCTTTGTGTTGCAATAACTAAATGCATACCTGCTGCTCTTGCCTTTTGTGCAAGCCTACATATTGCATCTTCTACATCTTTTGCTGCAACCATCATAAGATCTGCAAGCTCGTCTATTATGATTACAATTTGTGGCATCTTTCTTCTTTCTTCTTCTCCGCTGTCGTTTTCAAGTGCTTTATTATATCCTTTTATATCTCTTACACCAATAGATGCAAATTTTGCATATCTATCTTCCATTTCCTGTACTGCCCATGCAAGTGCTCCTGCTGCCTTTCTAGGATCTGTAACAACTGGAATCAAAAGATGTGGGATTCCGTTATATACTGAAAGTTCAACAATTTTAGGGTCTACCATAACAAGCTTTACTTCACTTGGTTTTGCTTTATATATTATACTTGTAATAAGAGTATTGATACATACACTCTTTCCTGAACCTGTACTTCCTGCAACAAGTAAGTGTGGCATCTTTGCAATGTCTGCAATAACTCTTGCACCACTTACATCTTTTCCAAGTCCCATAGAAAGTTTTGATTCTGCCTTTGCAAACTCTTCTGAATCTATAACATCTCTTAAATGTACCATTTCTGTTTCTTTATTAGGTATCTCTATTCCAACAGCTTGTTTCCCTGGAATTGGTGCTTCTATTCTTATGCTTTGTGCTGCTAGGTTTAATGCAATATCATCTGCAAGATTTGCAATTTTACTAACTCTTACACCTTCTGCAGGTTTTAGTTCATATCTTGTAATTGCAGGACCTATTGATACATCTTCAACCTTTGCAGAAACTCCAAAACTATGTAAAGTTTTTTGAAGCTTTAAAGCATTGTCTGTAACTTGTGTTTTGCCTCTTACTTTTCTAGGTTCTCCCTGCTCTAAAAGTGCGATTGGTGGGAATTCATAATTTTCGTCTAATTCGATTTGTGCGTGTTCTAGTTGTAATTCTTGTTTTGTTTTTTCTTGTTTTTCTTCTTTTGTCTCCTTAAATAAATTTGCCTCTATAAAATCTTCGTTTTGCTCTTGTTTTTCTTTATTTTCTGCTATATTAATATTAGGTTTTTCTGGTTTCTCTTCAAATGCAAGAGGTATATCATGATCATATTTTTGTCTTTTATTATCTTCTGGTTCATCTTCAAATAAGTCCTCCATGATAACAGAATGAGTAGTTTTCTTTTGCTTTTCCTTTTTCTCTTTAGGTTTGCGTTGTTTTAATTTTTCTTCTTCTTCTTCCTCTTCTTCTTCATACATCTTATTTTCTTGTATTCTTGTACAGATATTATCTATAAGTTCAGCAGGTTTAATACCAAATAAGAATATTGCAAGTAGAATTGCAATTCCTCCTAAAACTACATATGAAGCACCACCTATCATTTTAATCATAGGTATTGCAATTATTGCTCCTAATGCTCCTCCACCTTTGTTTTCGATTCCTATATCATAAGCTTCAACAACTGCATCAGAAAATTCTTGGTTAATATTTAGTTTTGCTCCTGATATTTGCATTAGTCCCATGATTCCTGATATACAGAGTATGATAACTACAAATTCAATTATTTTAGATGTAACATAATCTTTTTTCTCTTTTACCAAAATTATACCAACAAGAAAAGTACCTACTGGGACAAGGTATTTTATCCATCCCATTAAGCCTCCAGTAATACTACTAAGACCTTTTCCAAAGCTTCCAGTTTCACCATATATAAGTATTGCAAGAGCAATACTAAAAATCATTATAATAATTGCTTGAATGTAAGCATTCTCTTTTACTTGCTTTCTTTTCTTACTTGTACTTTTTTTAGTTCTTCCCATTTGTTTATCTCCTAATTCTTACATTAAAGTTATTTTTGTACATAAATTTACTTTTATATTCTATCATTCTAAGTTTTAAATTGCAATAATTACATGGAAATTTTTAAGGGAAATTTTTAGATATAAATTTTATCCAAATACTCTATTCCTTAAAGCTTAATTAATAAAGAAGAATACTATAGTTAGTATCCTTCTTTAAATTGTAATATTAGTAATATTATACTGGCATGGTGTGTTCACTAGTTCTTCCATGTAAGCATGGCGTAGGTGTCCTTCCCGAGCCATTGCAATTAGGGCAAGTTGCTCTATATTGGTCTTGTGAGTAACCAAAGTCCTGAAAACTCCAACATTTTATGTTCTTAATTTCTACACCATTTATAGCAGACCATCCTGATTTTTCATAACAGGACGCGCATAAAGCACTACCGATACTCTGTAAACTGTTACCCTTTGCAATTAAAGATACGGATGCCTTCGGTAAGTTTACATTGCATCGAGTACCACAGACATAGCAGTAGTCGCTTGTATAAGACTTAGCTGGTGAATAGACTTTTACATCCATGGTAGTCAGTGCATCTGAAGAACCGAGCTAGGTATTTGTATCTGCTGATAACTTGTCCGAGAACCAAAGCACGATAAGCAATAATAACTTGCACCTTGTCCGGAACAATTGGTATATTTAGAATCCGAAACAGTATTTCCTGCTGCATTTTGACTGTCTGTACATGTAACTGACCAACTATATTGTTTTGCAGAGGTTAACCCACTGACTGTTAGTGATACAGAAGTACTTTGTGCACCACTCGTTGTAGCTGTTTTACCATCACATGTCATTTTGTAACTTATCGTATCTCCATCATCGTCCTTTGCTGATCCTTTTACTGTTATACTTGTAGTTGAAACCGATGATACTGAAAATGATGATGAATATGGCGCCCTATTTAATGTTTTTTGTGAATAGCCTGATTTCGTATCCGTTCCACCATAAGGATCTTTTGCCGTTACCGACCATGTATATGTCGTATGTCCTGCCCTTCCTGTTATTGAAATAGATGCCTGCTTTCCTGAATCTGCACTTCCACTTCCACTAAGCTGTCCTGATAACGTATATGCCAATTTGTCTCCGTCTGGATCACTTCCTGTTATTAATACATTAAAGCTTACTGCTGTTACACTTCCTGTCGTAACTGAAGTTATGCTTGGATTTCTATTTGCTATTGTAGCACTTCCTGTTGTACTCGCCGTACTATTAGATTGTTTCTGATTATCATCTGCTTTTACTGTCCAATTACATGTCGTATGTACATTTCCTGTACAATTAAATGTTACACTCTGGGCACTTGTTGTTCCTGTTTTCGATTGACTACTATTCGATGAAGTCATTCCGTTGCCTGATATGCTTACTGTTACTGTATCATTATCTGCATCTGATACTGTTCCAGTTACTGTAAAGGTTTGTCCACTTACAGCTGAGGATTTAAATCCATTTAATACCGGTGGTCTATTTGCTATTGTAGCACTTCCTGTTGTACTTGCCGTACTATTAGATTGTTTCTGATTATCATCTGCTTTTACTGTCCAATTACATGTTGTATGTACATTACCTGTACAATTAAATGTTACACTCTGGGCACTTGTTGTTCCTGTTTTCGATTGACTACTATTCGATGAAGTCATTCCGTTGCCTGATATGCTTACTGTTACTGTATCATTATCTGCATCTGATACTGTTCCAGTTACTGTAAAGGTTTGTCCACTTACAGCTGAGGATTTAAATCCATTTAATACCGGTGGTCTATTTGCTATTGTAGTACTTCCTGATTTTGTCGCTCTACTATTAGATAGTCCCTGTTTATCATCTGCTGTTACTGTCCAATTACATGTCGTATGTACATCTCCTGTACAATTAAATGTCACTTGTTGTGGAGTTGTACCTGTTTTTGTTTGACTACTATTCGATGAAGTCATTCCGTTGCCTGATATGCTTACTGTTACTGCATCGTTATCTGCATCTGATACTGTTCCAGTTACTGTAAAAGTTTGTCCATTTACAGCTGAGGATGTAAAGTCACTTAATACTGGTGTACTATTATTGGTCGTATATGTAGGTGATACTTGTGCTATTCCACTATTTCTATCATCTGCTTTTAGTGTACATGTATATGTTGTATGTGGTGATAGATTTGTTGGATTTAGTGTTACATCTGTTCCTGCAACTGCTGATGCTGTTACATTTATCTTACTACTTGTATCTGTTAATGTATATGTTATTGTATCATTATCTTCATCTGTTGCATGTCCTTTTATTGTGAAGCTTGTTGTTGTTAATGCTGTTGTTGTCCAATTCTCTAAATTTAATACTGGTGGTGTATTATTTGTTTTTTGTGTTCCTGTTGCTGTTGCTGTTCCTTCATAATCATCTGTTACTGTTAATGTCCATGTATATTCTACATGTGGTTGTAATCCATCTAGTTTTAGGGTTGTTTGTTCTCCTTGTTTTGTTCTCTCTGTTGATTTTCTATTTCCTGCTCCTTCTACTGTATATATCAAATCATCTCCATCTTCATCTGTTGCTTTTAATAACATATCAAAACTTGTTGTTGTTACATTTGTTATTTGTGGATATTTTTCTGCTATTTTTGGTGCTGTATTTATTGTCTTTACAGTACTTAATGCTGTTGCCGTTCCATCTGTGAATGTATCATCTACTGTTAATGTCCATTTGTAGTCTGTATGTGCTTTCAATCCTGTTTGTGTTAATACTACTTCTGTTCCTTGAGTTGCTCCTTTTGATGTTACCTCTGGCATTCCTGTTACCACTAAACTATAATTTAATTTATCATTATCTTCATCTGTTGCCTTCGCTGTCATTATAAATCCTGTTGTTGTTATGTTATCTACTTTTGGGTATCCACTTGCTATTACTGGTCTATTGTTTCCTGTTAATGCTTTACCTGATGTCGTTGCTTGTCCATCATGGCCATCTGTTACTGTTAGTGTCCAGTTATAGTTTGTATGTGGGTTTAAGCTACTTGGTGTTAATGTTACTTCTTGTCCTTGAGTTTTTGCATCTGATTTTACTGTTGTTATTCCTTCTCCTGTTACAGAGTATGTTAAGTTATCTCCATCGCTATCAATTGCCGTGGCTGTTATTGTAAATGCTTTTACATCTATTTTTGTTACTGTTGCTGTTTGTATTTCTGGGTTAGTATTTTTTGTATCTGCATTTCCTACTTGTCCTTTTACTGGGCTTTCTATTACATTATCTGTTACATCTACTCTAAAGTAATATCTTGTATGTCCATGTAGTCCTGCTTTTTCAAATACTACTTCTTCTCCTGTTAGTCCTGTTTGTGTGTCATCTACTTTGCTTAAGTTTCCTGCATCTGTTCCCCAGTATAGTGTATATGTTAATTTTTGTCCTATTAGTTCTGTTGCTTCTGGGTCTATTGCTGTTGCTCGTATTTTCATTGAGTTTGGTGTTATATCTGTTGCGCGTGCTTCTCCTCCGTCTGCGAAGGTTGGAGTTGTATTTGTTCTTTGTACTACTGTATGACTTTCTAGTACATTTTCTTCATAATCTTTTACTATTACTTTTAGGGTATATTCTACTCCTGCTTTTAGTCCTTTATATGTATATTCTATGCTTCCACTTTTTTCTCCATCTGCTCCGTTTTGAGCTTGCTGAGTTAATACTTCGTCTCCGTCGTCAAATGTGCTTCCATCTGTACTTTTCTTAAATACATAACTATATATTCCTGATGTGTCATCTGCTCCACTTGCTGTTACTGTTATTGAGTCTGGTTTGAAACTATTTACTTTTAGTTCTGATTGTGTTGGGTTTTGGCTATCCTTCTTTATTTCTATTGGTGTTTCATCTGATATATTTCCTGCAATGTCTTCTATCTTTGCTTTTACTTCTGTTATTCCTTCTCTTTGTACTATTATATTTGTGTCGAAGTTTCTTTTCTCAAATTCTGACATATCTTTTAGGTCTTTATACCAGTATTGTCTTGGACCTGATGTTGCATCTTTTCCTGTTATCTTTATTGTAACATCATTTTGATACCAACCATGTGTTTTGTCTTTACTTGATTTTTCTTCATATTGTAACTCTGGTTTTTTACTATCTATCTTATATGATGCTTCTCCTGGGTCTGATTCAAAATGCTGTTCATCTTCTGTCCATGCTGTTATTTCTG
>CANQLP010000032.1 GCA_947624725.1 uncultured Clostridia bacterium
ATTTTTTCCAATGACACTTCACTTTTTACTTTTATATCTGTTATTTCTCTTTTTAATATTGCTTCTAAAAAACTTTTTAGATATCCTTTGTTTATTTCTGAACCAAATACTATTTTAAAAACTTCATCTCTTCTTATACTCATTTCTTTTTCGTTGAAGTGATTATACGAATGTTTGGTTAGCTTTACTCCTATATTTCTCACCTCGTTTCCTGTGCTGAATTTCTATTTTATTTTAAAATTGGATATTTAACTTTCAAGAACTGAAAGTTCTAAGATTTAAAAAAATTTTTAACAATGCACAATTTGTTTGCAAGTATTTTATCATGCAATTTTCTTTTTGTAAAGTAATTTTGAATAAAAAATATTTAGCACAAGATTTACACTTACTTTCTATAGCAAAAATTTAGAAAAAAATTTGAATAATAATAAAATTTAAGTGGAAGTTGAATGTAGAGTTTTTGGCACTTATATTTGTTAGTTTTTGGAATGATGGATGTTCAAAAACGTTTGAAAGAGGCTCATTTTGAAAACTTACAAATCCAGTGACAAAAAGCTCGTACCGAAACTGGAACGAAAATTTTCATTGTTATTCAAATTTTGTATTGTTTAGAAAGTTAGAGGTTAGAAATTTAGAATGAATATCAAAAATGTTAATTTTTAAAAATCAAGACAAAAAGACGGTTCTTAAGGCTAAAAACCTTAATACAAAAGCTCCGTCCCTTTGTCTACACGTCCCTTTGTCTACACGTCCCTTTGTCTACTTTAACATTTCTCTTTGGCTTTCCGTGAATTTGTTCGCCGCGCGAGATTTTCAGTTATGAAAATCTCTGTGCATCTTTGCGCGTAGCGCTTTTATATAATAGGAAAGGATTACTTTCCTATTATATAAAAAATTCATATTTTAATTATATGGAATTTTGAGAATTAGAACTTTTACTATCCTTACATTGTAGGCTATTTCAATTTATATACTTGAAAACAAATATTCTTTCATATTATTGTAATTTTATACTTTCCAACAAAATTAATTTACTATAACTCCAGTTCTTCATTTTTTCGTGGACTAAATCTATCAGCTATTCCCACTATCTGTAGCTCTTTCATAATTTTTTTCATTTCCTCAGGTGTTTTATTTAAATATTTATTTTCTTCTTTTGAATACATATAATATAAATTCTCATCCTTGGAAGTATCTATTGGCTTAACCTTTAATACAGATATTATATCAGATACATCATTTCCTTTAGTAACTGCATAAACCTGTATCCTAGAACATTCTTGTGGAGATAAAATTTTCCTTGCAACATATATATAATATCTTATATTTTCTAAATAATTTAAATTGCTATTATAATCTGTAAATTTATTTATATTTTCAAAAATATAATCCAATTTATATTTCAATACTTCTGATTCTTTCACATCTTGATTATGTAATACATATTCTTTAAATACTTCTTGATTATCCATGTCTTTCTTTAACAATTCTATTGTATCCTCAGTATATATACCTCTCTCATTATCCTTTGAGTCATTTGATTGAGTAAAGCTATATTGTAATTTTTTATCTAAATTTTCAATATCACCTCTTGTTAAATAATCAATTCTGCCATAATAACTTTCTAAATTCTTCAAATATGATTCTTCTATTATTTTTCGCTCACCTTCAAACCTATTTAAGTCATAACCAAAACTGTTTACTCTTCTTGAAGTTTTTATTCTGGACAAATCACTTATTAAATTTACAACATAATTTTTTCCATCTATTTTTAAAATAGTATCAATATGCCCTATTGAACTTTCTGGATTTTTTTTCACCAAATCAGCTGAAATTCCAACTCTTTTATCTCGTAATATCCCTACATACAACTCAGAAATAGATTTACAAATTCCAAAATATTTATCATCTATTTTATCATTATAATGATCTTCCTTTCCTTTTCTATCCGTAAACACAAAATACGGATTTTCTCCAACGATTTTTCCCAGCTCTAAATATATATAATATGCTTTTTCTATTTCAGATAAATCAGATGGTATATTATCAATAATTGTGTTAATTTTAGAATTACTTATTAAATCAGAATACAAATCTTTAGAAGTATCTAATAATAATAATTTTTTATTTTTTATTTTATTTATATAATTTTTTAAATAATCAATTATTTTCATAGTCCACCTCATAAAATACTTTTAATTATTCATATTTATTATTCGTATACTAAACATACTTTCATTAAACAATATTACTATATTCTTTAATAATTATAATAAAAGAGCAAAGGAATTTCAAAACTCATTTGTTCTTTTTCTTAATTGTAATTTGTTGTTATCATTTATTCCACTTTCTTGTAATATTCTTTTCTTCTTTTTCTTTTAAACAAGAGAATAAATCTATATTAAGTTTATTACAAATACTGCATAAAACAATAAAAACATCAGCCACTTCACTTTCAATAGTATCATAATTATTTATTTTTGATTTATCTATTGACATAGAAGTTTGTTCTTTTCTTATCGCCTTCGCTAATTCTCCTACTTCTTCTGTTAATAACAACATTGTTTTTTCTATATTTTGTTCATAAAAACCTCGTAATTCTATAACCTTTCTTATATATTCTTGTACTTGAATAATTGTATTATCACTATTTAAATTATTCCATAATTCTAATTGCTCATTTTTCATTAAATCAATCTCCTATATAACTTCTTTATTTTTACTTTTGTAATTTTAAGAAATTATACCATACCTTTTATTTATATGCAATGACATACAAACATACATAAGCCATAAAAGACATTCATACAAAATAAAATAATGTTTGTATTTTATTTTTATAAAATTGAATTGTGCTAGCGTAGCAGAAATTTGAAAGAGCAAAACTTTGCTCCGAATAGCTTGGCATTTTTCTATGCCTAGTATTCACCAGCTTGGTGTAATGACACCGTTTTTGCTGGTTATAAAGATTGGTTTATTCAAAATTACTCAAGACCTGGATTTACTGTTGAAGCTGGAGAAGGTGAAAATCCTTTACCTATCTCTCAATTTGATGAAATCTACCGTGACAACATTGGAATATTAGTTTATTGTTCTTGTACTATTCCTAATAAACTGATATTCCTTATATTATTTTTTCAGTTTTCTTATTTTTTCATTATTTTTTTCAATAATATTATCATAATATTTATCAAGTTTCTTTAATCTATCTATTGATAGCATTTCTAATACTTCTCTATTTCCTTCAATTCTTTTTAAAAAATTATTTCTTTCAATCACTGTTCTTATCAATTTTTCATTTACTTTTAAATCATTAATAAAATTATTATTCATCTATTTGTCCCTTCTTTTGTGAAGAAAGATCAGCTATTTCTTCGAGTTGCTCTTTAATAATTTCTTGTTTCTCTAATATACTTTCTACAAGCTCTTCTTTTGACACTTCTTCCGAAGATTTTGAGCTTTCAATATCTTCTAAATCACTCTGAGTTCCTTGATTATTATTTCTTGTTACATTAAATGTTTCGTGTAATAATTTTCTTAGTTCTTCCTTTTTTTCTTCACTAATATATTCATTACTATTTATTTTTCCTTCTAGCTCACTCATTTTTTCTTCTAGTTCTCTCATTTTTTCTATATCTGGCTCTGAATCTTTTTCGTATACAAAATGACCATCTACCATTTCAATTCCAAAAGATTGCATCTTTCCAATAATTTCATCATATGACTTTTTACCCAAATTTTTTAAACTCATAATGTCTTGTTTTGTTTTTTGAAGTAAATCTTCAATTGTATTTATTCCACTTCTAATCAAACATGTTGATGAACGTGTTGATAGTCTTAATTTTTTTATTGTAGTTTGTTCTATAGTTTTTAATATTGTAGAAGATTTAAAAGCTTCTATTTCTTTAATAATTTTCCCTTCTTCAGCTACTGCAATTTTTTCTTCTAGCATTTCTTTCAGTTCAATTTTTTTCTCTTCACTAAAGTATCCATTGCTAGCTATAATTTCTTCTAGTTGTTCTTTTTTACCAACCTCTGTTAATCTACTACTATCATCACTTTTTATCATAAATTCAGCTATTTTAGCTTGACTGTATTCTGAGTCTACACATTCTTTATAAATATTATATATAAATTGTTTACTTAAATTAAAAAAATTTATATCTTCTCCAAATTTTGATCTATTTTCATATATAAATGTGTCACTTAATAATTTTTCATTAATATCTATACTATTATTTCCTTCAAAAAATTTATATATAAAGTGCCAAGGAGGTATAACACTAAAATCTGAACTATTTATTTTTTCTCCAAATCTTGCTTTAATTATTTCAAGTCTTTGTTCTATTGGCATACTTTCAATAATTTCAATTTGTTCTTTTCTCTTTTTAGTTTTTTCAACTGCTTCTAATAACATATTTGTTAATTTATTTTCAACATTTTCATCCATACTTGTCTGTTCTTTAGGCACAAATATATCAAAATTTTTAAAATATTCTTCAATAATCTCTTTCTGCAAATCATAATCTATATCAAACATTCTATTTTCTAAATCTAATTGTTCGATAGTATGTCTCGACTTTATTTTTTTCATAGATTTTACAACTATTTGATGTATACGATTTGGCGATTTATCAATATTTTTTGATATTTGAGCCTGATTTACCTTCTTTTCGCCATTTATTCCATATAACATAAATAATACTTGTTTTTGTTGTTCAGTAAATTTATCTCCATTAATTAACTTAATAATTTCTTCTTCTAACCCATCATATTTTATAAAAACATTCCCTTTATCTGAAACATCATTTATAAAGTCCACAAGTCCATTATTTCTAGCAATCCAGTCACAACTATTAAAATCAAATCCTCTAATTAAATTTACACTCTCTAATAAATTTTTACTTATTACCTGATTAACATTATGATTAATTAATGCTTCTATGTATATCTTTCTAAATCCATCTATGCTACCATAATGTTTTCTAATAAAATCAATAGTTTTTTCATTCAAACCATACTTTTCTATTAATGTATTTGTTTCATTTTCTATTGCATTAGCTATCTCAGTATTATCTCCAAAAACACCATTAACGTTTCCTTCTTTACATTTTTCAATTTGTTCTTCATTAAGCTTACCTTTTGATTTTCTTATTCTTACATACTCATAATATCCTTGCATTTTTTTATACTCTTTTATTAGTTGTGTTAATTCTTCTTCTGTACTTGTATATTCACTTAAAATCTCATCTGAAACATTAGGAATTATTGTGATTTTTGGATATTTTCTTCTCCATTCAACCAACATATCTATTTTTTCATCTATATTAGAATCTATACCTCTTTCTAAAACACCTGAATTTGCTAATCTTTCTAACTGTTCATTTGTAAAATTTGTTTTTGGACTCCATCCTTTTCCATTATTGAATTTATTCAATAAACTTCTAATTTGTATAGCCCATTGTCCAATTGGATATCCCTCAAATATTGTATTTCCTACTAATTCTTCACCAGTTTTTGAAAACTCCTCAAATATTTTTATTTTTTCATCTAGTGGTATCATTTTTCTTGAAGATAATTCTATAATTTTTGCTGCAATTTCTCTAAATTCTTTTGTTTTATCAAAAATTGAAATTATAATCCTATTAGCTTTTCTTCTTTTTCCTGAACCATCACGTCCATTATATTGTCTCATTCTTTCTGTAAAATCTTCTATTATTTTACAAGAATCAAAATTATTTACCAAATCAAGTACAACTGGCTCTTTATCTCCTCCAACTGTTAAAGCTCTACCTAATTGTTGAGTAAAAATTGTAGGAGAAAATGTTGGTCTCATCATAACAACTCCATCTAAATCCTCTATATGGTATCCTTCATTAACCATATTTACTGTATACAATAATTTTAATGTGCTTTCATCAGTATCTTGTTCAAATTCAGTTAATATTCTGTCAGATTCTTTTATTTTTGATGAAACTCCTCTAACTGTTATGTTAGGATTAACCATTCCAAACATTTCTTGTGCCTGTTTTATCTTCTCATTCATATCTTCTATATTTCTACAAAAGATAATATATTTTCCATTTGGATTTTGCATATATGTAGAAAGTAATTCTGATAAATTATATGTACTTTCATCCAATTTTCCTCTTAAATAATTTAATAAGTTTTGTGCTTCTTGATGTTTTTCTTTATCTTTTATTTTATCTATATTTTCCTGCATTTTCTCTAATTCTTTAGTATAACCATATAAAGCACTTACATAAGTAGCTTTTGGAAGTATTCCACGTTCTATCGCTTCTTCTAATGACATTTCTGATGCTATATTATTTTCAAACAATTCTTCTGCCATATCCCTTAAACCATCTAAATATCTTAATGGTGTTGCTGATAATCCTAATATTTTTGATTCTTTATTTATTTGAAGTAACCTTTCAACACCGTTTCCCCCATTCTGGAGCTCCACAATGATGAAACTCATCTAAAATAATTATATCTGCCTTTAATTTTTCAATTTCTTCATCTGACATATTTGCTAATTTTTGATAAGTTATCCTTTTTAATGAAGGAAAATCTACCATTGTCATTCCCTCTGCAAAAATATTCTTTTTTATATCATGTAATATTGTAACTGATGGTGCTAAATATATTGCTTTTTTTTCATGATTTTCTTCTAATAATTTTAATGCAATAAACATCTTTCCTGTACCTGTTGGATGTATTACTGCAACTCTATTTGATTCTCTCATTTTCTCAATAACTTTTTCATATGTTTCTAGATTATGTTTTTTTAGACTTATTGGCATTTTTAACTTCTCCTTTATTAATTATTAATATTATTATACATTATACACAGGAACAGAGCTTTTGTCTATTATTAAATAAACATTATCATAAAAAGTGCACATTAGGAACGCTAAATATGTGCACTTTATGCCACTTTTACCTGTATCTATTATTTCTTGTACAAAAGGTGTAGCAATTTTCTCATAATCTTCTTTACTTATTGAATGTGATTCTATTCTTGTATCTATTTATTTTTCATTAAATATAATTTTTACATCTACAGTAATGTCCTCATCATCTAGCTGACTTTCAAAATTTAAATATTTAATTTTAGCTGAATAATTAATTTTTTTAAATTATTTATTTCTTCTTTCATTTTTTCAGGATAATCAAAATACAATAACATAAAAGTCAACCAAAAAGCATTATAAGTATTTTAAAACTTTTGCACATCTTTACCGTACCCAATGTACACTTTCTAGTGAACATCATCTAAATCATCATCATCTTCACTTTCTGAAAAAACTTCTCTACCTGTTACTCTTTTTCTATCTCTTTGTTCTTCTGCCATTTTTGAAATTTTTTCTTTAACTTCAAATGAATTTTTTATATCAACTATATTAAATTCTGGAGTTGTCCTATCAGCTGAGCAACAATGAATTGTTCCTACCCCAAATATTCTTTGCCAAAATGAGCGTTTTAATGTTGTATCCATTATTCTATACAATTTTATCTCCTCTTGTTTTGTAGATAAGAAACCTGTATCTATCAATATTTTATCCTCTAAAAGTGTATATTTTGTAAAAGATAATGGCAAACCAAATATTGGTCTTTTTCTATCTTTCCAAATTATTTTTAATTCTCCCATATAATCTCAGTCAAGCAATAAAACTTGACTTTGCCCCCTTTCAAATTAATAATTTTCTTTTACTTCATTATAACATTAAAATCAAGTTTTGGCTATATTTTATAATTTAGTTTTTCAAAATTGTATTTACTTTTTTAATTAACCTATTATATATTTAATTCGAAATATCTCTACTAAATTCTCCATTTTTATAATATAAGCTGTCTCCAATGCTTGTCCAAAAAGGAATTAAAGAATTAGGAACTTTTATTAAATCCTTTTTATTCTCCCCATATTCTAAAACTGAGTAATCATCATTTTTTTCTTTTAATTCATATTTAGTATTTGGAGCAATTTCTGATATTTTACTCTCTTTAATAAACTGATTTTTAATATCTTCATATTCTTTAACACCAATTAAACTATCTAAAAATTCTTGAGTTAATTTTTCATCAATTATATATTTCCCATCTTTATATCTAAGAACAGTATCATTCCCAATCTTTTTTAAAATTTCTTTTGAAATACTCTTTTTTACAATTTTATTATTTTTTGTATTCTGCAAATATGCTCCATCTTCCACTATATCAACTACTTGATATAAAGTTTCTTCATTTTTCAAATTATTATCTAAAAAATCACTTAATTCTTTTACAAAATCTTTAATATAATTAATTTGTTTTGAATTATTTAAAAATAAATCCATATTCTTTTTTCACACTCCATTTCTTTTAATTGTTTGCCACACGAAATTTTCAGCTATGAAAATCTCTGTGCAGCTTTAAGAATATTCAAATTTAATAAAATCTTCTATAATATTTCTTAAAGAGTATCCTTTAAAAGAGAATACTCTTTTAAAAATTTTACCCTTTATATTGACCGCCATTTATGTGCATTACTTGACCTGTAACATAAGAAGAATCATCACTTGCTAAATATATGAATAATGGTGCAATTTCATAAGGATGGCCAGCTCTTCCCATTGGAGCATCTGAACCTAGTGTTGGTATTTTTTCAGCTTCCCAACAAGCTGGTTGTAATGGAGTCCAAAATACACCTGGTGATACTGCGTTTACTCTTATATTCTTATTAGCTAAATTTGTCGCCAATGATCTTGTAAAACCTACAATTGCACCTTTACTAGTTACATAATCAATTAATTCTGGTTCACCTTGAAATGTTGTTATCGAAGTTACATTTATAATACTCGAACCTGGTAACATATGTTTTAAAGCTCTTTTTGTTAAGTAAAACATTGAATATATATTTGTTTTCATTGTTAAATCAAATTGTTCATCTTTAATATCAAGCAAACTTTTCTGTTGAAACTGAACACCTGCATTATTCACAAGAATATCAATTTTTCCAAATTTTTTCATTGTTTCATCCACAATTTTATCACAGAATGTGGTTTCTTTAATATCTCCAGCCATTAAATAACAAGTTCCACCCATTCTTTGAATAAATGACTTTGTTTCTTCTGCATCTTGATGTTCATTATAATAAACAATTACTATTTTTGCACCTTCTTTTGCAAATCCAACAGCAACCGCTCTACCTATTCCAGAATCTCCCCCAGTTATTATTGCAACCTTATTCATAAGCTTTCCAGCTGGTCTATAACAAGGATTGTTAAAAATAGGTCTAGGCTCCATTAAATATTCAAGACCTGGCTGTTTATCTTGATGTTGTGGTGGGAATTCCAACTTATAATTCTTGCAAATTAAGCCATAACCTCTCTCATTTACATATTTCAAACCATAATCATCTTGGCCATTATGGTTTGTATTGTAATATTCATAATCCATTATTTTCACCTCAATTATCTATATTCAAAATAAATATTTTGGTGAATATTTTATTAAATTTTAACTTTTGGGGACTTTTTTGGTCTAGATTAAACCTAAGATTTTAAATTTCTTTGAAGCTTTTAAATTAAAACTCTAAATTAAATCTTGATATATGATATCATACTTTAATTTAAAATGCAACTACTTTTTTATCAAAAAAAAACACAGAAGGACAATCCTTATTACTATTCATAACAGGAATTTAATCATATACAAGACAAGTAACCATACAAGACCTTTTTATAAGTTTTAACGCACAGAGCGCACATAGGGGACAGTCCTTAAACAATAGAAAAACAAATCGGAAAGCCTTAATATTAGCTATACTTTAACATTTCTCTTTGGCTTTCCGTGAATTTGTTCGCCGCGCGAGATTTTCAGTTATGAAAATCTCTGTGCATCTTTGCGCGTAGCGCTTTTGTATAATAGGAAAGGATTACTTTCCTATTATACAAGTTTTTAAATGAACACAGAGGGACACTCCTTAAATGTTCAAATATTAAATTTATATATCTAAAAAATAATATATTTAACTTTTGAACATTTAAGGAATGTCCCCATAGTGTTCATTTATTTAAACTTAGTAAGGTCTGTCCCTCTGTATTTATTTAAGAAACGCTCTGTCATTTAAAGACTATCCATAATGCTCATAAAAAAATTTGAATAATAATAAAATTTAAGTGGAGGGCGAATGTAGAGTTTTTGGCGTTTGGATTTGTTAATTTTTTTAATGAGGGATGTTCAAAAACGTTTGAAAGAGGCTCGTTAAAAAAATGTTACAAATCCAGCGACAAAAAGCTCGTGCCGAGACCGTAACGAAAATTTTCATTGTTATTCAAATTTTATATTTCTAAATATTTATATGTCTGTGAATTATAATTTAAAGACATTCCTTTATGTTCAATAATAAACATTTTAAGGACTGTCCCTTTTGTTCACATCTTACCGTCAAATAACAGATGTGTTTTTTATTTTTATTTGCTCAAAATTATCACAAGTATAATTAAGGCAAATACTATAATAGTTTCGGCAATTAAACCAAACATATTAACGATTATAAAAACTATTTTAATCAAAATTACGTTTTAAATATAAATAAAAACTTTTTAAGTCATTTAATAGCTGTGAATAGTAACGTTTTCATTATAATTTTTTATATTTTATAGAACAAGTGTGTTGCTTTTTATATAAAAATGTAGTATTATTAGTAAAGAACTTTTCTATTAATAGATAGTTCAAGAAAGCTTATTTTATAAGCAGATTATGATTGAATATGTATCTTATATACAAAAATATATAAAATACAGTATTTAAGATTAGGAGGTTTTAATTTGGACATATATTCTCAAAATATTTATGAAATAGTCGAAAATAATATAAGAAAGCATGTTCTGATTATATATAATATATCTGAAAATCATTATGTAGGATTAACAGTTTATACTACTAAATCTGATAATCTAACATATATAGACTCTATAAATAAATTTGTTGATATCAATGATTTACAGGAATATACTAAGAGAAATATCAAACGGATTAGTTTATGTTAAAGGTAAATTTTTGAAGTTAAACAATAAAGATTTTTCTTATATCTTAAAACTTTTAAAAGAATCCTTAATTCAAAAACTAAGCAAAGAAATTGATTATAAGAATATCGAAAAAATTAAATATTTAAAATGGTGTTATGATAAATTGTTATTAAACGATAATAATATAAAAAACTCTATTTTAAAACCTGGTTCTATTTGCTGGGTTGATTTCGGACAAAATATTGGTTCAGAATTAAGAAAATTAAGACCTGCTATATTATGGCGTTCTTCTGCTGATAAAAAAATGTGGACAGTAATCCCTTTAAGTAGCAAATGCTATAATGATAAGTATTATTTTCATTGTGATATAAATGGATTACCTCATAGTACTGCAAAATTAGAATCTATGACTAATTTTAGTTATAAAAGATTAAGAGAACCATTTTTCAATAATAAAAAAATAGCTCATTTATCTGAAAATGACTATTCAAATATTTTAGTATCTTTAAAAAAATATTACACTTTTAAAGATTAATTTAGCCAAAAATCTTGACTCTTACCTAAAAATATCTTATAATATAATTACATTTAGAGTTGCACATCGAAAGATGTGGAAGTTGTTTTTCAAAGACTAGGTTAACTTAGTCTTTGCTTTTTGTAATAATATTTTTTTACTTGCATATACTATAATTACATTTAATGTTGCACATTTAAATGTGGTTAGTTCGTTTATAAACGCTTAAAAATCCCTCAAATAAAGAGGGATTTTCTATTTTCTTGTCGACTCATCTATCTCCTTTATTCGCCACTTAGTTAACATTCTTTTTATCTTATACTTGCATTTCTATACAGAGAGACAATCTCTTAAATGAACATTTAAGGACTGTCCCTCTGTATTTATTTAAGAAACTACTCTGTCATTTAAAGACTATCCATAATACTCATAAAAAAATTTGAATAATAATAAAATTTAAGTGGAGGGCGAATGTAGAGTTTTTGGCGTTTGGATTTGTTAATTTTTTTAATGAGGGATGTTCAAAAACGTTTGAAAGAGGCTCGTTAAAAAAATGTTACAAATCCAGCGACAAAAAGCTCGTGCCGAGACCGTAACGAAAATTTTCATTGTTATTCAAATTTTATATTTCTAAATATTTATATATGTGTGAATTATAATTTAAAGACATTCCTTTATGTTCAAAAATGAACATTTTAAGGACTGTCCCTAATGTTCACTTTTGAACTTTTAAGGACTGTCCCTTTTGTTCATTTTTGAACATTTTAGGACTGTCCCTTTTGTTCACTTTTGAACTTTTAAGGAC
>CANQLP010000033.1 GCA_947624725.1 uncultured Clostridia bacterium
CTAAATCCAACAGGATTATCACCACATACAACATATACATGTACACTAAAAGCAGATGATGGAAACAGTGGAATAGCGCAAGCATCATATACAGTTAAGACGAACAATACAAATCCAGTACTAGGAACGAACTGGGCAGTATCAGGGCTATCAGCAACAGGATTCACATTAACAGGATGTGCAACAGATGCAGATGGAGATACAATAAGTTACTCATTAACAGGAGCAGGAAGTACAAAGACAGCATCAGCAAAAGCTGGAACGAATGTAACATTAAGTCCATCAGGACTTGCAGGCCATACAACATATAACTGGACAATAACAGCAAATGATGGAAATGGAGGAACAGCAACAAAGACAGGCTCACAAACAACATCAAACAGAGCACCAACGGTAAAAACAACATTTACAGCAAATAGTATAACAACGAGTGGATTTAAGTTAACAGGAGCAGGACAAGATGCAGATGGAGACAGTCTAACATATACAGCAGGAGGAAGCGTATCAGGAAGTACAACAGGAGCATCAGGAGCTTCAGTAACAATTTCAATAAGTAAGACATATGGTTCATATTCATGGTCAGTAACAATAACAGATGGACATGGAGGCTCAGTATCAGGAGGAACGGGTTCAACTACAGTGCCATGTGGCGCAGCAACTTGGTGTGACGGAAAAACTACAATTGCTATTCGTTGCCCTGAGTGTGTCTGGAACGACACTATGAGTTATTGGGCCCATGTAGATTACCCGACACTTCCACTTGGTTATGGGACCCCAATATCAGTTAGCCAGGTAGGTCACGGATATCGGGTATCTCGATTGCTGCATTGGGGATTGCAGGAATAAAGACGCCGGAGCCATAATTGTGTACTCGAATAGAAGTTCTGCCGGTACATCTTACAACTTATGTCAATCACATTATGACCAGTACGCTGCTGTATTAAAGGCTAATTATACTCAACTAAGGGATTTGAGTGCCTCTGGTAGAACCGGAACCTGTGGGGGATGTGGTTTTAGCGGAACCTATCACGGCCTCGCCACTTGGAATGTATCAGGTTCTGGATGCTCACACGGCAAAACATCAGGCCACTACTACTGTGCTACACATAGCAAAGATTGTGGTTCATCACAGACTCACACTTAATAAATACCATACTCTTAAGATAAAATAAAAAAATAGAAAAGTACTGGAATCACCCAGTACTTTTCTTAATAAATAAGTTTTATTTCCTATTTCAATTTATCCTTTTCATCCTTTATATACTTCTGCATATTAAATGCTCTAAAATACATAACCAAAGCATAAAGTGTTGCAAGAAGAGCAATGCAGTAGATATATATTGAAAAATCATGTATACTCAAATTAAATGTATTATTTGCATATCTTATTCCAAGAGAGCAAATGATTGCTACATAAAATATCACAGTTGCAAGCTTGCCATACCATTTACTAGAAACCACAAGCTCTTTTCCATAAAGGAAAGAAGCTCCGAGAAATCATAGCAAATTCTTTTATAACAACTATTGCTAGTATCCAAAATGGAATCAAACCTTTAATTGATAAAGTAACAAGTATTGCAATTTGCGTTGCTTTATCAACAAATGGATCCATAAGTTTTCCAAAATCAGTTATAAAATTAAACTTCCTTGCGATAGTTCCATCTAGAACATCAGTTATTCCAGATAGTATTAAAAATATAAGTGCAATAATATATTCTTCATAAATAATTGCAAGAACAATTGGTGCAATTAATAGAAATCTAATTAGTGTAAGAATATTTGGCACATGTTTAAACATAAATCCTCCTCGCGTCTATATTTAAAATCAAAATATAGATTATACTTCAAATGTTAAAGCATCATTTTCTACATTAATTTTTACATTATCTCCATTTTTTATCTCTTGTTTTAAAATTCTTTCTGATAATTCATCTTCTAAGTATCTTTGAATTGCGCGTCTTAATGGCCTTGCACCATATTTTAAATCTGTTCCTTTATTCAATAAAAATTCTTTTGCATTTTTTGAAACAGACATTGTGATATTTTTATCAGCAAGTGCTTTACTTGTATCTTCAAGCATTAAATCTACAATTTGTAATAACTCATTCTTTGTCAAACTATCAAATACAACTATTTCATCTATCCTGTTTAAAAATTCAGGTCTAAAGGTTTCTTTTAAACTGTCTAAAATCTTTGAAGAATCCACAGTTTGTTTACCAAAACCAATAGAGTTATTGTTCAAATTAGAACCAGAGTTAGATGTCATTATAATTATAGTATTTTCAAAACTAACTGTATTTCCTTGTGCATCTGTAAGCTTTCCGGTCATCTAAAACTTGAAGAAGTATATTAAATACATCACTATGTGCTTTTTCAATCTCATCTAAAAGAACAATAGAATAAGGTTTTCTTTTTACCTTTTCAGTAAGTTGACCTGCATCATCATATCCTACATATCCTGGAGGAGAACCAATAAGTTTAGATGTTGAATGAGATTCCATGTATTCTGACATATCAACTCTAATTATTGCATCTCTATCTCCGAACATTTCATATGCAAGAGTTTTTGCAAGCTCTGTTTTACCAACACCTGTTGGACCAACGAAAAGGAAAGATGGAGGTCTTTTTGTAGATTTAAGACCAGCTCTATTTCTTCTAATTGCACGAGCTACTGCAGAAACAGCTTTTTCTTGTCCTATTATTTTTTTGTGAAGGTTACCTTCAAGATTTAGAAGTTTAGCTGTTTCTTCCTCTGTAATTTTAGTTACAGGAATTTTTGTCCAATGCTCAATAACTTCTGCAATATCTTGAACAGTAACATCTTTTAATTTTAAATTTTTATTTATTTCATCAATTTCATCTAAAAGCTTACATTCACGAGTTTTAAGGTCAGCAGCCTTTTGATAATCTTCTGTTGAATCTGCTTGAGCTGCTTCATTTTTTTCCTCTTGAACAGCTTTTAATTCATTTTTCAAAAGCTCTAATCTATAAAGCTCCTTATTATCTAGGTTGATTCTAGAGCAAGCCTCGTCTAATATATCTATTGCCTTATCTGGTAAAAATCTATCATGTATATATTTTTCAGACATTAAAACTGTTTGACGAATTACTTCATTTGAAATTTTAACCTTATGGAAATCCTCATAATATTTTTTAATACCACAAAGAATATCTGTTGCTTTATCTACATTTGGTTCATCAACCATAACAGTTTGAAATCTTCTTTCAAGTGCTGAATCTTTTTCAATGTATTTTCTATATTCTTTTAAAGTAGTTGTTCCAATTAATTGAATTTCTCCACTAGCTAGTGGTGGCTTTAAGATGTTTGCTGCATTCATAGCATTTTCACCATCACCTGCACCAACGATGTTGTGTATTTCATCTATAACTAGAATAATATTTTTAAGTGCTTTGCATTCATCAATAATGCCCTTCATTCTAGCTTCAAATTGCCCTCTAAATTGAGTACCAGCAACAACGGCTGTCATATCAAGTAAATATACTTCCTTATCCAATAATTTAGCAGGAACTTGTGCATTTGCAATTGCAATTGCAAGACCCTGTGCAACAGCTGTTTTACCAACTCCAGGCTCTCCAATTAAGCATGGGTTATTTTTTGTTCGTCTATTTAAGATTTGTATAATTCTTCTTATTTCAGTGTCTCTTCCAATTACTGCATCTATTTCGTTATTTTTAGCTTTGTTTGTCAAATTTGTTCCATAAGTATCAAGAAACTTTTTCTTTTTTTCCTTATTAACTTTTTTATCAACTTTAGTTCTTTTATTGCTATTAATATTTCTATTTTGAGATTGGCTAGCATCAGGATTTCTATTAACTATATTTCCAAAAATTGCTCCGTATAGGAACCATATTAGATGATGCATCGTCAAAATCCATATCAGATAATTCTAAATTGTTAGAGATATTATTAAACATTGTTTCAAATTGTTCTGCGATATTTTTTAAGTCAGCATCGTTTATTTCAATTGATGAATTTACAGGATTTATTCCCTTTTCTCTTGCACAGTTTAAGCAATAACCTGTAACATGTTTTGGGTCATCTTTTGTAGGTGTATCTACAAAGACAACTGCCTCAGCTGATTTACATACTGAACATAACATATTTTAGAATCCTCCTTGTCTATAAATCATATCAATTAATAATATATTAAATTTGCGAAAAAGTCAAGTTTTGCATTAAATATTTAAATATGGTATAATATAAAAATAAGGAGAAATGAGAATGAAAATAAAAATGAATGCTAAAAGTATTTGCTTTACAGCAATTATTATTATCTGCATAGTTATTTTATCATATGGAATATATTTTGAAATTTTTGTAAAAAATAAACAGGTTCAAACCCCAACAGTACTATCAGATGCTCAAAATAAAATAGATGAATTTGATTCATTATTTGATAATAGTGTACACTTGCAAGATTTTGATAGCGCAAATTTTATAGACAAATTGAACCAATCGCAAGAAATTATATATTCAGCATATGATATAAGTGAAACAGATGAAAGTAAATACGATATAAAAATAAATGTACCATTCATAAATATAAGAAACGAAAATGCGATGAATATAGATAGAGAAATTCTTTCATTGTTCTATAACAAAATGAATAAGATAAAAGAAAATTCAAATCAAGAACAAACACAAAAGGCACTATATACAGTATCATATACAGCATATATGAATGAGAATATATTATCACTAGTTATAAGAGCAACTCTAAAAGAGGGAAATTTGCCACAAAGGGTAATAATGAAAGCATATACATATAATATATCTACAAATGAAAAAGTAAGCTTAGATGAGATGCTAGAGATAAAGGGAGTAGATAAAAATCTAGTACAAGAAACTATAAATAAAAGAATACAAGATGCAGCAAATTATGCAAGTGGTTTAAGCGAACTTGGATATGATATATATAAAAGGAATGTAGAAGATGATATGTATAAAATAGAAAATTCAGATAATTATTTCTTAGGACCAAATGGAGAAATCTATATAATTTATGCATATGGAAATATGAACTTTACATCAGAAAGAGACATTGTGTATGTAGGATAGAAAATTAAATAATAAAAAAAACGAGCTAATTAAGGATGCCACCTTAATTAGCTTTATTTTTTAAAAAATAAAAGGGGATGTTTTTCACTATTTTCATTTTTATTAGTGTAATTATAATATAACAATAAATTGTGTCCAATGTGTGAACGACATGTGAAATTTTAATCAAAATGAATTATTTTTTAAATATGAAATATACATTTAATATATACATAAGGCTAAATACGAAAGGAGCAATGGAGGTTTTGAAAAATAGAAAAGAAAAATTAAATAAAATAACTTCATTTCTGGAAATGCCAGAGGAGATTATGACCGATAAGCCAAGGATGACTATTTTAGGATTTGATAAGACTGTAATAGAAAATTATAAAAATATATTAGAATATGACGATATTTTTATAAAAGTAAATACATATATTGGAGCGATTAATATAAACGGAATTAACTTAAAACTAATACAAATGAATAAAGACGATATAATGATAATTCGGAAAAATTGATAGTATAGATTTTGAACCTAATGAATAGAGAGGAAAAGAAAATTGATATTTAAGATTTTATTGAGATATATTTTAGGATATGTGAACATATCCATTCAAGGATATTACATAGAAAGATTTATAAATGCATGCACAAATAAAAATATATTTTTATGGAATGTGAAAACAGAAAAAACAACATATGCAACAGCAAATGTAGGAATAAACGATTTTAAAAAGTTAAAAGAGATTACTAGAAAAACGAAATGTAGAATGGAAATAAATAAAAAATATGGGCTTCCATTTTTGATGAACAGATATAGGAAAAGAAAAATATTTTTTGTACTATTACTTTTAATAGTAATTTTTATGTATATAGAATCAAAATTTATATGGAATATAGAAGTTCAAGGACTAAATACGATTCCAGAAACTGAGTTAAAACAAGAGCTAGAAGAAAATGGCTTAAAAGTTCGGAACATTAAAATCTAAAGTAAACCCAAAAGAGATTATAAATAAAATACGATTAGAAAGAGACGATATTGCATGGATGAATATAGACTTAAGTCGGAACAAATGTAATAATTAAAGTAGACGAAGTAACTAAAAAACCAGACATTATAAAGCAAGATGAATATTGCAACATTGTGTCAGACAAAAAAGCAGAAATCATAAAAATAACTGCAAGTAGTGGCACAGCAGTTGTAAAGCCTCGGAGATATTGTAACTGAAGGTAGCATATTAATAGGTGGTTGGATGGAAGGAAACTATACAGGAACAAGATATGTTCATGCAAGTCGGAGAGGTAAGTGCAAAAGTATGGTATAGCAAAAAAGAAAGAATGGAGCTAAGTCGGAACTTCCGTAAGACAAACTGGAAAAATCGAAAAGGCTTACACAATAAAATTAAATAATTTTGAAATAAATTTGAATAAAAGGCTTCCAAAATTTCAAAAATATGATACAATATATACAGATAAAAAATTAAAATTATTTTCAGACTTTTATTTACCAATAGCCGTAAGGATTTCTACATTTTATGAATTAGAAGAAGAAAACAAAACTTATACTAAAGAAGAAGCAAAAGAAATTTTAACTCAAAAACTAAAATCAGAAATATCTGAAGAAATAGATAATAAAGATAATATCAAAGATATAAAAATAAATGAAAACATAGGAGATTCATTTGTCGAAATAGAAGTTATATTTGAAGTACACGAGACTATTGGAACTGAAGAAAAAATAATATAATTTAGGAGGTACACTATGGAAGAAAGAGGACTTAGAGTCGCAAGAACAGATAAGGCGTTTTTTTCAAAAATTTCAACAACAATCAGTAAATTATTAATACCTACAAAAATAGGTATCAATGGTATGCTAATTACCTTAAAAAGAAATAATGTCCTTAAAAATTACGAAGTAGTAACTAATAATACAGAGCAAGAAAAAGAAGAAATGCTACAAAAGAAATATGAAGATGCATTTATACTTTATTTAGAGTCAATAGATAAATATGTAATGGATTCAATTTATAAAAAAGTAACAACTAGAACTGCAACACCTTTTGAAGAAGATGCACTTTCAAGATATTATGCAGTAATACATCTTAAAGATACTCAATACTTAGAATATAAATATAGAAAACAAAAATATTTACTTGATTTAGATTATATGACATTAAAAAATGATAATAAAACAAAGCAATTGAGTAGATTTAATAATTTCTATGTTTCAAAAATGAATGGTATATTTAAAGGAATCCTTAAAAATTATTCAATACAACTTTCAGATAAAATATCAGTAGATTTATTAGAAAAAGAAGGAATATACGATAATATTTTTGATACATTAGAAGATTATATTTCAAATATTTTACCTATAAGAATGAAACAAGAAAGTGAAAATAATGAACTTGAAGTAAATGATGAATATGAACAAGTAGAAAGCTTTTTAGCAGGAAAACTTGATGAAAGAGATATAATAGAAAAAAGAATATATTTACTTGCAATTAGCAGAAAATTATTTACACATAGCCTTCCACTTGTTGTTGCAGAGCAATGCTATGAAAAATTATTGCAAGAGACAAGAAATTTAATAGTAAGAGAAAAATCAGAACAAAAGAAAGCTAGAGCATATGAACTACTTATTAAATTAATTGAAGAATATAATGTAAGACTTTTATCTACTAAGATTTATTGGGAATCACCAAAGGCTCGTGAAGAATACAAAAAATTCTGGGAAGAATACAAGAAGATAGAAAAAGATACAGAAGAAGGACAAGCTCAAAAAGAAATACTATTTATTAGAGATGAAATCAAAAAAGTAAATGATGAAAAAATAGTTAAATTTTATAAAAATAAACTTGTAGAGCTTGGTGCTTTAAGAAAATTAAAAAATTCATATATAACAGGTGGAAAGTACATAAAAAGGGTAGTACGAGTATGAGAGAATTAGCAGAAATAACATATATAAATATAGAAGAAGATAAGGAATATGAAAAAATAATAAATACAGTGTATGAAGAGTGCTTCAAGGAAGAAGATTTATATGATTATAAAATCTATATAAGTGTAATTCTTTCAGATGAAGAATATATAAAAGAAATCAATGCTAAATATAGAAACATTGATAAAGTAACAGATGTTTTATCGTTCCCAATGTTTGAAAAAGATGAGATAGATAAAGCAAAGAAAAATGAAGAAGTGTTAGGAGATATAATAATTTGTATCCCAAGAATAAAAGAACAAGCAAAAGAATTTGGACATAGCATATATCGCGAATTTGCGTATATGCTTGTTCATGGTTTTTATCATCTTATGGGATATGACCACATGACAGATGAAGAAAAGAAAGAAATGAGAGAAAAAGAAGAAAAAATTTTAAGCAAATTAAAAATAGAAAGAATTTAAAATGTAATTTTCCAAATAAAAGGGGAGATTGATGTTGAAAAAATTTTTAATTGTAATATTAATTCTAGCAATAATCGTATTAGGAGCACTTCTAGGAATGAAAATATATATGGAGCAAGAAGAGACTACAATGGCGAATACCGAGCAAGGTAATAATATTCTTACTACGATACTCGAAGACAAGGAAAAACCAAAAAGTAAATATGAGGGAAATAAAAGAACACTTGCAGTTGTAATAGATAATGTTGGAGATGCAGTTCCACAAACAGGATTTAATGATGCAATGATAGTATATGAAGCTATAGCAGAAGGAGGACTTACAAGATTTTTAGCAGTATTCAAAGATCCCCAAGTAGAATCAATAGGACCTGTAAGATCAGCAAGACCTTATTTTATAGATTATGTATTAGAAAATGATAGTATATTTGCACATTATGGAGGAAGTCCAAAAGCATTATCGGAAATTGATACATTAATGGTGCATAATATAAATGGAATAAATGTATCAGAGAAAATATTTTATAGAACTAATAAAAAGAAAGCACCACATAATGCAATATTAGATGTAGAAGAAGCTTGGAAATATGTTGCTGAAAGAGGATATAGAACAACAACAACTAAAAAGAATGTATTAAACTATGACCCAGAAAATGATATTGAGCTAGAAAGCGAAACAGTAGTAAATGCTGTAAATATTCCATATCCAACTTCAACTGTTAAGTTTGCTTATAATCCAGAAACTAAACTTTATGAAAGATATGTAGGAAATACTCTTCAAAAAGATTGGTTAACAAGTGAAACCTTGACTACAAAAAATATAATAATTACATTTGCAAAAAATTATACAACATCTGAAGAAAATGGATATGGAAGACAAGCAATCGAAAATATAGGAAGCCTTGACGGATATTATATAACTAATGGAAAGGCTATAAAAATTAAGTGTGATAAGACTAAAAGAGATGCTCAAACAGTATATAAAGACCTAGAAGGAAAAGAAATTAAAGTAAATGATGGAAATACTTATATACAAATTGTACCAATAGATACAGCTGTAACATTTGAATAAAGTTTTTTACATAATTCCTTTGACTTTTGATAAAAATTATGGTATAATAAGTATGTCGGAAAAAAATGACAAAATTGGAAGGAAGTGTGTTTATGTTCAACGTTGGAGATTACATAGTTTATCCAATGCACGGTGCAGGAACAATTGATGCAATTGAGGAAAAAGACATCTTAGGAGAAAAGCAGGCTTATTATATTATAAAGATGCCTGGTGAAGTTAAAGTAATGATACCAACTGCTCAAGCTAGCAAAGTTGGAATAAGAGGTATAATAGATAAAACTCAAGCAGACAAAGTATTTGACATTTTAGGTGAGGATGATACACAAACAGAGTTAAATTGGAATAAAAGATACAGAGAAAATATGGACAAAATGAAAACGGGGGACATTTATGAAGTAGCAGATGTTGTTAGAAATTTAAGCTTTAAACAAAAAGAAAAAGGACTATCAACAGGTGAAAAGAAAATGTTAACAAATGCAAAACAGATATTGGTTAGCGAATTAGCACTTGCAGAATCTTCTTCACAGGAAACTGTTGAAGGTTTAGTTGATGAGAAAATAACAAATTCATTCAAATCTTTTAGAAGTTATGACTTAGAACAAAGTCAAGATGCAGGTGTAAATAAATTTATTCCATTTGATGGAGATACAGATACAATAGTAGGATAACAAATAAAACAAAACGCCAAGAGTGGAGAAAGCTCGAGGCGTTTTTTGTTTATGAAATAAAGTCATAAAATAAAAAAATAGAAATATAAATAGAAATATATTATATAACAGGAGACAGAAAATGAGAAAATATTTTGGAACAGATGGTATTAGAAGAATAGCAAATACAGAGCTTACTCCAGAATTGGTATATAAAGTCGCAAAAGCAGCAGCTTATGTATTTAGCAAGTACTCAAAAGATACTCCATTAATATTAATAGGAAAAGACACAAGATTATCTGGCAGTTTAATAGAAAGCAGTATGACAGCAGGGCTTTTAAGCTATGGAGCAAATGTAATACATTTGGGAGTAGTTCCAACTCCAACTGTTGCATATCTCACAAAAGAGTTAAATGCAACAGCAAGTATTGTTATTTCAGCATCTCATAATTCATATGAATATAATGGAATTAAATTCTTCAGCAATAAAGGCATGAAAATAGATGATAAACTCGAAGAAGAAATAGAAGAAGTTATGGAATCAGAAGAGATTAAAGAAATAAGGGCACACGGAGATAAAATAGGAGTAGATAAAAATGGAGAAGAACTAGTACAAAAATATGTAAGTCTACTTATAGACAATTTCGAAGATAAAATAAAAAATAATTTACAAGATGATTTTATAGTTCGGTATAGATACAGCGAATGGAGCAACATATAAATTAGCAGATGAAATTTTTACAAAACTTCGGAATTAAGCATAAAATTATAGAGAACAATCCAAACGGCATAAATATAAATAAAGATTGTGGCTCAACCCATATAGAGCGAATATCAAAATTTGTAGTAGAAAATAAGTTAAGTTTGGGAATTAGCTATGACGGAGACGGCGATAGATGTTTAGCAGTTGATGAGAATGGAAAGCTAATAGATGGAGACATATTGCTTGCAATATTTGCAAATTATTTCAAGGAAAATGGTACATTGAAGAATGATACAATCGTTGCGACTGTGATGAGTAATCTTGGACTTAAAAAATTTGCAAAAGAAAATGATTTTAATTTCAAAGAGACAAAAGTTGGAGATAGATATGTATTAGAGGAAATGCTAAAAGGTGGGTATAATCTAGGAGGAGAGCAGTCTGGACATATTATTTTATTAGATTATAACCCAACAGGTGATGGAATATTTACTTCAATAATGCTTTGCCAAATTTTGTTAGAGAAGAAATGTAGGTTGTCAGAACTTAAAAATATTATAAAGATATATCCACAAGCACTTGTAAATGCAAAAGTAAGAAGTGATTTGAAGGATAAATATAATGACGACAAAGAAATTGCAGATGCAATAAATAAGATAGATGCAGAATTTGAAAATAATGGTAGAGTTTTGATTAGACCTTCTGGAACAGAGAGTTTGATTAGGGTTATGATTGAGGGAGAAAATCAAGAGTATATTACTAAAAAGGCACGAGAACTTGCAGATTTGATTGAGAAAAAACTTGGCTAATCAAAAAATGTCAAAAATTGTTATTGACATTTGAAAATGGAATGGGTATAATAAAAATAAGTTTGAAGAAAATAAAAATAAATTCAAATAAATAAAATTCGAATAAGAAACGAGTAATGCAAGGCAATCAAGGCAAACATCCACAGACTAGGCTAGTGCCTGTCGAGGAATGTTTGACCGAAGATTAACGAAGCAGGACGAAGCTTATTATTCGAATGTAAAAAGGAAAACCAAAACAATGAAAGAAATAATAGTAACAAACGCTGAAACCCTTGCAGCTGTACACACACACACACACACACACACACACAGGTAGTTTAGGGGCTAATTTAAAATACGAAAATTTAAATAAGAC
>CANQLP010000034.1 GCA_947624725.1 uncultured Clostridia bacterium
GATAAGGAATCAATGTTTTTAGAATACTCTGAATTGTTAAATTCTTTTGATACAGGTGCAACTACTAAAATTACAATTGCAAATAGAAGATTAAATAAAATAGATTTTGAAAAAACAATAATGTTATCAATAGAAAAAGATAATTTAGATGAATATCGAAAAGAGTATAATAAAATGCTACTTGGAAAAATAAGTGGTAGTAATGGAATCATACAAGAAAAGTATATAACTATTTCTGTTGATAAAAAGAGTATAGAAGATGCTAGAAATTACTTTGCAAGAGTTGGTACAGATTTAAGCAATCATTTTAAAGAATTAGGTTCGATTTGTATAGAACTTGATATAGTAGAAAGATTAAGAATATTTTATGACTTTTATAGAGTTGGCGAAGAAACATATTTTAATTTTGATATGTTAGATAATATGAGAAAAGGACATAGTTTTAAAGATTTTTTATGTCCAGATACAATGGAATTTGAAAGTGATTATTTTAAAATTGGTAACAGATATGGTAGAGTAATATTTTTGAAAGAGTATGCAAGTTATATAAAAGATAGTATGATAACAGAATTAACAGATATTAATAGAAATATGATGATGAGTATTGATGTTATACCAGTTCCAATGGATGAGGCAGTAAAAGAAGCAGAGAACAGACGATTAGGTATTGAAACCAATATAACAACTTGGCAAAGGCGACAAAATGCCAATAACAATTGGAGTGCCATAATTCCATATGATATGGAACAACAGCGAGAACAAAGCAAAGAATTTTTAGATGATTTGGTAACTCGTGATCAAAGGATGTTTTTATCAGTTTTAACAATGGTACACACTGCAGAAACGAAAGAACAACTTGATAATGATACGGAGGTTTTATTAACAACGGCTAGGAAACATTTATGTCAGTTTGCTATATTAAAATTTCAACAACTAGATGGCTTAAATACAGCAATGCCTTTTGGAATTAGAAAAATAGATTCGTTAAGAACTCTAACAACAGAAAGTTTAGCTGTTTTTATGCCTTTTAGAGTTCAAGAAATTAGACATGATAAAGGTATTTATTACGGACAAAATGTAATATCAAAGAATATGATTATTGCAGATAGAAAAAAGTTATTAAATGGTAATAGTTTTATTTTGGGTGTATCTGGTAGTGGAAAATCATTTACAGCAAAACAAGAAATTGTAACTACAATGTTACGAGATAAAAATTCAGATTTAATATTAGTAGATCCAGAAAATGAGTATGGACATTTAGTTAGAGCATTAGGTGGAGAGGTTATTAAAATATCTGCAACAAGTAATAATCATATAAATGCTATGGATATTAATAGCGAATACGGAGATGGAGCAAATCCTGTTATATTAAAAAGTGAATTTATTTTATCACTTTGTGAACAACTAATTGGTAGTGGTAACTTAGGAGCAAAACAAAAGTCAATAATAGATAGATGTACGGCGAATGTTTATAGATTTTATCAGCAAGGAAATTATCAAGGAACACCACCGACACTAAAAGATTTTTATGATGAATTATTAAGACAAAATGAGCCAGAAGCAAAAGATATAGCACTTGCTATTGAACTTTTTGTAAATGGTAGTTTAAATACATTTGCAAAGGAAACAAATGTAGATACAAATAATAGATTAATATGTTATGATATTTTAGACTTAGGAAAGCAGTTATTGCCAATAGGTATGTTAGTTGTGTTAGATTCAATATTAAATAGAATAACGGCAAATAGAAAGAAAGGTAGAAATACCTTTATTTTTATTGATGAAATTTATTTGTTATTCCAACAAGAATATTCAGCCAATTTCTTATTTACATTATGGAAAAGAGTTAGAAAATATGGAGCATATTGTACTGGAATTACTCAAAATGTTGAAGATATGTTGCAGAGCCATACTGCTAGGACAATGCTTGCCAATAGTGAACTTATAGTAATGTTAAATCAAGCATCAACTGATAGAATAGAACTTGCAAAATTATTAAATATATCAGATTTACAGATGAGCTATATTACTAATGTAAATGCAGGAGAGGGACTTATTAAAATAGGAAGCTCACTTATACCATTTGTTAATAAATTTCCAAAGAATACAGAATTATATAAATTGATGACAACTAAATTATCTGAAATGTAGGATAAATTTTTTTAGAAGAGGAGTTATCATAAAAATGAAAAAGATTATATATATCCTAGTAATATTACTGTTAATAAGTATTTTGCTTATTAGCAGTTATTTTATTTTTAAGGAGTTAAAGCAAAACAAAGAACAAGAGCAAACATTTGAAGAAATAATTGGTATTATGGAAGATTCAGCCGATGAAAATAAATTAGAAGATGAAATAAACTTGAAAACATTATATGAAATTAATGATGATCTTGTAGGCTGGATTAAAATTGAAAATACTAATATAAATTATCCTGTTGTTAAATCTAAAGTGAAAAACTTTTATTTAAGAAAAGATTTTTATAAAAAATATTCATCTTATGGAACACCATTTTTAGCAGAACAATGTGATATAGACAAAAGTGATAATTTAATAATTTATGGGCATCACATGAAAAATCGAAAAATGTTTGGTAGTTTAGAAGATTATAAGTCTAAGAATTTTTATAATCAAAATAAGATAATAAAATTTTATTTATTAAATGGAGATAAAACCATAAAAGCTGAATATGAAATATTTGCTGTATTAAAAACAATTGCTTATAGTTCAAATAGTTTTAAATATTACAATTATACAAATTTCTCTAATATAGAAGAATTTGAAAATTTTATAAATAAAGTAAATGACTTATCATTATATGAAACAGGAATAAAAGCAAAATATGGAGATGAAATTCTCACACTTTCTACTTGTGAATATAGCAACAAAAATGGAAGGCTAGTTGTTATGGCAAGAAAAACACAAGATTAGGAGGTGTATTTTTAATTTTGGCAGATATAAAAGTTAAAAAAAGTAAAAAAGAAACGATAAAAACAATAGATAAAACTGTTATAGGAACGCAAAAGCTAAAGAATAAGTTAATAGAAACAAAAGAGAGAATGAAAGATGATGTAGCACAAGAAGAAAATGCTTCTGGTACAAATTATGCAATAAATAAAATAACAAATTCAATAAATAATACACCATATAATATAGGGAAAATAAACAGAATTGGTCAAAAGAGTTATAAACAAATAGAAAAAAATATACAGGAAAAAAGGCAAAAAATAGAATATTTTAGAAACAAAAATGAATTAAAAAATAATGTTAAAAGTATAAAACAAAGTACTAATCCAAAGGTGAATGAGAAATTAAGTGGATTAAAAAGTAAAAATAAATTGAAAACAACAAAAGTAGCAAATCAAAAATTAATCAAAACATCAGAAAATATTGAAAAAAATATTAATATTATTTCATCAAAAAATAAAGTGAAAGCTAATAAGATAAGACATCAAGCAATAAAGTTAGCAAAAGAAACTTCTAAAAATATGAAACTTGCAATAAAATCAACAATATCATCTATAAAAGCAATAATTTTAGGAACAAAAACATTAATACTTTTTTTATTTGGTGGATTTTGGATAGTTATTTTTATTGTGATTATTATTTCAATGATAGCAATGCTTTGTAGTTCAATATTTGGTATATTTTTTTCAAATGAACAGCCAAGTTCTGTAATAATTGATGGTGTATCGAAAGAAGTTACTATGAGTGATATTATATCAAGTCTTAATAATGAATTTATGGATAAAATTATAACAATTCAAAGAGAAAACCCATATGAAGAATATGATATTACAGGAGAAAGAGCTGATTGGAAAGATATTCTTGCTATTTATTCTGCAAAAGTTAGCAATGGTAACAATGATGTAGAGATGATGACTCTTGATGAGAATAAAATAAATATGTTAAAAGAAATTTTTTGGAAAATGAATGATGTTTCTTTTACAAAAGATGAAGAAAAGGAAGAAATTTTAATATTTCATCTTACTTCAACAGAAACAAAAGTAATAAAACATACAAAGTTACACATAAAAATAAGTGGAAAAAGTGCAGATGATTTAATGAATGAATATATATTTACTAATAATCAAAGAGAACAATTTGCTGAATTAACTTCAAATGAATATACAAATATGTGGACATCAGTAATATATGGAAATACAACTGGAAATAATGATATAGTACAAGTTGCATTATCACAAGTTGGAAATGTTGGAGGAGAGCCATATTGGTCTTGGTATGGATTTAACACAAGAGTTGAATGGTGTGCCGTTTTTGTATCATGGTGTGCAAATGAGTGTGGCTATATAAAAAGTGGAATTATACCTAAATTTGCAAGTTGTGAAAATGAGGGAGTTTCTTGGTTTAAAACTTGTGGTTTGTGGAAAGATAAAAATTATATTCCTAAAAGTCGGAGATATAATATTCTTTGATTGGGCAGATAGCAATGATGGAAAAGCAGATCATGTTGGAATAGTAGAAAAAGTAGAAAATGGAAAAGTATATACTATTGAGGGAAATTCAAATGAAGATACTTGTAGGCAAAAAGAGTATGATGTAGGAAGTAGTGTTATATTAGGATATGGAACTCCTATGTATTGATAAAAAAGACTTACATAATATAAAAATTGTGCAAGTCTTTTTTTAATAAAAATATAATCAATTGGAGGAATATTAATGTATAAAATAATAAATGATTTAAAAAAGATTATTAATAAACCAAATTTAACATTTGAGGAGCTTTCTTATAAATGGTTAGATAAGAAAAAGAATTATATAAAGAAATCTACATATTCTAATTATTTATATAATATAAAAAGGTATTTATTACCAAAACTTGGTTATATAAAATTAAAAAATCTAGAATATTATGATTTTAACTATTTTGTAGAAGAATTAAATCGAGGATTAGCTCCAAAAACTATTAGAGATATTTTATGTAATTTAAAATCAATATTATATTTTGGTGAACAAGAATATAATTATAAAATCAATATAAAAGAAATAAAAAATCCGAAAATGAATATTAATCCATTAATTATTTTGAATGATAAAGAAATAAAAAAATTAGAAAATTATTGCTTAAAATTAAATACTTTGAAAAGCATAGGTATAATTATTTGTTTAAATACTGGATTAAGAATAGGAGAAATATGTGCTTTAAAATGGGAAAATATTGATTTAGATAAAAGAGAACTATATATTAAAGAAACTTTGCAAAGAATTTATGATAATGAACAAGATAGAACAAAAATAATAATAGATACAGCTAAAACAAAGACATCAGTTAGAACAATTCCAATTTCTAATAAATTATATAAAATTTTAATTAACTTCAAGAATAAATATAAAAAAGATGAATTTTTTTAACTGGAAATATAAAAGGAATAGAGCCAAGATCCTATCAAAATAATTTTAAGAGTTATTTAAAAAAAGCAAAAATAAAAGCATATAAATTTCATATATTAAGACATACTTTTGCAACGAAATGTATTGAAAATGGAATGGATGTAAAATCATTAAGTGAGATTTTAGGACATTCAAATGTAGAAATTACATTGAATAAATATGTTCATTCATCTGATAAAAGAAAGAAAAAATATCTTGAAAAATTATAAAATTTCTTTAAGTATCTGACTTAAAGAAACATTTGATAAATTTATAATAACATTAAACTATAATAATTTCAATAGTTTTGAGCTAAAATTTATAAAAAATATTTGTTAAAAAATATTAGATATTTTGAAATTAATAAAACCTTGTAATGCTTGATTTAAAAGATGTTACGAGGTTTTTCATTTTTCTTTAAGTCAGATACTTAAAGAAGAACTAAAACTTATGAAAATGAAGAAATTAAAGAAACACAAGAAAATTTAGGAGGAGAACAAGATGAAAAAGAAAGGAATAACACTAATTGCTTTAATTATCACAATTGTAGTCTTGCTAATATTAGCAGGAGTAACAATGAGCTTTGTAGTAGGAGATAATGGAGTTGTAACTCAAGCTCAAAAGTCGAGAATAAGAACAGATCAAGTTTCTGCGAAAGAAGAAATAGATTTAGAAGTAGCAGGAAGTTATGATTATGATGGACATTTAGATTTAGAACTTTTAAATGAAAATTTAATGAAAAATTTAAAAGGTTTACAGCTAAAGAAAAACGGAACAACAGGAGATAAAGACGAAGATTTTGAAGAGTTTAATAATGATACAGTAAAAATAGAAAGATTACCAGCAACAGTAAGATACAAAGGAGTAAATGTAAAAATAAATGAAAAAAAATTAATATCAGATTTAGCAAGTAATCCAGAAAATTATGGAATGTATGTAGATTATCCAATAAAATTAAGTGGAAATCAAGACACAATAAATGATTGGAGAATCTTTTATGAAGATAAAACAGGAAGAGTATTTTTAATAGCAGCAGATTATGTTCCAAATACATGTAGTGCTTTGAAGAAAGAGGATGGTTCTTTAATTGCTGGAATGAAATTAATTAATAGTACTGATGAAAATTTTAAAAAATGTTGTTATAGTTTGAGTTCGCTAGATTATACTTGTAATGACGGACATAATAAAAATTTAAATAATAATAAATCACAGTGTTCATTCCCAGAAATATTTATGCCAAGTGGAGACTTTTGTAGTAGTACTAATCATTATTATTGTTCAGACCATACAACAAATTCAAATTCTAGATGTGTTAGCCAGTTACAATGTACAAGTGAATGGAAAAACTTTGTAAATAGAAGTTATGCAGACTATGCAATAGGAGGACCAACACTAGAAATGTGGGTAGCAAGTTGGAATGGAAAACATGGAAGTGAGACAGAAGAGAGTGGAAAAACAGGTAAAACTTTATATGCAGATGGATGTAATAATACTGGGAATGGCTATAAAATAGGAGAAAATTCTGACAGTACAAGGTTAGGAATACAATTAAAAGGTTGTGGTGGATATGAAGATACATTATATTTTCCTCATAATGAATATCAAAACTTAGATTTGTTTGATGATAACAAAAAAGTTAGTAAAGATAAATTAGAAGAAGATTCTGAAAACGCATCTTGTTATGGATATTGGCTGGCGTCCCCTTCTGCTTATAGTATGTTTGCTAGTTGCTTGATGTGCGTGAACTATGGCGGCGACGTGAACAACGACGTCAGCTATCGCCGGTTTTCGTCCGATTGTTTCTCTAAAATCTGGAGTCTATGTTGAAGTTCAAGAAGAGGTAACTAAAGAAGATGGAACAGTTATTAAAAGCTGCAGATTAGTTAAATAGAAAAGAAGTTTTGAAGAACTTGGTCGAATTAGTGTGTACATTTTTCATTTATAAATTTTAAATATGGAATTTTTTCAAAGAAAAAGTTATTGTACTTGCTTTGAAGAAATTCTGTTTTTTTATTTTTAATATAATAGTAAATAGTATAAAATATTTTTTTCAAGTTTTAGAGTTAAAGATATATTAAAATAACAAAAATATAAACTATAATATAAAAAAATTTCTTCAAGTATTAGACTTAAAGAAACAATTAATAAATTTATAATAACATTAAACTATAATAATTTCAATAGTTTTGAGCTAAAATTTATAAAAAATCTTTACTTAAAAAAATTAGATATTTTTAAATTAATAAAACCTCGTAATGCTTAATTTTAAAAGTATTACGAGGTTTTTCTTTTTTTCTTTAAGTCTAATACTTAAAGAAGAAATAAAAACTTATGAAAATGAAGAAATTAAAGAAACACAAGAAAATTTAGGAGGAGAACAAGATGAAAAAGAAAGGAATAACACTAATTGCTTTAATTATCACAATTGTAATCTTGCTAATTTTAGCAGGAGTAACAATGAGTTTTGTAGTAGGAGATAATGGAGTTGTAACTCAAGCTCAAAAGTCGAGAATAAGAACAGATGAAGCTTCTGCAAAAGAAGAAATAGATTTAGAAGTAGCTGGAAGTCGTGATGATGAAGGATACTTAGATTTAGAACTTTTGAATGAAAATTTAATGAAAAATTTAAAAGATTTAAAACTAAAAGACAAAAAAACAGGTAATTATAATGATTTTGATAATGATAAAATAAAAATAGAAAATTTACCAGCGACATTATATTATAAACAAACAGAAGTAACAATAAATGATAAACAATTAATATCAAATGTGGCAAAAGATCCAGAAAATTACGGAATGTATGTAGATTATCCAATAGATTTAGATGGAGATGAAAGTACAAGTGATTGGAAAATATTTTATGAAGATGAAACAGAAAGAGTATTTTTAATAGCAGCAGATTATGTTCCAAATAGTAATGAAGAATTAAAAATAGCTCAAGGAATAACAGATGAAAGTGTGACTACAGGTACAGAAAATGCAAAGATGACAACGAGTGGTGTGTGTTGTAATCATTGGACTTCAGGTTCAGCTCCAAGTTACACTTGTAATGACGGACATAATAAAATTTTAAATCAAGACAAGCAACAATGTTCATTCCCAGAAATATTTATGCTTGACAGAGAAGATAATGAAGATGAACATACAAATAATCATTATTATTGCTCAAGTCATGTGGGCAAAGATAGTTCAAAATATGCAAGTGCATTACAGTGTACAGGAAATTGGAGCAGTTTTGTATCAGGTGAGGCTGGAAAATATGGACAATATGCCATAGGAGGTCCGACACTAGAGATGTGGGTAGCAAGTTGGAATCAGAAGCATGGGGAAGTAAAAGATAAAGATGGTGCAAAAGTTGGTGATGGAATAACATTATTTGCAAATGGAAATAAAGACAATTCTGGTAAAGCTGGTTATTGTGTGGGAACTACAAGTGATTGTACAGATACGTATAAATCTATAACTAGTTGTAGTACAGGATGGAGTGACAAATTGTATTTTCCGCACAAAAATCAAAGAACGGGATTAAATTTATTTAATGAGAATGGAAGTTCTAAAGATGAAAATGCCTCATGTATTGGATACTGGCTGGCGTCTCCTTCTGCTTGCGGATTTAGTGGCATATACAGAGACGTTATGATTGTCCGCACAATCGGTGGCGTGGGTATTGACGGCAGTTGCAACAACAGAACTATTTACGGTGAAGTCGGAGTGCGCCCTATAGTTCTCCTTAACTCTAAAGTCTATGTTGAGGTTCAAGAAGAATTAACTGCTAAAGACAAAACAGTCATTAAAAGTTGTAGATTAGTTAAATAGAAAGGCGAGTATTGCACATCGGGGACGTAAAAGATGTGAAGTTTCTGAGCTTGTCGCATCTAGTGTGTACATTTTTCATTTATAAATTTTAAATATGGAATTTTTTCAAAGAAAAAGTTATTGTACTTGCTTTGAAGAAATTCTGTTTTTTTATTTTATTTTCAATATAATAGTAAATAGTATAAAATATTTTTTTTAGTTTTAGAGTGAAAGATATATTAAAATAACAAAAATATAAACTATAATAAAAAAAATTTCTTCAAGTATTGGACTTAAAGAAACTTTTTATAAACTTATAATAACATTAAACTATAATAATTTCAATAGTTTTGAACTAAAATTTATAAAAAATTTTTACTAAAAAAATTAGATATTTTTAAATTTATAAAACCTCGTAATGCTTAATTTTAAAAGTATTACGAGGTTTTTCATTTTTCTTTAAGTCCAATACTTAAAGAAGAAATAAAAACTTATGAAAATGAAGAAATTAAAGAAACACAAGAAAATTTAGGAGGAGAAAAGAATGAAAAAGAAAGGAATAACACTAATTGCTTTAATTATCACAATTGTAATCTTGCTAATATTAGCAGGAGTAACAATTAGTTTTGTAGTAGGAGATAATGGAGTTGTAACTCAAGCTCAAAAATCGAAAATAAGAACAGACCAAGCTTCTGCGAAAGAAGAAATAGATTTAGAAGTAGCAGGAAGTCGTAATGATGAAGGATATTTAGATTTAGAGCTTTTAAATGAAAATCTAATGAAAAATTTAAAAGGTTTACAGCTAAAGAAAAACGGAACAACAGGAGATAAAGATGATGATTTTGAAAATTTTGATAATATTAATGTAAAAATAGAAAGTTTACCAGCAACAGTAAGATACAAAGGAGTAAATGTGAAAATAAATGAAAAAAAATTAATATCAGATTTAGCAAGTAATCCAGAAAATTATGGAATGTATGTAGATTATCCAATAGATTTAGATGGAGATAAAAATACAAGTGACTGGAAAATCTTTTATGAAGATGGAACAGGAAGAGTATTTTTAATAGCAGCAGATTATGTACCAAACACATGTGAATATTTGTATTTAAATAAAGAAGTTAAAGCTGAAAATTTGATTGCTGGGATGGAAAAATGTATTACTTGTTGTTTAAATTGGAGTTCAGCTCTGGATTATACTTGCTATGATGGACGTGAAAATGCTAAATGTGAAAATGAAAAGAAAAAATCAAAATCACAATGTTCATTCCCAGAAATATTTATGCTTGGTAGAGAAGATAATGAAGATGAACATACAAAAAATCATTATTATTGTTCAGACCATGTAGGAACTGATGGAACTAGTGGAAAAATTAATTCAAAATGTGCAGCATCATTACAATGTACAGTAGCATGGGGAAATTTTGTAAATAATAGTTATGCAGAGTATGCAATAGGAGGACCAACTTTAGAAATGTGGGTAGCAAGTTGGAATCAAAGACATGGTAAAAAAGATGATGATGATGAAAGTAGTAAAGGAATAACATTATTTGCAAATGGAAATAATAATAACTCTGGAACTGGCTATTGTATTGGGGTTACTGCTAACTGTACAGATACAAGTAAATCTATAAAAGAATGTACAGAAGGTTATAACGATACATTATATTTTCCACACCGAGATTATAGTAATTTTAATTTGTTTGAGGAGAACGGAAGTTCGAACAATGAAAGTGGTTGGTGCTATGGATACTGGCTGGCTTCGCCGTCAGCTAGTGGCTCTGAAAATGTTATGGGGGTGAATTGTTTTGGTAGTGTAGACAGTAACGTGTATGAAGGTGGCTCCTATGTCTACAACTGCTTGGGAGTCCGCCCCATAGTTTCTTTAAAATCTGGAGTTTATGTTGAAGTTCAAGAAGAGGTTAAAAAAGGCAAAAAAGTTATTAAGTGTTGTACATTAGTTAAATAGAAAAGAAATGTATAATCTTATTAGAAATTTCTTATAAGATTATACATAATCATTTTATTAAAAACTTATTTATAATTTATTTTCAATTCCTTTAATTAAATCATCAAAAGTTATATTCAAAACTTTAATAAATCCCCATAATTCGTAATCTTTGACAGTTCTTTTATAATTTTCTATTAAGTAAATATCATTCTTATACATAGTAATACCAAGTAAATCTAGTTCTCTTATTACATCATCTTGTGATAAGTGTTTTAGTTGTCTGTAATATTTTAAATTATCTCCAATAACATTTATATAATCATTTAATTTTCTTGCACCCATAATTATTATTACCACCTTTTTTAAAATATATATTGATTTTATCCCGAACTTTGTGATAATATGTCATAGAGTTTATGACAAAACATAAAAAATAGAGAGGAGTAATTAATTATGGAATTAGAAAGAAAAATTAAATTAAAAAAAGATATTGTTAATGATATGGAAATCTTAGCAAAAATTAAAAATACAACATTAGATGTTGTTGTGAATAAGTTTTTAGAATATGCTTTATATAATTTAGATAATAATGATAGGAAATCAATTGAATTATATAAAGAATCATAATTATAGAATAAATTACTTAAAGAATTTTTCACAAAATAACATAATTATATTTTCTTTTAAAAATTTTTACGAAGTAAATGATGAAAAGTTTAATTTAATATCAATAGTTTTTAATTAAAATATTGGCATAATAAAAAAATTATAGTATAATTATTTATATAAT
>CANQLP010000035.1 GCA_947624725.1 uncultured Clostridia bacterium
TTATAGGAATAATTTATATATACAAAAAAGAGAGCTCTAAAACGGCAATGTTTTACGGCATTTATTCAATAATAATATTTATTCTTTGGCTATTTGCTGTGACAACAATTGTACAATATTAATTAAAAGGAGTGATAGAATGGAAAGATTTCATATTATTGGAAAGGCAGAAATAAATGAGATCGAAATAGAAAAACAAGTAAATGAAATACTCAATATATTAAAAACCAAAAAACAAACTTATGCTGTAAATAAGTTTGTTTTGGAAAAAACTATTGAAGAATTGGATGAAACAATTATAGATTAAATATTTTGCAAAGTCATTTCTTGAAGTATTTCAGATAATTCTTTGAAGTCTTTACTACTAGATATATGGGTTTTTATGTAAGCAATATCTTTATAAATATTGAATGCAACATTACAGTTTTCAGAGTAAGTTTTATTTAAATATTTATAAGTAATTTTAAAATTAAAAGATTTATCTAAATTTTCTTTGTCTGTATTAGGTAGAGGATAAAGAAACGATTGATTTGGTGCAATATAAACATTCTTCAAATTAGCAAATGGAATTTTCGAAAAATAACTGCTGATTTTTGTATCACATTCTATATTTAAGATTGTAGCCCCGCTGATACCAAAATTTTTTAGCACTAAATATGTATTAGTAGAAGTAAAGTTGATTACCTTTGAAAAAATAGAAATAGAAGGTTTATTACTTTCAAAAATAATTTTATGATTTTGCAACAATGTAATTATAGAAATAATAATTGCAACAATAGAGAGTATAGAAGTACATATAATTGAAATTATTTGAATAATGTCAGAGATAGACATAAATATCACCACCTTTCAGAAGCATTATAGCATAGGTGGAAAAAAGAAACAAACAGAACAATGAGAAAAATATGAAAATAGAATGCACAGTTGAAAAATTAAGAAAAACACTAAAAGAAGAACAAGCTGAGTTATTTTAAAAAACAAATATATGAAACAAGTACAAACTATATGAATAAAAATTAGGAGAGGTGGTGTAATTGATTAACTATGAAAAATCAAAAGTAGATATGAAAGGAATAACATCAGAACATATAAGGATGATATTACAAACAATAGCAGATATTAAAGCAAAACATATATCACCAAATATACAAGTAGAAGTAAAAGTAAAAGAAAAATAAAAAAGAGAGGTGAAACAAATGAAAAGAAAACTAGATAAAAACAAAATATATTCATTTATAGGACAAGCAGTAGTTTATGCATCGATTTGGGCATTATCAGTAATAGGAATATTTTATGCAGTAACAAATTGTATAACAGTATATAGATAGAAAGGAGGAATAAATATGGCACATATGAGTGCAGCAGCTAAAATATTAAACAAAGAACCAAAAATCAATAGCAAGTCACATAAAGAAAAGGAAGCAAAAAGAGAATTATTAATGAGTAGAAAAATAGTTTGTGAAAAATGTGGCAAAAGTAAAACATTATATAAGAATCAAGGACATTATTATTGTAAAGATTGTAAATAAAAAGGAGAGTGAAAGAAATGTTTAAAAGATTACTAATTAAAACATTAAAAAAGACTATTAACAATTTAGAAGATGACTTAGATTTAGCAAAATCTAAAATACAAAATAGAGATGAATTAATAGCACAAAATCAAAAAGAAATTGAAACACTATTAGATAATTCTAAAGAATTAAGAGCAAAAATAGTAGATTTAGAAAATAACATTGAATTATTGACTTATAACGTACCAGAGTTAAATAAAGAGTTAGTTTCAGAACACCAATCACAAAACTAACTCAAAATAAGAACATATATAAATTCATATTTATTTTATATTAACACAAAAAAATAAAATTGTCAAAGGAGAATTTTATGGAAAATATATATCAATACAGAGAAATAAACACAAATGAAATAATAGAAGATTTTATGGCTGAAGATTATGCATTAAAAAAATTAGGATTAAAAATAGAACCACAAGGAAAAAATGGAGAACTAACAGTAGAACAATTAGAATTTAAAGATTTGATTATAGATTGGTTCTTTAGTGGAAATTGGATTAAAGAAGAAGTAAAAGATTAGGAGGAAAAACAATGTTAAAAAGTTATTCAGAGTTAAGAAAATTAGATGTTAGCAAATGGGTAGAAAAGAGAGATGGAGCAGATTATTTAAATTGGGCAAAGGTAGTTGATTTATTACATGAAAATGGAGCAGAAAAAGTATATTTTGAACCGGTTGTAGAAGAAAGAACAGGAAGCAGTTTATATATGACAGAAAAGGAATTTAAGGATGTTAAAGGAAATACAAATCAAGTATATGAAACGGCTGTAAAAGTTGTTATAGATGATATAGAATTTATACAAAGAGGACCCGTAACAAATGGAAGTAATCCAGTAAAAGACAATTCAATGTCACAACAAAGATTATGGAATTGCCAAACAAGATTATTTGTAAAGGGTGTGGCAATTAGAACTGGATTAGGATTTGATTTATGGCTTAAAGAAGAATTTAAAAATGAAAAAGATAATTGGGAAGATGATTTGTCAAAACACGATATATTTAAAATTAAAGAAAGATGTCAAGAAATTTATACACAAAAATTAAAAGAAGGATTAACAGTAAAAGAAATTGCAGAAAGACTACACAAAACAGAAGATGAAGTAAAAGCAATATTTACATATTTTGATACTTTAAGTAATTTTGAAAAGGATTTATTTAATATTGATACAAAGCCAAGATAGAAGTTATTACATAGGAGCATCAGATACAAGTATTGTAGTTGGAAATTGGAAAACGAAGACATTTGAGAAGTGGTGGTTAGAAAAACTAGGGTTAAATAAAAATAATTTAACAAATGAATCAATAAAAGCAGGAAATAATTATGAACATAAAATTTTAGATAGTTTAGAAATTGAAGGATTGCAAAAAGATAAACAAATAATAATAAACAGATTAAGAGTTAATTTAGATGGAAATACCAATACTTGTATTTATGAAGTAAAAACACACAAAGCAGAAAAAGAATTTAAAGTATCAAAACAGTATTGGAGACAAGCACAGGTTGAGATGTATGCAAGTAAAATACATGAATTATACATAGTTGCTTATGCGTTAGAAGAAAAAGACTATAAAAATTATTTTAATAAAATAAATAAAGATAGATTAAAGCTTATACCAATAGAGTATGATAATGACTTTATTAATGATGAATACTTGCCAAAACTAGATATTTTAACACAATGTTTAGTGAAAGGAGAATTTCCAAAATGGTAGGAACAGCAAATAAATTAATAACTTGGTTATTAGAACAAAACAAAGATAAAAAATATGAAGTAAAAGAGTATAAAGAAAAAAGAAGTTTAGATAGTAATGCATATTGCTGGGTTCTTTTAGGAAAATTACAAGACAAATTAGATATACCTAAAGAAGAAATATACAGAGATTTAATAAAAAATATAGGAAGTTATGAAATAGTACCAGTAAAGAATGAAGCAGTAGATAAATTTAGACAAGCATGGAGTAAAAACGGAATTGGTTGGATAACAGAAACAATGAACAGCAAATTAGAGCGGTTTTACAAATATAGTGACATATTATGGATCTAGTAGTTATAACACCTCTGAAATGTCAAAGTTAATTGATTTAATAGTACAAGAATGTAATCAACTAGGAATAGAAACAAAAACACCAGCAGAAATAAAAAGTTTATTAGAAAGTTGGAATAAAAATGAGTAAAAGAAGTAAAGCTTGCGATATTACACCAAAAGTAAAAGAAATAGTATGGAACAGAGATAACCAAAGATGTATATATTGTGGTAAATATGTTCCAAAAACTTGTGCAAATGCACATTTTATAAAAAGGTCACAGCGGAGGGTTAGGCATACCAGAAAATACTGTTACATTATGTCTAGAATGTCATTATGAAGAAGATATGGGACAAAACACTCAACTATATGAAGAATATATAGAAAATTATTTAAAAAGCATTTATGGAGCAGGATGGAACAAAGAAAAATTGATTTACAAAAAATATTAGGAGGGAAAAATGGCAAGAGATAGTTTTATATTTTACAGAAGTTTTTATGAAGCTATAAACGAGTTATCAAAAGAAAATCAAGCAGATACATATGATGCAATAATGCAATATGCTTTAAATCAAAAAGAAGTAGAACTTGCAGGAATATCAAAAGCGATATTTTCTCTTGTTAAACCTCAATTAGATGCTAATTATAAAAGATATGAAAATGGAAAGCAAAAGAAAAGCAAAACGGAAGCAAAACAAAAGCAAACGATAAGCAAAATAAGAACTAATGTAAATGTAAATGATAATGTAAATGTTAATGTTAATGACAATGATAATAATAGTGCAAGCGACAGTTGTATTGACGGTTTGCAAAAAATCATTGATTTTTACAATGAAAACATAGGGGCTATTACACCCTATGGTTTAGAAATACTTACAAGTTATGCAAAAGAAATGCCAGTTGATTTAATAATTTATGCTATGCAAATAAGTGTAGAAGCTAACAAAACAACTATACAGTACATAAAAGCTATATTAAACAATTGGCAAAAAGCAAATATAAAAACTTTAATTGATGCACAAAAAGAAAGTAAAAAAATAAAAAAGAAAATTAACTATACTGAACGAGAATATACGGCTGATGAATTAGAAGAATTGTATGCAAATATTAATAAACACTAAATAATATAAGATTGGAGAGTGATAACTAATGAAAACTAGAGAATTGTATAAATTAGAAGATATAGTAAAAGAAATGCTAGAAAAAGATTATAGAGCGAGAGAGGATGATGCATATTTAATATTCTTAGTGGTTCAAAAAATGCACCCAGATATGGCAGGAACAACATTTGCAAATGTAATGTTTAATGCTAAGAAAAACAAAATAAATTTTGAAAGTATAAGAAGATGTAGGCAGAAAGTACAAGCAACACATCCTGAGTTAAAAAATAAAGAAATTGCAGAAGCTAGATTTGAAGAGCAAACAGAATATGAAAAATATGCACTTAATTAAGGAGTAAGTCATGAAATATAATTATTCAGAATTAACACGGAATTTGCCAAAAAGCAATAAAAAACAATCTTTGTAATGGGTGTTCTAAATTAGAACTTGAACGGATTTTATGGACAAGAAAAATGTAACTTAGTAGAAGAACCAATACAAAGAATAAAAAATATTTTAGGAATACAGGAGAAGTCAAAATTATGAATAGAATAGAAATACCATTCAAATTGCCAAGTTTAAATCAATACATAAATGAATGCCGTAAAAACAGATTTGCTGGAGCAAATATGAAAAAGAGTATAGAAAAAGATATATGTTGGTATATAAATCAATTACCTAAATATGACAAACCAATTAGAATACATTTTCATTGGGTAGAGGAGAATAAAAAAAGAGACTTGGACAACATATGTTTTGCTAAAAAATTCATATTAGATAGTATGGTAAAAGTTGGAGTATTAAAAAATGATAATAGAAATTACATAAAAGGCTTTACAGATACATTTGAATATTCTAACAAAAGCAAAGTAATTTTAGAGATAGAGGAGGAAAAATAAATATGAAAATAGATTATGAAAAATTAACAGAAATTACAGTAAAAAGTCAAAAAGAGCTAGATGATATACCTTTAGATTTTAAAGGAAGAATATATATAGAATTTGGTACATTTTTTGATAAAGCTGTAGTAAGAAATAAATATTATTATTCAGTAGTAGCAAGGGAAAACAGTTCAGTAGAAGCATGGGAAAACAGTTCAGTAGAAGCATGGGAAAACAGTTCAGTAGTAGCATATGGAAACAGTTCAGTAGAAGCATGGGAAAACAGTTCAGTAGTAGCATATGGAAACAGTTCAGTAGAAGCATATGGAAACAGTTCAGTAGAAGCATATGGAAACAGTTCAGTAGAAGCATGGGAAAACAGTTCAGTAGTAGCAAGGGAAAACAGTTCAGTAGTAGCATGGGAAAACAGTTCAGTAGAAGCGGGAGGAAATAGTCAAATAGTCAACAGACAATATGCTGGGAAAATCAATATATCAGGAAATGCAAGAATAGTTTATTTTCCAGAAAACATTAATGATTTTATAGGCTTTTACGGAATTAAACATACTAAAACTAAAGCAAGATTTTACAAGGCAGTAAGGAAAGAAAAAGATGGTACATATAGATCAGATTTTGATGTGGATTTTAAATATAAAGTAGGAGAATATAAAACAGAAAAATGCGATTCTAATACAGAACATACATGTAGTTTTGGAATAAACATATCTCACTTAAACTGGGCACTAAACTTTGGAAAAAATTGGGAAGATTTAGCAATATTAGAAGTTGAAACCAAAATATCTGATATTGTAATGCCTATAGATACTGATGGTAAAGTAAGAACTTCAAAAGTCAAAGTTATAAGAGAAGTACCGTTAGAAGAGTGCGGAATATTTGGAAAAATAATTGCAAAAAGGAGACAAGCTAATGGTTAATATAAAATCAGGAAATATATTAGACTGCAATGAAGACATTATAATACATCAAGTAAATGTTCAAGGAGTAATGCGGAGGCGGAGTTGCAAGACAACTCGCTGACCGCTATAAAGGATTAGAAGACTATTATAAAGAATTTTGCAAAAGAAAAAATAACAATTATGAAAAATTAAAAGGGAATGCATGTTATTTTTTAGCAGAAGGTGGAAAAGTAATTGCAAACATATTTAGTCAGAAAAGTAATTTCGATACAGATTACCAATCTATGAAAATATGTTTTGAAAAAATAAAGAAAGAAGCAAGCTTGTATAAATTAACTATAGCAATGCCATATAGAATAGGATGCGGAATTGCTAATGGAGATTGGAACATAGTTTATAAAATTATAGAACAAGTATTTAATGATTATAGTGTTACCTTATATAGATTGGAGGAAATACCAAATGAAATTTTATGATAAAGAAATATATAAATTTACTCAAAAACTAAAAATCTATAATTTAGTGCTAATAGTATTTATAATAGGCTTTTTAATAGGTTATTTTTGTAAAAATGAAGAATATGAAGAAAAAATAAATAGACAAGCAATAGAAATTATTGACTTAAAAGAACAAATACATAGAGTAAATATGAAAATGTAATATAAAATTTAGGAGGAATATATGAAGATAGAATTATACAATGATCATTTTGAAAATGCAAAAAGATATGGAATACCGCATGCACAATTAATCATAGCAGATATACCTTACAACTTAGGAAATAATGCATATGCTAGCAATCCAGTATGGTATATAGATGGAGACAACAAAAATGGAGAAAGTAAGCTTGCTGGAAAAACATTTTTTGATACAGACAAAGATTTTAAAATAAACAATTTTTTTGACTTTTGTACAAGGTATCTATTAAAAGAACCAAAAGAGAAAGGAAAAGCACCAGCAATGATAGTTTTTTGTGCATTTGAGCAAATACCTATGGTTATTGAAGAAGGAAGAAAACATGGATTAATAAAAAACTATCCTTTAATTTTTATAAAAAATTATTCGAGCCAGGTATTAAAAGCCAATATGAAAATAGTAGGAGCTACAGAATATGCAGTTGTACTATATAGAGATAAATTACCCAAATTTAATAATAAAAGTGAAGATGGAAAGAATCACATGATATTTAATTGGTTTGAGTGGAAAAAAGATAATTCTGTACCAAAAATACATCCTACGCAGAAACCAATAAAATTATTAAAAAGACTAATAGAAATATTTACTGATGAAGGAGATGTAGTAATAGACCCAGTGGCAGGAAGTGCAACAACATTAAGAGCTTGTGCAGAATTAAATAGAAATTGTTATGGCTTTGAAATAAAGAAAGATTTTTATAAATTAGCAAAAGAAAAAATGATAAATGACGATATATTAAATGGAATACAAGATAACGGACAAATAAGTTTTGATACAGATATAAATAAAATTTAGGAGGAAAAATAATGACAATAGTTAGTCAAGATAAAACAGAAATTATAAATTATGATAATGTTTTTAGTTTATATGTTGATACTTGGAGTTCAGAAGAGTTTGCAACAGAACCAGATTGCTGGTGCATAAGAGCTGAAAAAGCACAAGATAATCTTATATATGCCTTTTTAGGAGAATATAAAACAGAAGAAAGAGCAAGAGAAGTATTGCGAGAATTGATTAATAGAATAGTGTTAACAGAAAGATTTGAAGCTACATTTATTCTAGAAAAACAAGATAATATGGTTATAGATATGTATGATAATGACAGACCTTTATTTGTATATGAAATGCCAGAAGAATAGGAAAGAAATGGAGGTATTAGATGAGTAAAGCAGATATACAAGAAATTGAATTAGTAAAGGTAGAAAGAATAATAGCACATAAGATAAATGATTTTGTTGAGAAATATAACAAATATCCAAAGTATCTAAAGTTACCATTATGGATTAGTAATTGTATGAAACAAGCAATGAGAGATATGCAACATTTGAATTTAGATTATAATACAGAATTGTTGTTATATAGAGATTTGGCAGTATGTGAAACAATAACTATATCACAACCAGAAGAAATAGAGGTGTTTTAGATGTTAAGTAAAGAAGAAATAGAAAAAGCAAAAGAAAGATTAGTGAAACAAGCAGTAACAAGTAAGGTGGATTATGAAGATTATCCTAATTGTATATGTATGAAAAAAGACTTGAAAACACTTTTACAATACATAGACCAACTAGAACAAGAAAATAAAAAGCAAAATGAAGAATCATATTGGAAAGGTTATATTCAAAAACAAAATGAAGCAGTAGAAATATGTAAAATATGTAAATATAAAAAACAATATTTTGAAAAGAAAGTTGGGGCAAAGAAAATGGAAGAAAATAGTGAAAAATTTGATTTAAAATCAAAATTAGAAAGTATGATAAAAATGTCAAAGGAAATTATTGATGAAGATAAACAAAACGAATATCAAGGAGAACCACCTATAGAAATATGTTTAGCTTATGATGTATATAATTATTTACCAAAACTTAGTGAAGTTTATTTTGAAAAGAAAGTAGATGAAGAAAAATGTTAAAAATAAAAGATGATGTAGATTTAAAAGAGTTAGAAAAGTTTGGATTTAAATTTTATGAAGACTGTGGAAAATATCTTTATAATATAGTTTTAAGAAACGGAAATGGTGGAATTACATTAACAATACAATCTTGGAATAGAAAAATATATTTATGGTCTAATACTAATGATAATAGAAACGAAGAAATTATCAAAATTTTATATGACCTAATAAAAGCAAATTTAGTAGAGAAAGTAGAGGAAAAGTAAATGTTTTATTGTTTTTTTGAACAAAGTGGTACTTTTAAAAATGAGTTTAAAATATTAGGACAGAAAGCAATAGATTGTGATATAGAAAACAAATTTAATGAAACAGATGTAATTATTGACCTGTTTAAAGAAATATCAAAAGCATATGAAAATGAAAAAAGTATATTTGATAATATAACAAAAATTGACACAATAATAGCTTTTTTCCCCTGCATAAGATTTGAAAATCAAATACAAATGGCTTTTAGAGGAACACAATATCAAATGAAATCATGGAGTTATGAGCAAAAATTAGAATACGATTTAAAGCTACATAAAGAATTATCAGAATATTATGAAATAATTACAAAATTAACAATAATTTGTTTAAGAAAAGAGATACCTTTGATAATTGAAAATCCTTATAGTACAACACATTATTTAACAAAATATTGGAGCATACCAGCAACAATAATAGATAAAGATAGAACAACAAGAGGAGATTTTTATCAAAAGCCAACACAATATTGGTTTATAAATTGCAAACCAAAATACAATATGATTCTTGAAGCATATGTAGTTAATGACAGAAAAACAATAGAAAAAACACATAATAAAATTGAAAGAAGTATGATATCAAAAGACTATGCAAATAGATTTATAAGAGAATTTATTTTAGATAAAACGGAAAAGGAGGAAAAGTAAAATGGAAATTAAATTATGTTCACAAAGTGATTTATTTAAAAAATTCTGTAAAATAGGAATAGAAGATAATAAATTTGATTTATTTTGTGATAGTTTTAGTGAATTTATAGTTATAATAGATAGTTTAGATATATCAGAAGAAACAAAAAATTATTTATATGATATATTTTTAAAAGATATGAATATTTATTTTAAACATAAAGAAGAGGAAACTTTAGAATTAGAAAAAAATATTATAAAATATGAACCATTTAATGATAATATAAAAGGAGCAATAAAAATATTAAAAAGTTATCAAAATAAATTAGTTTATGAAATTAGTGAAAAAGATAAAAAAGCAGTTAAAATAGTATTACAAGAAATAAATAATTTAAATTGGAAAAATGAAATTTACGTGAGGTTAATAAAATCATATAAAGAATTATTGGAGGAAAAATAAAATTATGCCAACTGAAGATATTAAACAAGAATTAGGAAAAACATTCATAAAAAACAAAGATGGAGAAATACAAGAATTAAAAGGTTGTATAAGCGTAAAATGCTTAAATAATGATGATAATGTGTATGTGAATGATGAAAAAGGTGCAACAGGTAGTTTTGAAATAAAAGTAACAAAAGCATCCATAACTAAACTTAAAAAAGCATTAGGAATAAATACAATTAAACGTAAAAGATTTATAAAACTATTAATGGGACAAAAAATACAAAGAAATGCTGCAATAGCAATTACAAATATAGTTCTTGCAACAGAAGGATGTTACAGAGAATATAAGATTAAACAAATAATTGAAGAATTTAATAAAACAAAACATTTTCAACATAAATGAATTAAAAAAACAAATACTAACATAGAGGTGTTAGTATTGACAGAACAAGAAATAATAGAAAAATGGACAAGAGGACTAAGTAAAGAGCAATTAGCAAAAATATATAAAAGACAATACAATATGCAAGTAAGAATAATAAGAAGCAGCATAAGACATAGACATGATGGAAGATTTATAACAAGTTATGAAGCATTAGCTTATATTGAAAAAGTAATATACAAATATTTGAAAGAGGAGGGAGAAAGGTAGGTGAATAGTATGGGTGAAACAATAGAAAGTATGATTCGTGTCTTAGAATCACAAATTGAATTTCTAAAAGATAAAGTAAGATACAATAATTTATGTTCAAGAGGTAGCTTAGAACAATTTAAGAATTTAGACAAAGAAGAAAAAGAAAGAGTTATATATATTTTAGGAAATATAAAAATAAATGCAGAGCATTATATTAATAAAATAAAGGAGTAATGTTATAGTCAAGATCATAAACAGGTAAGAAACATTTTAAGAAGCGGAGTGGTACAAATGATAATACAAAAGGACTTAACAGATAAAAACAAATCAATATATAAATGTGATATGTGTAAAAAGCAGACAAAGTTAGCAGACATATACAAAATATCAAAGAAGAGCATAAACGATAAAGGAAACAACAAGATATATGACTTATGTAGTAAATGTTACAGATTAGTAGTTAGAAGTATAGAAAGTTATTATAAAAGGAGGTACAAATGAACCGAGAAGATTTAAAAAGTTATAAGCATAATCAAGAATGGATTAAAGGAAGATTAGAGTACATAGAGGAATATAAAACTAATATTACTAATATAACAGCAACATTATCAGATATGCCGAAGCGGAAGCAGAAAAACAGAAGATAGCATGGCAGAAAAAATAGCAATATTATTAGACAATATAGATGAGATAATGCAAAAAATAGTTCAAGAAAGTAATAAGCAAAAGGAAATAATGCAGCAATTGGACAAAATTGAACAGCCATATAAATTAATATTAGAAAAAGCATA
>CANQLP010000036.1 GCA_947624725.1 uncultured Clostridia bacterium
CCATTTCTGTTAAGCATTCCACAAATAGATTCAAATAACGATTTAGGCAAATCCATTGATGCTTCCTTAAACTCAGTCGTATATGTTTCTCCAAAATCTATTAGTTTTTTTACCTTTTTATGTTTTCTACAATAATTGTTGTAAGCATTGCATTAAGCGGTTTTTAAGCTTATTAAAACTTATTAAGATTTATTATTTCAAATGTTCTATACCATTGGTTTCATTGACATTCTGTCAATTCCAATTTGAACTCGAGTGACAGCTTCGCTGTCCCACGAGATTAAATTGGTCTCATTGAACTTTTTATCAAATTCTATGAAACCAGCCTTATTACTGCTATTTCAAGTGTTTTTTAAAGTAAAAAAATTGCTATTTTGATGCTACCCGATTGAATTTATTAAAACTTATTTAACTTTATTAACAATTTTTTATCTCTAATTTTATATTCCATACTATATCATATTTAAACTAAAATTTCAATTAACTATAAGTATTTTTTTAAACTCTATTTTTTAAAAAATAGAGTTAATTTTTTCAATTTCTTTTTCTTTAAATTCGCTAAATACACTTGTATATGTATTTAAAGTAACTTGTATATCTTTATGCCCTAATATTCTTTGTAAAACAACTGGACTTACTCCATTTTCTATACATCTTGTTGCAAATGTATGTCTTAACATGTGTGTATTAACTTTACTTTTTGTTATATTGCATTGATATACAGTTTTTGTCTTTCTTCCACCTTTTATACCCACTTTTTTCTTATAAACTCTAATATCTGCATTTTTACATATTTTTTGAAATCTTGAATTAAAATTTGTAGCATGTATAAAATTACCATTTTTCAAAAATAAGAACCCCCTTTTCTTATCAATTTTATATTTAATTAATTTATCATATAAAATACTTAATATGGGTACATCCCTCATACCTGCATAAGTTTTTGTTGTATTCTCTAATAAGATTCTTCCTTTATCAACATGACTTAATGTTTTTCTTACATATATTTTTTTATTATCAAAATCTATATCTTCTCTTTTTAATGCTAATATTTCACTTATTCTCATTCCTGTATATATTGCTATATAAAAGACTATTGTATAATCATCATAACCTTTATCTAATTCTTTTATAAATCTTTCTTCCTCTTCTATTGTTAGTGCATCAATTTCTTTTGTTGGTTTACTAGATTTAGGTTTCACTATATATCCCTTTAAGTCAAAAGGATTCTTATCTACTATATCTCTAATTCTTGCCTCATTAAAAGCACCTTGTAATTGCTGCCATACCTTTGTAATTACAGATTGAGAATATGAAGTAAGAGCTTGACTTTGCGTATTAATTATACTCCTAGTAACATTCTGAATAGGCATATTGGCAAAAGGCAGTATTCTTTTCATTATATCTATTGATTCTCCAATTCTTATATAAGATGCTCTTTTTATAGAATTAGTATTATATTTCAATTCTCTTATTTCTTCTGCAATATCCACTATCGATAACTTATTAGTTACATCATTTCCTGCATGCATTTCTTTCTGGATTAATTCCATTTTATCTTTTACTTCTTTTCGTGTATCTCCATAAAGGCTTTTTCTTACTTGTTTTCCATCACCATCTCTTCCTAATGTAACCTGTCCTACCCATTTTCTCCTCGTTTCTGAATAATAAATAGTTCCCTCTCCATTACCTCTTTTTCTCATTGTTCTTGCCATAATTTCCTCCATTTCTAAAAAGAAGATTATTCAAACATCTTTGCAGCAATCTTTTCCAACATCATTTTTTTAGTTTCTTCATCTACGCAAAATTCATATATAAATACAGCTCTTTTATCTGCAATTAAATTTGCTCCACAATCTTTTATTAGTGGAAAACCATAACTATGAAATTTTTCTCTTGCTTTTACAACTCCTATTCCTCTCCAATCGGAATATATTTCTGGAGTTATCGTGTCTGGTAAATCTTCAAATTTTATCTTTGATTTTTTTACTTTCATCAAATCCTCCTAACTTAAAAGTTAGTCTTTGATATAATCAAAGACTAACTCATTTTACTTGTTATGTTAAATGTGCAAATTTAAAGTTTTTAATATTTTTATACATTTGACATTTTTATTTTCTATTCTTATATTTCTCTTCTTGTTTTTCAATTTCATCTGGTTTAAATAAATCCATTACTGTTAGCATATAATCTCCAAATAATTTATTTGTAATTTCTATATTTCCAGCATTTTTCAAATATTCTTTTGTTACAATTCCATAAGCTACTATTTGTTTTCTCGTTAAGTATTCTGGCTTATATAGTTTGTTTAAAGTTTCTTCATTTATTTCCATTTCTTTATTTTTAATTCCTAATGCAATAATAAGAGCTTTATCTAATGCTTTTATTTCTACATTATCTAAAGCTCCTATATAGTATCTTAATCTTATTTTATCTATAACTTTTACTTGTTCTGCTAAAATTATTGATTTCTTTGGTAGTCGGTCTAAACTTGAGTTTAAAATAACATGAGTAGGAAATTTTGATTTGGCTAAAACTTTACTTGTTATTGGTGCAACTATTACTGTTGGGCTATAATAATTTCCTATATTATTCTGTAATATAACAACTGGTCTTATTCCAGTTTGTTCACTTCCTACACTTTTTCCATTGAGATCTGCATAATATAAATCTCCTCTATTTATTTTTTCCATGTTTCCCACCTTTTCTTTTATAATTTTTTAAGTATTATATCTGTTATTCATTTTTTAATTTTCATTCTTAATCTGTCTTATTAATATTTTCATTAACAATCATTGAATATGTTCCACAGACTATAACAAATTCAATAATAATATGTATTAAAAATTCTATCATTTAAAATTATACCTATATCCTACTATTAATCAGTAATCGAGCAAAAATTAAATGATTATTTTTAAAGGCTTAAAAGAAATTTAATCTTTTAAGCCTCATATTATTAGGTACTTTAAAATTATTTTTTATTTATTAGCCAGCAATCAGCTAATTGCTGCATAGGAATTTCACCTATCTATTAGTAATAGACTTGCACCCATTGCGTGCGACGGCTCATTAAATATAATATTTAACTTCAACGCTCGGGCTGTGGCTATGCAAAAGTATCATTAAAACATCTTCGCCTTACTATTTGCTAAATAGTATTTAAGTTTTTGTATAATTTAAACTAGCTCCGTTTTCATGTTGCTAATAAATATTGTATTAAATTTTCAATGTACGATTTAGTAAAACACTTAATAATTTGAAAGATTTTTAACCCTTTCATTCTTTAAAGTAAAAAAATTATGTTTTGTCCCACTTTTTTTATAAAAATTTTAAATATTTTCTTAATTTTCTTATAATTCGTATTTTTTTATTTTCAACTGAAGATTTTGGAATGCCTGATATTCGTGAATATTCTCTAATTGTATTTTCTTCCCAAAATAATGACTTTATTAAATTATATTCTTCTGGAGAGAGTTTTAATAATGCCTGGTATAACTTTTGTAGTTCATATTTTTTATTTATTTCTAATACAAAATCTTCTGTTGAATCAGAAAAAATATCTTTTCCACTAAATAATAATTCATCAACAGATAGAACATTAAAGTAGTTTTGTAATTTCTCATAATAGCGATATCTATTAAATTCTTTATAAAATTCAAAATAGTCATCTTCTTTTACTTCCATTAACATTCCATGTAATGGAATAAAATGTTTATATTGATAACTTTCAAAGATTTCTCTTCTTTTTTTTAATTCTTCATAAGTTATTTCTTCATAGTTTCCATTTTTTGTAAGTATAAAACATTTTGATTTATCATCTATCATTTCTTATTTCCTCCAATCTATTTCATGAAATCTTGAAACGATTGAAGGTGGTCCTCTGCAATTAATGATAAAAAATACAAAAAGACTCCAAATACAAATGTTAATATTTGTATTTAAAGCCTTAATATCTATAAAATAATATAGTAATATCTTAACCATATACAGTAATCCCCATAAAATAATTTGCTTAATGCAAACTCTTATAGGGAACTAAATAAATACTTCGGTTAAGATAATCTACATCTCATTTGTTATTTTAAAATCTTGTGTAGATTACCCATATAAGAATTTATTAAGTTGAGTGCATTATAATACGTTTTATATTTTTTGTGTAAAAATCGGTAGAATTTCGGTCAAAATCGGTTAAATTTCGGTTAAATTTTTACAATTTAAGTATAAAAGATGAAATTTTATTTATAAAATTAAATTATTTAAAACTTTTTATTGTGTTTACATAATTTGTGTGATATAATACTTCCATATTTAATTAAAATTTATTGGAGGTCTTAAATAAGATGGTAAAGATTCTTGTTGCAAATGAAAATACTGAACAAAATAATAATTTTTGTCAATATCTTAAAAACGACAATACTTTCTTTACTTCAAGTGTCAATACAGGTATTGAAGCTTTGAACAAATATAATGAAATAAATCCTCATGTATTAATTCTCGGCTCTCACTTTAATGATATGGAATCAACTGAGATAATTGACAGATTATCTAGTACAGTTGATGAAAAAAGAAATTCAAATATCATTTTAATGATTAATAATATTAATGAACAAAATTTGTTTTTGGATGTAAAAAAAATATATAAGTTTTTTGAAATTTCAAAATTAGATGAATTTGTTTTATATAAAACAATAAAACAAATGGATAATGAAAACAAATTTGACGATTTCACTGATAAACAATTAAATGTGTTATTATCAAGTATGTATATTATTGTAACCTCACCTCATACAAAATTACTTATAGAAGCTATTAAAGAATGCTATTATAATTCTAATTTATGTTGTAAATTGGGAGAGGTTATGAATATCATATCTTATAAACACAATGGCTATTCTGTAGAAGCTATACAATCTTCTTTTCGTAGAGCTCTTGCTCCTGTAAATTATAATAGAGAAAAATTACAACATCATCCTGTTGTTAAATTAATAGATCCAACAAAGAATATATCTCCTAGAGTTTTTTTAGAAACTATTACAGAATATTTATATGTAAAAAATAATCAAGATATTGAATTTTAATCAATATCTTGATTATTTTCTAATTTATATTCTCTGTAACTTTTTAATATATCAATAATTCGTTCATGGTCATTATATTCTAACAAAGCATTAATATTATCACCTATATCACTTGAATTTTTCTCTAATTCTTCAAATGGAATATTATTTGTTATTATATTAAACATTGGAGTTTTTTTATCTAACTTATCTTTTGATTTTTTGATTAATTCCAATCCATCCATATCTGTCATTTTATATTCAGCAAATACCATATCTGGTTGTAATTCTATTATTTTTTTATATGTTTGTTCTCCATCTTCAGCTGAACCAACTACATCTGCAAAATCTAATGTTTTTATAGTATTGATAATTTTATTTCTTATTTGTTCATCTTTATATTCTACAAAAGTTTTAATTTTTTTCATTGTTTTCTCCATTTTATTATTTTTAGACGTCTTTTCAAATATACTATTTTTTTCAGATTTTTGCAATATTTTAGAGAAATTTTCTTTTAAAATATTTCCTACAATAACATCTACACCATTTTCTGTTCTTGTTACATCCCCCGAGTTAATAATATTTACATACTTATTTTCAAAATCATTTCCTTCCCTATATTCAATTTTAAGAATTTCTTTAAATGTATTTAATATTTTCTTTTTGCTATTAAACTCCTCAGTTGTAATTTCAAATTCTTTTTGATTTATTTTTGCTGTTTCTCTTAATGGAGTAAACTTAAATATTCTCCAAGCATTTACATTATAGCTACTAATAAAACTTCCTAATTCTTCTAAGCAATTTATATTTACTTTACTTATAACAGTATTTATTGTTACTTTAAGATTTTTATTTTTTAAATATTCTAAAACTGTTCTAATATTTGTATAGTGTTCTTTACCACGACCTAATTTAACATTGATTTCATCATTTACCGAATCTAATGATAAAGTTAGACTATCAAGATACTTACAAATTTCTCTAATATCATTATTATTAGCAACAATTGTTCCATTAGTAATTAACTTACTTTTTACTCCATTATTTTTAGCAATTTTAAGTAAATCAGTAAATCCTTTATATAGTAGAGCTTCTCCTCCAGTCCATGTAATTTCTCTAACACCATCATTTATTAACTTTCTTAATATTTCTTCAGCTTTTTTATATTCAATATCTTGTAAATCTAAAAACCTATAACAATATTTACAATTTTCATTACATTTTGAGGTTAAAACCCAGCATACTTCAACTTTTTGCAACACAACTATCTCCTTATTATTTATTTCTTTATATTATATATGCTTATATTAATGATGTCTATTGTAAAAATGTTAACTCCTGTTGACAAAAAAACAACAGTATAAATTCTATTTAAAAAATTCATACTGTTAGATATTAACTTTATTATATTCTATACTAGATAATTTTTTATAAAAATTTTATCTGCTTTTGACAAGTTTTCTTTTTGATATATTAAATGAATTTTTGATTTTGGTAATTCAAAAGGAACTTCAACTTCGTAAATCTCCCCATTATCTAATTCATTTTTTACTGCATCTTTCATTACATAGCTTATTCCTAAACCATCTTTTACAGCTTTTACTCTAAGTTCTGTTGTATCAATTGTTAATAATTGATTAATTCTCAAATCATTATCTTTAAAAACATTTATTAACTTTTTTGTTGTATTTGAGTATTCTGGTCCTAATATAAATTCAAAATTTTCAAGTTGTTTTATATCTTTTATATTAATTTTATTTTTGTATATTAATATGTTATCTATTGTTTTTAATTCTTTTATATTTATAGTATCACTATTATCTTTTAAAATTGTACTATCAATTGCAAAATCTATTTTATGACTCTCTAATAATTGTAATAAATCATTTACACTTGAACCAGTAATAAGTTCTATTTTTAATTTAGGATAATCTTTTTTTATATTTTTAATGCACTCCATAATATAAAATGAAGATAAATGTGATAATGAACCAATCACAATTTTACTATTTGATAAATCATCTTTTTCATTTATAACTTTTTCACCTGTTTCTAAAATACTTAAAGCTTTATCTACATAATCAATAAGTTCTTTACCTTCAGGAGTTAACTGCATTCCATTCTTTTCTCTATGAAATAATTTAACATCTAATGTATCTTCTAATTGTTTTATATTTTTACTTATCGATGCTTTATCAATTCCTATTTTATTACTTGCTTCAGATAAACTTTTTGAATTTGCCACTGCTAAAAAGGTTTTGTATAAGTTTAAGTTTATATTTGAATTATACATATTTTTTTCATCTCCATAGAGATTATAGCATATTATATAAAAGTTATCAAGATAATATTTTTATCCAATATCCAAATAAATTCCTTTTCTAATTAACTATTTTACAGTATTCTTCTACTTTTCCAAGTTTGGTAAAAAAGTGTCGGGTATTAAGCATCTGTTCCTACATAGAATATTCTCCAATAATTTGTTGTATCTCCATCTCCATTTAAATCTAACCCATAATCTACATATTTTCCATAGCCACTATAATCATCAACTTTTACAACTTCTGTTATTGGAGTACCCAGTATTGGCTGCTTATCTACTCCTCCTGTATATTCTCCTGTTATTTCTATTTCTACATTTTTATATTTTACTGTTACGGGTAATTCTTCTATGTAATTTCCTTCATCGTCGTCTCCATCTTCAACATCTTTTAGTTCAACAATTTCGCTTTCTTCTTCATTTTTCTTAAATGAAACTCCACCTTTTTTCTTTAAACTTTCATTTAATAATCCTAAATCTATTTCTCCTGAGTCATTATAACACCCTATTACTTCAATTTCTATTTCTTCTTTCGCTTCTTCTTCCTTTGTTCTTATTTTTGATTTTTGAGCTTGAGTTACAACTCCATTATTTCCTACTACAAAACTCATTGTTACTCCTGCTAAGATTAGCAAAACTAAAAAATAATATTATTACTTTTTCAGGTAGACAAGCATTTACATGTCTTCTTTTAATTTTGCTAATCAACAGTTATTCCAGCATTTTCCAACTGTGATTTTGCATCACTAGGTAAACCGCTACAACCAGTTATTACTACAGTTTCCAATTTACTATCTTTTTCATTCTTTAACCTTAATATTGGTTCAATATTCGTCAAACCAGGATTATTACTAATATCCAACTTTGTTAGTTGCGTTAAGTTTTCTATTCCGTCTAAAGTAATTAGTTGATTTCCTGAAACATATAATTCTAAATCTTCTGTTTTTCCATTTAAATTGCTAAACGGTGCTAATGAGCTTAATTTATTTCTTTCTAAATGTATTTCTGAAATAAGAGGTGTACCACTTATTAATGTTTTTGAACTATTTTCATAAACTGGTTTTAATTGATTTATTAGTGTAGTCAAATCATTTTGCTCTAAATAATTTTTCTCCAAATTCAAATATGTTAATTTCGCATTTTTAGAAAAATCTGGCAAATTCCATCTATTTCCTCTTTCCATATCAAAAACTGTTATTTTAGATAGGCTTGAACAACCTGAGACATCTAAATTTTCTATCATAGTTCTCATAAAATAAATTTCGTTTAAGTCTTTACAATTGCTTAAATTTAATGAATCATTATCATTTGTAAAACCATTCTCAGTGGAAGTTTCACCATATGAAGATAATCTCAAATATGTTATTTCTGTACAATTTTGTAACTGTTCCAAAAATTTAGTATTTGTCACACAATGTAAACCATATTTGCTTTTAGCATTACTAATAGCTTTTTGCATCGTAGTAAGGTTACCTCTTCCTAGATAAATACATTTAAAATTTTTATCATTAAGCCAACTTAAGTCCGTTTCCATAGTAGTATTCCAACCTCTGAAATCAAAATCAGTTCCATCTCTAGAAGAAAGAACATTATTAAAATCATCAAGAATAGAAAAATTACTAATTTTACTACAACTATATAATAAAAGTGTTTTTAAAGATTGTTTACAAGTAAGATTTCTAATATCATCATCTGTAACTTTAGTCCCCCAAAGATCAAGATAAGTCAAATTAGGAAGACTACTCAAAAAAGAAAAATTATTAATTCCTGTACAACCACCTAAAGTCAAACTTGTTAATTGTGTCATTTTTTGTATATATTGAGTTTGGTCATCATTTATACCACTACACCATGATAAATTTAAACTTTTTGTAATTTTATTCTCATTCAAAAAACTTAAATCTGTTAAATCCATTTTACTATAATTTAAACTAGCTTTATTTGAATCTAATTGTGCTACATATTTTGAAGGAATTGAATATTTAGAAGAACTATTTAATAATTTTGCTATTTTATTAATTTGTTCATCTTTAAAATTTTCATTTCCTAATAAATATATTTCTTTTAATTTATTATTTTCCATTTTTTCAAATTGCTCTAATAAATCAATATCTAAAATATCACAATATTCAAGATTTAATGTTTTCAATTTAGTTAAATTAGTTATTCCAACAAAATCTCCACCTTTTACACCTGATAAATAATGCAAATTTTCATTATAAGAATTTTTATCTGTATCTCTCTTCCTAATAACATCACCATTACCATTCTCATATTTATCACCATAAGTACCACCAATAGCACCACAATGCAAAATTTCCAAATTAGTGAAACCAGATATATAACTCATATTTATTATATTTTCATCTTTTACCTCTGGTTCTTTATCTTTATTTTCTTCTTTAACTACATCTGTTAAATTATTTTCATTTAGATATAAATTTTTTAAACTTGTTTTATTGTTTACTGTTGATAATCCATATATATTAGTTAAATTAATATTTTCTTCTATATATAATGTTTCAATTCCTCCTAATGTTTCTAATTCTGGTATTTTAGTCAACTCATCATTATTTCTAATTCTAACTATATCTAATTTTGACATTTTACTAAACTGGTCTGTTATTTTTTTAATATTATCATCATTAACTGAACCATTAATCAAATAAAATCCATTTACATTCCATCCATATTTTAACCCATCATAATTTCCTGATTTTGTATTATCAAACCATATTTTTTGTAAATTTGGTGAATATTGCAAACCATTTACATCTTCTAAATTCAAATTCTTTAATGTCAATTCTGTTATATTTGGAAAAAATGATAATTCATCTAAATTTTTTAAACCTTCTCCTTCAATCTTTGCTCCATCTATTATTAAACTTGTTCTTCCTCTTACATCTCCAACTGTTAAATCTCCTTCAACTCCCATTCCTCTTTTCAATTCTTCTGATGCATTTGTTTTTTGCTCTGGATCTATTGGAATCTCTACTATACCTTTTGAACCATAAGTTTTTCCATTAGAATCTATATACCATACTGTAAAATCTGAATTCATTCCATATACATTTCTAAGTAATGCAATTGAACCATCTACACCTTCTCCTCCTGAAAGAGATCCTTTTAAATCATTACTAACTCTATTTATATAATTCAAATCAAATACATAAGTATCTCCTCCCTTATAAGCAATTCTTTTTAAAAAACCATCTTTGGGATATTCATTATATGAAAAATCAGCAATAGAAATCTTCTTATCACCTGTATCCATTTTCTCTACTAATTTCATATTAACTTGTTCTTCTAACATAGCGACACATTGTAATATTTTTGCATTTTGAGCATTTGTTATTACTCCATTATCTCCTACCATTGCATTAATCGTTACTCCTGCTAAGATTAGCAAAACAATGATAGTGATAATGAGCGCAATTAGTGTAATTCCTTTCTTTTTCATTCTTTTCTCCTCCTAACTTTTCTTGTGTTTCTTTAATTTCTTCATTTTCATAAGTTTTTATTTCTTCTTTAAGTATTAGACTTGAAGAAATTTTTTTGTATTTTAATATAATTTTATAACAAATTGTTGATTTAGATGTTAGAAGTTAGAGATTCGAGAATTAGAAGTTTTTTAGAGGTTAGAGAGCTAGAAATTAGAGATTAGAAATCTAAAAGGAGTGTCCCAAATGTTCATTTTTGAACATTTAAGGACTGTCCCTAATGTTCACTGAATTAGAAAATTAGAAGGTTAGAAATTAGAGGTTAGAAAACTAAAGAACAAAAACTAGATGCTAGCTCTTTTATTCATTAAAAACTGGATAAAGAAATTTTTTGAAAACTAATTGACTTTTGTTAATAAAATAGGCTATAATTAATATAATAATATAGATACTTTAAATGTATCTTGTCCAAATCAAATGTTAGCCGCAACCCTGTTTTGCGGGGTACAA
>CANQLP010000037.1 GCA_947624725.1 uncultured Clostridia bacterium
TATAATAGGAAAGGAGGATTACTTTCCTATTATAGAACAAATCGGAAAGCCTTAATATAAGCTATACTTTAACATTTCTCTTTGGCTTTCCGTTAATTTGTTCATCGCGCGAGATTTTCAGTTATGAAAATCTCTGTGCATCTCTGCACGTAGTGCTTTTTTATAATAGGAAAGGATAACTTTCCTATTATAAAAAAAAATTATATGGTTACTTGTCACTTTATAACTGTAAATAGTAACAAAAAAATTTTTCTCTTGCTTTTCTTTCTAAATTATTATATATTTTCATAAGAATTTCTTGAAATTTTCGGAGGGAAAAATTTTTTATATGAAAGAACAATCAAATAGTGAATTATTATTTGCAAAAATTGATGATAAAATCAAATTTTGTAATACTAAAAATAAAATTACACATACAGATTTTTTTACTGAACCTGAAATAATAAAAATCGAAAAACACTTAAATTCAAAAAAAATAAAAAACTACTTCTTTTTTGGAGGATATGAAGAAGCAAAACGAAAAATTCTTTTCTTTTACCCAGAAAAATTAACATTAGATATGGCTTTTTCAAATGTTAATAAAATTTTAGAAATAATAAGAATTGCTCTTCCAAATAGTCAAAAAAATACTTTTGAACATCGAGATTATTTAAGTGGGATCATGAAATTTGGAATTGTAAGAGAAAAATTCGGAGATATTATCGTTTACCCTGAAGGTGCAGATTTTATTATTCAAAAAGAAAATGGAGTTTATTTTAAAGAAAATTTAAGCCAATTGATTAGATTTAGAAAATCTACAATTGAAATTTTAGATATATCAGAAATTCATGAAAACATTGAGCAAACTGAAGAAATTTCTATAATAGTAAACTCTATGAGAATAGATAATTTTATATCTGAAATATGCCATTGTTCTCGAAAAAAAGCTGAAGAAATTCTACTTCAGGAAAATGTAAAAATAAACTATGAAACTATCACCAAAAATTCAAAAATCGTAAACTTTGGAGATATATTAACAATACGAGGATTTGGTAGATTTGTTGTAAAAGAAATATCTAAAAAAACAAAATCAAATAAAGATGTTGTTATTTTAATTCATAATAATTAGAGGTTTCACATGGGAAACAGAAAAGACGTGCAGTTTTTTTTAACTGCACGTCTTTCTGTCCCCTACATGAACATTTTTATTTATAGAATTTTTTCTTTTTTATAAATTCTACTGTCACATAACTTACTCCTGATATTATAATTATCACTGGTACTACTATTAATAATGCATCTGTTAATTTATCTATTTTATCTTTTGTCTCAGACTCTTTCTTTGTCAATCCTGTTGGAGGTGAAAATGTTACATATTCTGTAAAATCAGTATCACTTTCGGACTTTGATATCTCTACCATTGTTTTAGAATTCTTTTCACTATTTATTGATTCTATTGGATCTTTTGTTGTATTTCCTATATTTCCTGTTTCGTCATTTCCTGCTTTATTTGATTTTACATATATTTTTCTTCCAGCTGTATTTGTTGCTTTTATTATTTCTGCTAAGTTTTCTATCTCAATTCCTTCTAAACTTACTTCTGATGTTAATATCTTTGATGCCTGTAAATCCATTATATATAAGTTATCTTTTATATTATTATCATTATTATATGGATTTCCTATAGTTTTTATTTTTGTTGCTCCATTTATCTCTCCATCTTTGTTATAATCATAATTCATTTCTGCTTCACTTATTTCAGTATATGCATCTTCTGGTATTGTTGATAAAAACTTATACAAGTCTTTATTTATATTTTCATCTTCTATATTAAATGCTAAATTATTATTTTTATTTTTTGTTTTATTACAATATTCCCTCTCTCCATCTGATATTGACTTTGTATCTGAAGTTATGTCTTTTAATAAGCCTTTCTCTGCTATTTCATCTAACTGATATGTTAAATATGTTGTTTGGTTATTCTCATTTTTGTTTTCTTCTGGTTTAAAGATTAAATCATTATCAACATAATCTATAAATTGATCTACTCTTGTTTTTACTACTTTATGTTCTACTTCATTACCATACTTTTCATCTTTAACATCATTATAATAATATATATTTCCTAGATAGTACCCTGTTTTATAATTATTGTCTACTTTTTTCTTTATATTCGTATAAGTATATGCCTTCTTTATATTTTCTGATCCTATTTTATCTGTATTCCCTCCATAATTATGAACTCCATTATCTGCTTTTACTAATGAATCTTCTCCTTCATATAACAATTTATACAAATAACTATTACTGTAATTATAATTTCTTTCTTCTTTTCTTATTCTATCTGTTATTTTTAAATCATTATACGTTGTTTTTGTTTCACTATTTCCCAAATATTTAATATTTAAGTCAACCTTTGATTCATTTTCTATTGCTTCCTCTAACCAACTTGATAAATGATCTACTTCACTATTATTTGCTATTGCTATTCTAAATTTTAATACTATTGTCATTCCCTGTAATATATCATTATCAATATTTGCATATCTAAATCCTTGGTTATCTCCATTTCTATTTAATATTTGTACTTCTGAATTTCCTATTGATTTTTCATAATTAGGAACTGCTGTATGCTTTATTTCATTACCATCTTTTTCATATATTATATCAAATGGTAAATCTATTAATGTTTTTCCATCTGATGTTATTGCTTTTATCTCTGTTATATCATTCATAAGTTGTAATTTTGCTTTTGGTCTTTCTATTAATCCAAAGTTTACATCTCTTACTGAATAATTATAATGATCATCAGGTAATGTTCCTGATATTTTTTTATTATCTTTATCTGTATAATCATCATCAAAGTATTCAATTTGTATATTAAATGTTTTGGTATCTGCAAACATTGCTGTATGTTCTGCTAAAAGTTTAGATTCTTCTGTATTATTTTTTGCTTTTAATACTGAATCCATTGGATATGTTGTTGTTGTTGAATATGCATTAACTTCTAACCTTCTTATTTCATTATCTTTTGCTACTGAATATATATTTTCTCCTTTTATTGGTTCACCATTACTATTAAATTCTACAGTATTTCCTGACAATTCTGCAAATTCGGTTGCTTCAATCACAGATGCTTCATCTCCATCTCCAATAACTGTATATTTTGTTGACTGATAATCTTGTCCTGAATATTTTATTGTATTTCCATCTATTGTATCAAGTTTTTCATATTCATCTCCATATACAAATCTTACTATATATTTTCCAGCATGTAATCTATATCTGTCATCTATTGAATTATAATCACTAGTTCCAGACAAATTAGAATCTACATTATCACCAAAATAGTATCTTCCATCATCTCCTGTTCTATACCATAATCCTGTATCTACCAAATATTCTTCATTAGCGACTTTATCTTGAATAACTTCATAAAGCTTAACAATTACATTTTTGGCTGCTTCATCATTACCTTTCATCATTCCATCACCAACTAATTGACCATCTAACTCTGATTTTACTTCTTTATCTATTTCTTCAAATACTACTCCTGATATATTTCTATAATCTTTCTTTTCTCCTCCTGGTGGTGTTTCTCCCCCTGGTGGATTTCCTCCTCCTGGTGGATTTCCTCCTGGTGGGTTTCCTCCTGGTGGCGTTTCTCCTCCTGGTGGGTTTCCTCCTGGTGGTTCATCACTATTTGGATTGTCTTTTAATATAATTGATATTCCTGTTTCAAAAGTATCATCTTCAAATTTATCAGTATTAAATTTATTATCATTAATGTTTTCAAAAATATTTCCTGGATTTGAGTCTATATCTACTAATCCTGCTGGAGTAATATTATCACTCTTATAGAAAGAATATGCTCCAATTTCCGCAACATTAAATTTACCATCACCAATTCCGCCACTTTCTTTATCTAACATAATATATCCATTAGAATCTTTTACAACTTTATATTTTAAAATTATATCTAATTGCTCTCCTGGAGATAATATTCTATTATTTAATTCATCTCCTGTAAAGAAATTCTGATTAAAGTTAGATGATTCTACAGATGTATTTTTAAATTTAGATTCAGAACTTATAGAAAGCTCTTTTCCATTTAATGTTACTGTTTTCAATTCAAGTTCAGATGAAGAATAATCAACAATTTCTCTTACTACAGCATTAGCATTATCATTATCAGAATCATTTTTAACTGTAATTTTATATGTTAAAATAATTTGTAAATCATTATCTCTTCCTAAATCTGTGTATGGATTATTTTTATTTAAAATTTCTTGAATTGTTTCATCATAATTTGATGTTCTAAATTCATAGTCTTCTCTATATATTCTTAATGAATAAGGTTTCTTCAAAGTATTATCATCATTAACTTCAAATCCTCCACTACCTAATTTTGAATATTGATAATTTGTCTTGAATCCATTTACTGTAACCTCAGCCTCAACAACATCTTTCTTCAAAGATAAATCTCCATATTCTCTTTCTCTAATTCCTAAATTTAAGTATTTCATATAATCAGTATCTTCAAGTTTCGAAGTCATTAAATTCCAATTCAATCTAGCTTTCATATTGATAATTGAATCCTCTGTATTCCAAATAACTTTACTTTCTTGTAATCTAGAAGTTGGATTTCCATTATTATCATTTGTATTATAAGATAAATCTCCTTCTTTTACTCCTTCTGCATTAATATCAGTACCACTAAATGCTTTATTATATGAAATAGTTTCTAATTGATTATTAAATCCATTTCTATTTATTTCTTTTCCATTAGAATCATTTAAAAATCTATCAGTCAAATCATGGTAATCTCTATTAAGATTAAGGTCATAAGGAAGATCTACACTATTAAATCTCTCTCCATCATAATTCCATACAACATAATACTCATATAAATCATCACTAGTATAATAAAATTCGTTTCCTTCTCCAAGATTATAATCTCCAATTGGTTCACTAGATGTAACAATTCTATCTTTACCTTTTCTTACTCTACCAAATGAATATTTACCTGTGTCATGATCAACTTCTACAGTAGCAACAAGTTTCTCATTACCACTATCAATATTCCATAATTCAACTGTAATTCCCTTATATTCATCTCGTGGTATATTTCCAAGATTTTCTTCATCACCATCTTTAACATTATTACCATTTTTATCTAAAAATACCATTCCTCCTATTTCAGGATCCAATAATCTTATACTATCTGAATCATAAGATTCTATTGTTCCATCAATTTGAGTATATTGATGTTTAAAATAACATGATTTATGACTACAAAATTCATAACGTCCACTACTTGCACCATCTCCTCTAGACCAATCATTATGATCTATTGTACATATATATCGTTTATAAGAATACTTAATATTTTGAACACTATTAATTAAATTTTTGCATAATAATTTTGGTGCATCAACTCTATACATTAAAGTAGCTTTTACTGTTTGTTCCTTCGTTATATCATCTACTTCTATATTAGTCCATTTAATTATATCTGAATCATATACAACATTATTATCTCCAGAAATACTATTATCAACATACGTTAAGTAACCATTATTACTTAAATTTCTATTTAAATTTCCATCATATTCAATTACGCCTGATATATCTTCAACTGATAAATAATCTATAATACGCTTATTATAATGCTCTTCACAATAATTTCCATTATGGTCTTTAACACTAATATTAGGATCATCAAATTTGAAACTTAATTCTATTGTATATGTAATATAATATCCCTTTTCAACTTCTACTGGATGTTCGTATTTCCAATTATTATCTTTTTCATTTCTACCAGTTAAATTTTTAGTGACAATTTCTCCAGCTTCATTAGGTATTCCAATTGAACTTATATATTTTTTTATACTTCCTGTTTTTACTATATCTTTTTTTATTTCAAAATAATCTGATGATTCAACACAAATTTGTGTACCTTCAACCTTAAATTTAGTAGTATTTGTATATATTCCTGGTAAAGTTTGAGCTTTAACTCGTGTTGTAACTGTTATCACTTTTCTACTATGCCCTGAAATTGTCATAGTAGCAGTACCACTTGAATCTATCGTTGTTCCATCATCAACTTTAATACTATCAATAACAATTTCTTTATCTGGTATATCTTGGAATGTACCTTCTATGTCAACTGAATTTGGATTTTCAACGACTATTTGATAAACAACTGTTTTTTCTTCTACACTTACTCCTAAATCAACTGGATTATTCAATTTTTCATTTTCAGATAAATTACTACGATTTTTATTTTCACCATTTACTGACAAAATATATTTATTTATAATTGGTATATTACTTTGAGATATTTCAATATAATCTGAAGATGAAGATGGTAATGGAAATTCACCATTAACAAAACTACCTTTAGATGGATCAAAATAGTTTATACCACTACCTGTAGATTGACCCTCTCCTTGTGTACTACCATCTGTTGATGGCGTATTTCCATCTGTCGGTGGCGTACCATCTTCTGTTCCACTATCATTAAGTATAGGTATAAATGTAGCTCTATTTTCGTATGGTCCTCCTTCATTAATATCCTTATTACCCCATAATCTTAATCTAATTGTTAAAATTTGACCAGAAGCAATATTAAATTCTTCATCTAAATCAAAATCTTTATTAATATTATCTATTTTTTGTGTCTTATCTACTTTTTCTGTATTTTCTTCATCATCATTTTTAGAAAATACTTCATAAACACCATTTTCGCTAGTAACCACTCCTCCATCAAAGAAATTTACTCCACTAGTGCCACTAGTTTCGTTATGAAACATATCTATTAATTTACCTCTAATAGGAATCGTGCCTTTATTTTTTACATTAATCTCATAATTTACACCACAAGAACTATCTTTTGTAATAGCTGGATTCTCCCTCTTTTTTTCATCTGTCATATTTGATCTTGAATTTTCATCTCTATAATAAATATTTTCATCAACTTTTAAACTTCTATCTAAAATTTGATATATATGTTTATCAACATTAATATTAATAATTGGAATTATTTCCATATAATCTGTAGAAATATATTCTTTTCCAGGTGTTGTACCTGATGAATCGCCACCTCCACCAGGAACTGTACTTGATGAATCGCCCCCTCCAGGTATTGTATCTGAAGAATCATCATCTTTTCTAATTGAAGTAAATATAACTTTATTAAAATATTTTCCATTAATTATATCATAGTTACCTTCTAAAGTTATATTAAATTTTTTCGTCTCTCCTGGTTTAATAGTAATTTTATTATTATTATTATGTAATATATAACCATCACTACTTATCGTAAATTCTGGACTATTTTCTATGCTTAAATTTTTAAAAAAAACATCATCAAATTCATCTTTTATTGTTCCAGTAACATCTGTTTTACCTTCGTTTTTAACTTCAATCGTGTAATGAACTTTTACTCCACCATTCAGCGCTCTAGCTGGATTCGCCTCTTTATCTTCTTCTGACATCTTATCTCTGTCAATAATTTGAAAATCATATTCATCTGGAATTACAATTTCATTTTCTGAATCTGTACCTTCATATGTTGAACCTGGCAATCCATATAATGTTCTAGTATTAGGATCATAAGTATTAAATTTTAATTCTTTTGTCGTTTCAACTCCAGGCGCTGGATGATCTATTAATGTTAATTCCTGTTCTACATAATCAATATTTGTTACATATTTATTAACTAATACTTTTTCACCATCTTCTTCTTTTCCAAAAACAACAGCTCTATCTTGAACGCCTGTTTTTCCATCCTCAGAATAATAAATAAAAATTCTTGCTGTATATACTAAATCATTTTTATTATTACTACCACTTTTTTGTGTGTTAAATTCATAATCCCATCCAAGTTTTCCTTCATTTGTTTTTACATTAGAATGAGCTCCTTGACCTAAACTTTTAAAGACAGGAATTTCATCTAATAATTTACTTTTTAGTCCCTTATTCATAAAAGTCCAAAAATCGTTAGCATAATCTCCTTTATTCGTTACATTATTATATTCTCCTTTGTTTATGTTAGTAATTTTAGTTGCAAATAATGCTAAGCCTTTAGCTCCAGCAATCTGTCCTAAATCTTTTTCTCCGAACCTCAAAGCCATCTTCTCCGTATTTTTTATTTCCATAAGTAACTTTAACATTGCCATCAACATCAATATCTATTATAGCTCTAAGATTAAGGAAACTGTTATTACTTTTATCTTTTGTAATCCATTCCTCATTGTCTTCATTATCAAATTCTTCATCACTGGCACTTTCATATTGATCGCCTTCTTGAGACTCATTATTATTTTCTTCCTGCTCTCCTTCTTGAGAACCTTTATTATCATTTTCATCTATATGGTCAATATCTAAACTTTCACCATGAAAACAAAATGCATTTTTTGGTCCGATTATTAGAAGTTATATCACATTTACAATATAATAAACTATAATTATTGTTTTCTGAAAAACTAAGATCTTTTACATCATTCCAAGTAAATCTAGAAAAATACCTTAACGTCAAAGCACTTCTAGTATTATTAGAATCCGCTTTTGAAATGAAATGACTACTCAACCAAATTACTAAAGAAACTAATATTAAGATAATTATACTAATTTTATTTAATTTTCTCTTTTTCATCATTTCACCTCCTATTTATAAACCCTTTTAACATTTTTAAACTTTATTGATAATCTTAAAATTGTCGCAATCATTATAATAATTATTAAAATTATTATAATATATTGAACTATATTACCAGTAGCTACTGAAATTATTAAAATATCCTCCCCATAATCATCTTCTGACTTTATTTTATTATTTTCAATAGAATCTCTATCAAAAAGTCCTTGTGAATTTGTATATTCTGCTATCTCAGCGCCATTCACTAATTTAACAGCTTCTCCATTTTCTAAACTTTTTCTAACAATTAAAGTAAACTCTTTTTCTTCACCAGGTGCGATTTCTTGATCAACAAGACCTGTATAATATAATCCATTATCAGAACCGATATACCATCCTTCACTTTTATTTAAAATAACTTGTACACCATCTGGTAAATAATCTACTATTTTATTAATATATCCAGCTATTTCACCTTCATTTTTTACTTTAAATTTATATGTAATATCTAATACTGTTGATTTATAATATTTTGAACGAATTTCTAACCTTTTAATTTGGTTATCTTCATAATTATAAACTTTTGTACCTTCATCATTTTTAACTTTTATTTCAGAAATACTTTTTTCTAAACTTAAATCAAAATTTGTATTATCAATTAAACCAATATCTATTGAAGTTAGTCCCATATTGTTAACAGTTAATACATCAGTAATACCATAAATTGATGTTGCTCCATTTATAGTAATTGTTTTTGAAATGACATCAGAATTTTCAGTTGATGTAGCATTTTTTACTTGATATTTTGTTACTTTATATTTAGAAGAATTATAATCAAATACTATAATATAATTTCCATTTTCAATATTACTAAAAATATAATTTCCATCATTCATTGTTGAAGTAGTTTCTATTAATTTTGATGTATCAATTCCACCATTACTATTTGCTTCATATAAAGAAGCTACTACACCTTCTTTTATTTTTTCACTATCTTGTCTTATACCATCTTGATTTGCATCAATCCAAGCTGAACCTGATATATGATATATTCCTGATTTTAAATTATCTGATTTAGGATTTTCGATTTTTTCTTCTTGTTGATTATTTGTATTATTATCATTAGTATTATTATCATTATTTGACTGATTATCTGTATCATTATTGTTATTATTTCTTTGCTCTCTTAATTTTTCTAAATCTTCTTCATCATCCCAAGGTTCATCACTTATCACACTAGATTGTGTTATTTCTGTTGCTGGTGAATATACTGTTAAATTATTATTTTTAATTTTATATGAAATAATATTTGTTTTGTAATCCTCCTCACTTGCATAACTAATATTCATACCAAATTCTATAACAGATTGATCTCTTTTAAACAATTTTTCATTTACTTTTGTTGTAATTTTTAAATTTTGTTGTTCATTTTCATCCAAAGATAACATAGCTTTTATCTTATTATCTTCTACTTTACTATAATTATCATTTCTCTCATTTTCAAATTGAACATCAACAATTTCAAGTCCATTAGGTATATTAGCTACTACATTTATTATATCTGATTTTGTAAAACCAACATTATTAGCATTAAGAGTAAATATTATTTGTTCACCATTTTCTACATATTCTTTATCAACATCAGAAGTTAAATTATATTCAATCTTTGTTTCAGATTGATATATTTTCTTAGTATAATCATTTGAATAATAAGATTCATCTCCATATTCTACATAAGAAGTAATTGACATAGTTGTACTATATCTTGTATATTCCATCCCATTATTTTTTACATAAAAAATAATATTTTCAGTTTTTCCTACATTAATTCTAGGAATTGTAAAAGTTATTTTAGTAGATTTATCAACAAGTTGTTCTTTATTTATTTCAACATTTTCACTATCACATTTTATCATAAAATCAAATATTGAAACCTCACTAGGTAAATTCAATACATATTTCACGTTTTCTAAATCTTCGTCTGAAATATTTTTTATCTGTGCAACTAATCCAAAAGACATTGTTGTAACATTATCTTCATCATTTACACTCTCTGTACCTATTCTTGTTAAAAGAACCTCAAATTTAGCATTTTCAATTTTATTTTTTAAAGTATTTACTTCATTATCATCATATCCTTCAGCTGAAATGATAATATTACCATAAACTTCTGGATTTTCTATTTCACTTAAATCTCTAACTATTACTTGATATTCAAAAGTTTTTGATTGTCCAGGCTCTAAGCTTTCTATATTAAACTCTACATTTTCTTTCTCTTCTTTAGAATATTCTTTCATTTTTC
>CANQLP010000038.1 GCA_947624725.1 uncultured Clostridia bacterium
GATAGTATTTATCAAGTGATTGATGAATTTCAAGAAGAAATTTTAACCAAAGTATTTGATGACACAACAAAAATAAAAACCAAAGAAGATGTTTGTTCTTATTTTGATAGTGTATTTCAATTTTTAGATGATCATAAGAAAATCTATACCAAACTATTAACATCAGAAGATTCTATTTTGTTTTTGAATCGTTTAAACAAAAAGATTTGTACGATGCTTACTCAACTACTCGATACCAAAGAAAATAATACTTTAAAAATATCCTTTTTTACGGATGGCGCCATGCATTTGTTAATCAAATATTTTCGTAAACAAACAGAAGAAAGCTTATTTACCATTCGTGATTTTGTAAAAGAAATGGCAATTTTATTATTTTTCTAAAAAAAACTATTCATCGATTATGACGAATAGCTTTTTTTAATTACTCATCTAATGTGAATTCAAAAGGATTACTTTGACTACCTGTTCCGCTTTTTAACTTTATATTAGATACTAGATAGACAACTGGTCGGGCCACTAGATTAATATTGTTCACGAAGTCGTAACCGATAATCCCATCGGTATGCACACTAAACACATCGGTTGAATTTCCAGTATATGGGGTTATTGTCCATTGAGATTCTCCATCAAAAAGCCAATCATTTGTATAACAATCTTCTTCAAAATTCCAACTATGCATTGGACTTCCTCCTAAACAACTATTTCGATCTGTTGGACTTCCTGTACTTCCTCCACTTGTGGCATATCCATAATCTGAGGGATACATCAATCCTACTTTTCCATTCCAATTGGTTTCCCTTTGATTACTACAATTACCTATTGTTGTACATGTTCCTTCTCCTCTTTCATATTCATAAAAATAAATTGGATTCCCTCCTTCTGTATATCCCCCTGATACTCCTCCTAAGTACCACTAGGACTTTTCCAATTGGTACTACATTATAAATTATGAACTGTAAACATTTTAGAACTAGAACAAAGGCTATAAACAAAAAAAGAACAATATACAACTACTGTTCTTTTGATAGAAAAATAATAACTTACAATGACTGTAAAGAATGCAAAAATAAAGAATACAAAGAATATAAAAGATTGCAAGCTAAAACTGAATATAAATACAAACCTAAAAAAGGAAAATCCAACAGATATTACAATGATGTATCTATCATGCCTAAAAACCCACTCTATTCCAACATTAAAAAGAGTAGATTAGAAAAGCATCATATTTTCGGTGGAATTGCGAATCGTCCAAAATCAGAAAAATATGGTTTATTTGTATGGTTAACAGAAAATCAACATAGATACTTAACCGATCATCCACTTGAAAATTTAAAATTAAAACAATTAGCACAAATAACATTTATGGAATATTACAACAAAACTACTGATGAATTTATAGAAATTTTTGGAAAAAATTATCTTTTTTCAAAAAAATATTGACATTGGCAAGCCCATGTAGTATAATATTAAATGAAAGGAGTTCTAAGATATGCAAGAAAAAATGGAAATTAATAGAATCTTAAACGAACTTAGAAAAATAAAAATAAGATGCAAAGAAATTAAATTTGATCCTGATTTAGAAGATGAATTAGATGAGCTTTTAATAAAAAGAAGAAAATTGCAATTACAACGTTTGGATTTAGAAGCAAAAATTAATGATAATTATATTAAAGATAAGGAATTACGTGATTACATATATGATTATACTAATGGAAATTATAGAGATGCTACTACATATACTGAACTTATTAATAATGGAAAAACTAAAAAAGAAGCTTTTGAATATGTTCGAATTTACGGTAATTCTAACAGTGATGATCTTCTAAAAGAAGAAATAAAAAAAATAGAAAAATTGCAGAATATGATTATTGCACAACCTTATAAGGATGATACATTAATAAGATTTGAAAAAACACAAATGGATGAGAATTTAAATGATAAACAACGACAATATAAAATTGGAGAAATATTAAATTGGGGAATACGAAGTTCTTCTACTAATATAAATTATTTTGAAAAAATTTCTAGTGGAAATGATGCTATTGTATTAGAACCTCTTATGGCTGCATATCCTTTTACTTATACGGAATTTAAGATTGTTGGAAGTCAATATTTAGATATTTCTAAATATTCTGAATATCCTGATCAAAAAGAAGCTTTAATACAAGGAAAATTTAAAGTAATAAATGTAGAAAATTTTAGATCCAATATAGTTTATGATGAAACAAAATTAACTTTTAAAGAATATTTAAGAAAATATAACTATCGTTACGAAGAAAGAATAACAAAAAGTGGGAAAGACTTTATAACAATTTACGATATAAATAATAAAAGAATATATGATTATTCCAAACTACATTTTATAGAATCTATTGAGAATTATCTTTCACTTAAAAATAAACCAACTTTTGAAGATATTTTAAATGGTAAAGTAATTTATAAAATAGAACGAAAAGAAAACAAAGAAAAATCAACATATGGTATAGCAAGACAAATAGTTACAATAAAACAAATATTAGATAAGGAGAATTGATATGTGGAAAACTATAAAAATTAATAAACAAAATGTTGAACTTCAAATCACAAATGCAACACTAATTAAAATTCCTAAAAAAAGTAGATATGCTAACTATAAATTTTGGCATCCAAATAAATTAATTGAAGAAAACGAAAATTCAATCAAATTAAGTTATACGAATGAATTTGTTTTTCATCTAAAAAAATTTGGAAAAGGAAAATTAAATAAATATATGATACTTGATGAAATTGATATTGACGCAGAAGAATTTGAAGAAATTTTTGATAAAATGGCAGATAGTGTTCGAGAAAAAGAAAATAATACTTATTTAATTATAAAAGAGCCTAAGAAAATAGAAAAAACAATTGTTGTTGATGAGGAATTAAAAAATGAATGAAAAACAAAAAAATGCTTTTGATAAATTTTCTAAATTAAAAGTAGGTGCCTTATTCATGAAAATGGGAAGTGGAAAAACAAGAGTTGCATTAGAATTAGTAAACTATAATCATGTTGATTTTATGCTCTATATCACTCCCTACTCTACTATAAATAATATTCAACAAGAAATAGAAAAATGGGGAATTAATTGTAAATATCAAATAATCGGATACGAAACATTACAATCTAGTAATAAAACCTTTTTAGAAACACTATCAACTTTAAAAAATAAAACTAACTTTATTATTGCAGATGAAAGTATTTTTATAAAAAATGACAACACAAAAAGATTTAAAAGATTATGTATTCTACGTAATTTGTGCAAATATGCGTTAATTTTAAATGGAACTCCAATAGTAAAAAATGAATTTGATCTATATAATCAAATGGAGTTCTTAAGTCCTTTAATTATGAAAATGAACAAAGAAGAATTTTTAAACACCTTTTTTAAAAAAATCACATATAGAAAAAAAGGTGAAAAAGAACATTCATTTTATAAATTTAGTGAAGTTAATGCCAAATTATTATATGAAATAATTGAACCTTATATCTTTCAATGTGATCTAAAATTTGATTTAGAAGAAGAAACAAATTATCATTATATCAAATATGATGATATTCAATATTATCAAGAAAAAGAAATCAAATTAGAATCTTTTATTAAAAAAAGAGAAAGTAATATAATTATAAATATGTTAACATCCTTGAATTATATTGCTTCAACTTATGAAAGAAAAAATGATAAATTAATAGAATACATAAACAATAAGAAACTTATCGTATTCTGCAATTTTTTAGAAGAAATAGAATACATTAAAACTAAAATAAAATGTTTTGTTATAAATGGAAAAACTAAGAATAGAAAAGAAATCATAGAAAATTTTAAAAACAATAATATTCCTCTATTACTAACCTTTGGTGTCGGTTCTTATTCATTAAACTTACAATTTTGTAACGAAATTGTATTTTCAAGCATCAATTTTGATTTTGCTAAACTAGAACAAGCAAAATATAGAATTAAGAGAATTGGACAAACAAACAATATTAAATATACATACTTTTTAACTGATTTAGGAATTACTAAATTAATATTAGAAAATATTAACAAAAAACAAACATTAGAGAATCTAATAAAAGAAAAAATGTTAGAAGGTGATTTAGAATGGCTAAAATCTATTTAGAAAAAAATGTGTTGGATGCATCTTTTGAAAGATTGGAATACATATTTCAACAAGCAGATAATGTTATTTTTTCTGTTTCCGGAGGAAAAGACAGCTCTATTATGGTCCAATTAGCTAATATTGTCGCAGAAAAATTAAATAAATATTATGATGTAATGTATATAGACTTTGAAGCTCAATACAAAGCAACAATTAACCATATATATGAACTTAAAAAACTATCTATGATTAGAAATTTTTATCATATTGCCTTACCAATGTACTTAAGAAATGCTGTATCAATACTACAACCAAAATGGATTTGCTGGAATCCAAAGGAAGAGGATATATGGGTTAGAAAATTACCAAGTGATAGTATTAATATTCATAATCATGAATTTGATTTTTATAATAAGCCATGTGAATTTGAAGAATTTGTTCCAAAATTTCAAGAATGGTATCAAAAAAAATATGGTGGATTATGTTTTGTTGGAGTTGGAATACGGGCAGATGAAAGTTTGAATCGTTTCCGAACAATTGCAATGATGGAAAATAAAGTAGAATACAAAAATCACCATTGGACAACAAAAGTTGGAGATAATATATTCACTTTTTATCCATTGTATGATTGGAGAACAGAAGATGATTGGGGATGTATATCTCAACTTAATTTAAAAATGAATATGATATATGAGTTAATGTATAAAAATGGTGTATCAATTCATGAACAAAGATTATGCCAACCTTATGGAGATGATCAAAGAAACGGTCTTGATCAGTTCAAAGCTTTAGAATATGAAACTTGGGAAAAAGTATTGAACAGAGTTAATGGTGTAAATTTTGGAAATATCTATTGTAAAACATCAGCACTTGGAAATATAACATCTTCAAAACCTGATTTCATGAATTGGCAAGAATATTCTATTTACTTATTAGAAAGCATTGGAATCTATAATAAAGATTTAATGTTACATTATTATCAAAAAATTAAAAAATTTATGAACTGGTATAAAAAAGAAGAAAATATTGATATTGCTGACATTCCAGATGAAGCTAACTTAAAAGAAGAAAGTATGAAAAAAGTTATTTCTTGGAGAAGAATTGCTCGAGCATTAGAAAGAAATGATTTTTACATGAAAAGATTATCTTTTTCACAAAATAAAAGTGATTTTGAAAAATTAAAAAATATGGTTCTAAAATGGGATAATTTATTAAATGAAACAACAGAAACTACAGATAAAAATTTAAGAGAAGCAAAGGAGGCTATATTAAATGAAAAATATAAAAATGAAAGCATTAGAAGCTAAGTTAGTTCCAATCAAAAAATTAGTTGCAAATAATTGGAATCCAAATAAAGTAGCAAAACCTGAAATGAAGTTATTACAAAAAAGTATTGAAGATAATGGTTTTTGTTTTCCAATTGCCACTATATACGATAAAGAAAATGATATTTATGTAATTATTGATGGATTTCATAGATATACAGTTGCTAAAGATTATCTAAAACTTAAGGAAGTTCCAATTGTTGTACTAGATCATGATTTAAAGATGCAAATTAGTGCCACAATTCAATTCAATCGTGCTAGAGGAACTCATCAAATTCCTGAAATGAGTCAAGTTGTAATAAAACTACTTAATGAGGGTTGGGAAGATATGGAAATTTGTAATCATCTCGGAATGGATTTAGATGAAGTTATTAGATTAAAACAAATAAGTGGATTAAAAGAAGCTTTTGCTAATCATGTATTTAGCAAAAGTTGGGAAGAATTTGAAAGAAAAATGGAGAAATAGTAAGATGGAAAAATTTGATCAAAAAAAATACATTAATGAATATAAAAAGAAAAACTATAAAACAATTACTGTAAGAATAAAACCAGAATTAAAACAAGAACTTGATAATTATTTAAAAAAGAAAAATATAACTATGGTTGATTTTATAAAAAATGCAATTGAAGAAACAAAAAAAGAGCCTAAGAATTAACTTAAGCTCTTTTATTTTACTCTTAACTTTTGCCCTGCATAAATTAAATTTGGATTCTTAATATTATTCCAAATAACCAATTGATTAACTGTAGTTCCATATTTACTAGCAATTTTAGTAAGATTATCACCACTTTTAACAGTATAATATTCTATCGTAGATTTGTGTAATCCTAATTTTTCATTAACCTTAGCTTGGACTTGATCATAATTATAACCTGCTTGTGATAGTCTATTTTTTCTATCTTCACCATTTCCCCAATTTCCTGCAATAACTTCATCTGCTAATTGATCAATTGACTTTTTATTAGATGTTGAAGTATTTTGTCCGGTTTGTCCGGTTATTACCGGACTACCACCTGCATATTTATCCCAGGCATTCTTATCTCCACTAAAATAATTCAAATCTAAGTTACCATTGTAGCCTGATAATCTTCCAGTTGAAGTATATTGCCATAATGCATAGAATTTCCAATATTTTAAAGGATATTTATTAAATACTGTATCATGTGCTTGTCCATCATTTACACCATAATTAGCGACCCACAAACCATAATCAGCATTAGCTACACTAGACCAATCATAAGAATTCATTGGACTTGCAGACATATAAATAACAGGCTTAACGCCTGTTTTAGAATAAACTCTATCCAACCATTCTTTTGCCCAAGCAACATTACTTATTTGTCCATTAGATGGCTCCCAATCTAATATTAACATTGCTTCTTTGATATAACCTTGAATTTGTGATACAAACCAATCAGCTTCTGCTACAGCACTATTTTCTAAATCTGGTCGAGCAAAATGATATACACCTAATTTTTTACCTAATCTTTTTGCTTCCTGATAAAACTTATCACAACATTCGTCAGTATAACCATTACCCTCTGTTGCTTTGATAATTACAAAATCAGTATCTATTGCACTTAAATTAATATTCCTTTGATGATGACTAATATCTATACCTTTCAACATTATTCTTCCTCCTCTCTTGAAATTCCCTTGATTGCCCAAAACTGGGCTTCTTCTAATTTTGTATAAACTAATGATGCTTCTCTACTTGGTTTGCAAGTTTCATCAATAAAATCATAAATTGTCGAAAACAAATTTCTGATTTCTTCAATTCTATGCTTTTGATTTTCATTAACTTCTAACATTTTAGCCTTTTCATTCATTGTTATTACCTCCATTTTTATAATTATTATTTGAAATCATTAATACTGATCCTAAGAACGTGTCAAAAGCTGTCATTATTGTAATAACAATGTCTGTATTAGCATAGTTAAAACATTTTAACACTATACCAACAAAAACAGTTAACGCTGGCAAAAATACTTGTGCTATATATTTTAATCTATCGTAAGTTTTATTTTTCATTCTTATCCTCCTTCAATTCATCTACATTTCTCCAAATAGCTTTTATATTATTTTCTGCTAAAGCCATTCTTTCAACTACTGTATTATGTTTTTCCACTTTCTTTTCTAAACTTTCAATTCGAAACATAATTAAATCTTTATTAGCCTTACTACTACATAACGTTGCTATAATACTTGGAATAGCAACGCATAGCCCACTAATTAAGGCTACTATTATTTCCATTTAATCATCCCTTTCTATTTCCATTTTCCAAAAGCGAAAATACCAACATCTGCATTTACCACATTTTGATTGCTATGATATGCTCTTATTGTCCCGGAAGATGTATTTGTTACATCTTGCGTGCCCGTCCAAATTTGAACCGAATTAGCAAAACTATGTGAAAGAAGTATGCTAGTAAATGGTTTTAACCAATTTCCCAACTTGTGATCTGAATACCAAACTTTCGTTGATATATCTTGATTGGAACTACCCCAAGCATTTCCACCCAAATCTTGATTTCTTTTTATCATCCATGCAAATTGAAAACCATTTGAAAATCTTACATATCCATTATCACTATAGTCAGCTTCTACGATTTCATATCTTGGTACATGAGGATCTAATATATTCCCTGCTAAATCTTTTAAAACTGTATTTTCCATTTTTCATGGGCTTTTTTCTCTTCTTTTTAAGAAATTCTTTTCCAAAAAAACTTATCGCAGTACTCATCTTTCATTAAATCTTTTGTTAATACTAATACAAAATCAGTGCTTATACTTGGATTATTGATACTGCTAGAACCAGCTCTTGAAATAACATCTCTTGTAGTCAATGCTCCAGCACCACTCAAACCTACCAAAACAACAGCGTCTCCCGTATCAGCCGAAGCTGGGATATTATGAGCATATCCTGTATTTGTAAATCCAAGATTTTCAAAATTCAAAGTAGCTAGTGTTATTGTATTTTCACCAATCGATCCTTTGTAATCAAAAGATAGCACAAGATGAACTGTTGTTCCTGAATACCGAAAACGAATACCTGTACAAGTTGTGTTTGCTCCTACTGTTAAATATTTATCAAAATTATCAGCCAAAGCATCATATTTTTCTTGAAATTCTTTTTTGATTAATTCCCATTCACCATAACCAAGTTTCTCTTTCGGATTCGTATTAGTACTTGTAACATAAATTGAATTTATTTCATGTTCGTATCTTGGTATCTTTGGATCAACTATTTCTCCATCAACTGTTTTTAATACTTCATTCATAATTAAAGTATCAACTATTGCTTATGAAAATGTTACTTATATTCAACAGCTTCAATTAAAAGAAAATCTCTAATATATCCTGTCGCTATAGAATCACCATTTCTTAAATAATATTTTACAGATATAGTATCAACATTATCTAATTCTACTAATAAAGGTCCAAATGATACTGGAAAAGTTGTATTTCCTGATGCGTTAGCATTTATTTCTTGCCAAGTCAAAGTTGTGTTATCATTTGTATATATTCGAATATAACGAGCTTGATTAGTACCAGCTGTAACAACATTTAAAGTGTAACTTATTTTTATTGTTTTTATTTTAGGGTCTATCTTGATACTACCATCACTTTGTAAAGTAAATCCATTACCTATTTTAGTAAGCTCTGTAAATGGAATTGTTTCATAACCAGTCGGATTACTTTGCATTGTAATAGGATTTGTTAAATGACAACAAATAAGGTCTTTTCTTTCATATCTTGGTATCTTCGGATCTATAATACTTCCATCTAAAATTTTAAGAACATCATTCATAAGCCTGCTCCTTTAAAGAAGAGAAAAAACTATTATTAAGCCCTTTCCCTCCTTTCATTAAGAAGGTAGCTAGTTGATAGCCACCCCCCCC
>CANQLP010000039.1 GCA_947624725.1 uncultured Clostridia bacterium
TCCCCATAGTGTTCATTTATTTAAACTTAGTAAGGACTGTCCCTCTGTGTTCATATGGTTACTTGTCATTTTATAGCGAGATTTTCAGTTATGAAAATCTCTGTGCATCTTTGCGCATAGCGCTTTTATAATTCCATAAGTTCTAACATCTTTTGATTTATTATATTAATATCAAAACGTTCTTTCGCATATTCATAACTCGCTTGTCCCATAGCCTCTAATTCATCTTTGTTTTCTATCATATATTCCATCTTTTCAACTAAATCTTTTACATCTCTAGGTTTTACTAATATTCCATTTTTTCCAGCCTTTATTGTTTCTTTACAACCACGCACATTTGTAGTTATAATAGGTCTCCCTACTGCTAAAGCTTCTAATAAAGTTCTAGGAATGCCTTCTCTTAAATAAGATGGCAATACAAAAACTTTGCATTCTTCTAAATATGGAATAATGTTTTCTTTATGTCCTTCAAATTTTACAATATTCTCTTCATTATATTCCTCTATTATCTTAGGATTAACACCTCTGTAATTTCTTTCTATTTCACCAACATAAGAAAAAGTCACTTCTGGATGTCTCTTTTTTATAATTTTAGCAGCTTTAAAAAATTCTTCTACACCTTTTACATCTAGCGTCCTAGCAATCATTAAAAAATTAAATTCATTAGGCAATTTTGTAAATTTAAATTGCTCTAAATTCACTCCAGAGCCATCTATTACAAAAGCTTTTCTATCATCTATATATTTCTTTCCTACCAATTCATCTCTATCATCTTTATTCTGAAAAATAACTCTTGTATTGCATTTAAATGATAATCTATACCCTATATTGCAAAATATTCTTATAAATTTCACTCTTAATTTTTCACTCGAATATATATAACCCATTCCTGTTATCATTGAATAAATTCTTGGTACATCTGCTAATTTTCCAGCAATAGAGCCTATTATATTAGGCTTTATTGTATAATTAAATAATATATCTGGCTTTTCTTTTCTTAAAATTTTTATAATACTAAAAAAGTATTTTAAAATATTAAATAAATTAATAGATATTCTATTGCTATTTGTTACTATTGCACGAACTCCAATTTTCTCTAATTCATCTATATAATCACTTTCAGGGCAAATTGCAATTACTTCATAATTTTTATCTAAAAAGCTTTCTAACAACTTTTTTCTGGTTCTAGCTAAATTTTTAGTTTTATGAGTTATAATCGCTATTTTCATTAAATTAAATCCTTTCTTTTATGAACCATTTTACAAACTTTTCTATTCCTTGCTCAAAAGAATATTTTTGCTCATATCCTAATATTTCTTTTGCTTTAGAAATATCAGCATAAGTAGCTTGTACATCTCCACTTTGCATCGGCATCTTATTAATTTTTGCCTTTTTATTTAAAGATTTCTCTAAAGTTTCAACCATTTTGATTAAATTTATAGGATGTCCAGAGCCAAGATTAATAATTTCATATACATTTTTATTTGTCTCTAAATATTTGATACCTCTTTTAATTCCATCTAATATATCTTCTATATATGTATAATCTCTATATGTTGTTCCATCTCCATAAAAAGGAATTTCTTTATCTTCTAATATATTTCTAGTAAACTTACAAATTGCTAAATCAGGTCTCATTCTTTTCCCATAAACTGTAAAAAATCTATTTGCTATAACATTAAATCCATATAAATTATGATACACATATAACATTAATTCACACATTTTTTTCGTAGCAGCATAAGGACTAATTGGTCTATTACATTCATAGCTTTCTTTAAAAGGCACCTTATTGCAATTTCCATATACTGAACTAGATGAAGCAAATATTATATTTCTAACATCATATTTTTTCATAGAATCCAAAATATTTTGTGTTCCAATACAATTAACTTCTTGATATTTAATAGGATTTTCAATTGAATTTCTTACTCCACCAATTCCAGCTAAATGAACTACAACATCAATTTTATTTTCTCTAAATACTTTTTCTACCTCTAGTTTATTTCTTATATCTACTTTTTCTAGTTTGTAATTCATATTATTTAAATTATCTTTTATATTATTTTCTTTCAATTTTGAAGAATAATATTCATCAAAATTATCTATAACAATAATCTCATTTTCTTTTATTAAACTATCTACTAAATTTGATCCAATAAATCCAGCTCCACCTGTAATTAAATAGCAATTTTTATCTCCCATTTTTTCGCTCCTCACAAAATCAATTTTTTAATATATTATCATAAAAAAAATATAAAGTACACAATTTGTGTACTCATTTTTATTAATTTTTTAACAATACTATGTTTCTATATTTATTTAAATATTTTCCATACATATTTCTTTTAGAAAATCCCATGTTCTTTCTAATGATTTAATAGATACTCTTTCTGATGGACTATGTGCATCAAAACTTTCAGCTCCTATACAAACATATTCCAAATTTTTTATTCGATTTGTAAAAAATCCTCCTTCTAAAACCCCTTGTGTTATGATTAATTCCATATCTTTTTTAAATAATTTTTTATATAATAAATTTATTTTTTTTACTAAACAACTTTCATAATTAGGTTCAAATCCATACAATTCCTGACTCCATATTATATCTATATCATTATCTTGTACATTTTTATTTAACACATTCAAATATAATTCTTTTAACTCTTTATCATTGCTTCTTAAAGAATATTCAAATCTAATATAATTATCAATCTCTTTTACTGCTCCAAAATTTGCAGATAGAATTTGATTTCCATTTTCATCAAAGTTTAAAGCACCATTTTCATAAGAATTAATAAAATTCAATATTTTTCTAGTAACTTCCAAAGATAAAACCTTTTTGTTATTTTCTATTTTATTTAATTCTATCTCAACATTTTCTCCATAAAATTCTAATTGCTTATTTATTTCACTTTTTATAAATTCTTCATTATCATTTTTAGAGGAAAATTCAATTTTAAAATTTCTAGGAATAATATTTACTGCACTTCCTCCATTGATTTTATTTATATAAACATCTTCTAATTTTGACAATATTTCTATTCCAAGTTTTATTGGATTTCCCCTTTTTTTATCTGCAATATTTCCTCCAGAATGTCCACCAAGAAAATTATTATATGTAAGTTCATACGTATTTAATACATTAACTTCTGTATATTCTTTTTTTATTCTTCCAAACCATTCCATACAATTTGCTGAACTAATAACCATTTTTCCTTCTTTACCATTATCCAAAGATATAATTTTTTTCGATTTTATCATGTTTACATCAATATATTTAGCACCATTCATTGTAGTTTCTTCTTGAACTGTAAATATACATTCTAGATTAGGTACACTAATTTTCTCAGAATCTAAAAGTGCTAACATAAATGCAACACCAATTCCATTATCTGCACCCAATGTTGTTCCATTTGCTCTGATAAAATCTCCATCTTTCATAAGTTCTATTGGATCTTTGTCAAAATTATGACTACTCCAACACTCTTTTTCGCAAATCATATCTGTATGAGCTTGAAATGCTAAATAATCAGATTCTCTTTTTTCTTTGCTTGCTTCTTTTCTAATTATTACATTGTAATACTTATCTGTTAAACATTCTAAATTTCTTTCTAATGCAAATTTAACTAAATAATCACGAATTCCTTTTTCATTCCCAGATTTTCTTGGAATTTCACTTATTTCTTTAAAAAATCTTAATACTTCATATATTTTTTCTTTTTTTATATCTAATTTTTCCATATACTACTCCTTTATATCTATATATCTTTCAAGAAATTGTTTCGTTCTTGACTGTTTTGGATTTCTTATAACCTCCAATGGCGTACCTTCTTCAATTATTTTTCCATTTGCCATAAATAAAATTCTATCAGCAACCTCTTCTGCAAATTTTATTTCATGTGTTACAATTATCATTGTTTTATTTTCTTTTGCTAATTTTTTTATAACATTTAATACCTCTCCTACTAGTTCTGGATCTAAACTACTAGTTGGTTCATCCATACAAATTAGCTTTGGATCTAAAGCTAAACATCTAGCAATTCCTACTCTTTGCTTTTGACCGCCCGATAATTCGCACGGATATGAATTTTCTTTTGAAGTTAAATTCATTTTTTTCAAAACATTATTAGCAATGTTTTCTATTTCATTTTTATTTTTTTTCAAAACATATTTTAATGCTTCTGTTATATTTTCTTTTACTGTCAAATGAGGAAATAAATTAAAATCTTGAAATATCATACCAGTGTCCAAATTAATTCTATCTAAAACTTTTTTATCATTATATATTGGTTTGTCATTTTTATACTTCTTAACCATTAAATTATTATTTATCATAATATTTCCACCATCTATTTTTTCTAAATTATTTATACATCTTAAAACTGTAGATTTTCCTGAACCTGATGGACCTAATATTACTAAAGTTTCTCCTTCTTTAACATTAATAGAAATATCCTTTATAACTTCATTTTCTCCAAATTTTTTTTTAAGATTTTTTACTTCTATAACATTCATTTATTTTCTCCATTTCTAATATTATAATTAACTTAAATAATTTAATTATATAACTAATTGTCATTTTAACTGTTACTATAATATTCTAATTTTTTTTCAAATCTATTAAATATAACTGATATAATAAATACTAAAATCAAATAGTATCCTGCTGAAACTATAAGTGGTACTATTGAAAAATTATAACTAGCCTGTTTTTGTGCCAAACTAAACATTTCAGAAATACCTATTATTTGAGAAAGTGATGTTGTTTTTATTAAAGATATAACTTCATTTGAGATTGCTGGCAAAATCTTTTTAATTACCTGTGGTAATATTATTAATAAAAAAGTTTGAATTTTATTAAATCCTAAAGTATAACTAGCTTCAAATTGACCTCTAGGAATACTATTTATTCCACTCCTAAATATCTCAGAAAAATATGCTGCATAATTTATTACAAATGCTATTATTATTGCAACAAATCTATCATAATTTAACTTAAATAAATAATATGGAGCAAAATATACAAATACAATTTGAAGCATCATTGGCGTTCCTCTAATTATTAAAATATAAAATTTTGTGCAACTTGAAATAATTTTGTTTTTAAAATTCTTCAAAATTGCTACTAAAATCCCAAGTGGAATAGCTATTATAAGTGTAATTATAAATATTTCTAAAGATGTACCAAGTCCTGAAAAAAGTATTTTTATAGTATTAAAAATTTTTTCTCCATCCATTAATTATCACCCTCTCTGAAAAAAATATCTGTTCCAAACCATTTAGTAGATATATAATCTAATTTTCCATCATTAAGTAATCTATTAAATGTATTTTGAATTTTATCTTTAAGTTCTACATTCCCTTTTTTAAATGCAATTACACTTCCACTTTCTACAGAAATATCATTAGATGGAATTGTAATATAGTCCTTATTCAATGATTTAATTAAATAATTTCCCGTTATACTTGAACAAAATACTGCATCAATCCCTCCAGTATCTAAATCCATAAAAGCTGTTAAAAAATCACCATATCCTAAAATTTCTACATTTTTTCCAAATTCAGACTTTTCTAAATCTACTTGTTGCACAGATCCATTCTGAACTCCTATTTTTTTCCCTTTTAAATCATCTTGAGATTTCACCTTACTTCCTTTTTTTAAAATAAAGTACATCTCCCCTTTAATATAAACATCTGATAAAGTCATTATTTTAGCTCTTTCTTCTGTATAAGCAAACCCATTCCAAATACAATCAATTTTTCCAGAATCAAGTTCTTGTTCTTTTTCAGCCCAAGATATAGGTTGAAATTTAACATCCATTCCAATTTCATTACCTATAACTCTAGCTAAGTCAATATCAAATCCAACTAATTCATTTTTTTCATTTCTAAATCCCATTGGTGGAAAACTATCATCAAGTCCTATTGTTAAAATGTTATCTTTTTCTTTATTTTCTTTTTTTACTACATTTATAACTATAATACATAAAATAATTGATACTACACTTATAAACTCTAAAATTTTAATTAATTTTTTCATTTCTATCACCTTTTCTAAGATAATTTTGAGTATTTCTACAATTACTCATTTAAATATCTTTTACCTTTCTTTTTTGATTTTTTAATTATGAAGTCTAATATTTTTAAACAAAAAAAGATATAATAAAAAAACTATCTGTAAAATTCTTAAATTCCTACAAATAGTTTTTTACTATATCTTTAATATAAAAATATTTTCAAACTCTATCGTAGGCACAGCATTTCAAGCCTGTACCTACGTGCTTACCAGCATATAGTTACAAGCTCCTACGATGATGATGTAATTGGTTTAAAAATATTTTTGACTTCATAATTCTTCCTCTTTTCAATTTTTTATATTTATATATTAACACATTTTCTTTTACGTGTCAAATATTTATTAAAACTTTTTTTATATAATAGGAACGCACTGTTACTATTCATAGCAGGAATTTAATCATATACAAGACAAGTAACCATATAAGGCTTTTTTATGAGTTTGACCTACTCAGTTTTTGCTGGTACATAGTAACAAGCGTTGCGCGCAGAGAATTATAGAGTTAGTATCAATAGTGTTATAAAAAAAGATATAAAACCTTGTAAAAGTTTTCCATATAAATATGGCTTTATTGATATATTTTCTTTAGCAATAATACTATAAACTTGAAATAATACTGACAGTCCACCAAAACCTATCAAAAATGAAATTATACAAATATTAACTATATTTATATTCAAAACACTAATTAATTTTACTCCATTTGTAAGTTCTATAATTCCACCTATAATTCCATTCCCTATTTCTTTTGAAATATTTAATTTATCAAATATTAAACCAGTAAATTTAAAAAATCCACTTGAATTTAAAATTGAAATTATTACAGAAAAAATTACTATAAATCCACCTATATTTAAAATTGTAACAATAGAATTTCTTATACTTTCACCTAAAATTCCACCAAAATCTTTAATATCAACATTCTTCCTATTATTAATAGTACTTTTTTTCGAAGAAATAGAACTACTTTTTTTCCAATTTCTAAAAATTATTCCTACAAACAAGCATGATATTATATGAGAAATTAACAAAATATAACCTATCTTTTTATTTGATAAAAGACTTACTCCAACTGTTCCTAATACAAATAGAGGACCAGAATTATTTGTAAAAGCAATTAATCTCTCTGCTTCCTCTGCTGTCAAATTCCCCTGACTTTTTAAATTTGCGACAATTTTTGCACCGACTTGGATATCCACTTATTGTCCCCATTATTAGAGCAAAAACACCTTCACCTGGTACATTAAATAATTTACTAACAGGTTTTTGTAAAACTTTTCCTAAAAAATTTATTATATTAGTTTGACATAAAATTTCGGTTGCTATAAAAAATGGAAAAAGGCTCGGTACAACACTAGTTACCCATAAATTTAATCCATTTTTTGTAGCTTCAATATTTTCTTGTGAATATAATATGAGAGAAACAACAAAAATTACACTTATTATAGAAATCAAATTTTTCTTTAATTTTATAATTGCAAAATAAAAAAAAGAATTTCTAATAACAGATACTCTTTTCAAAATAAAATCCATCCCTTTCTAACTTTATTAACCAATCCTATCTATATAGTATTATTTTTTTTTACAATTATAACAAATAATAACAAATCGGAACGCAAAAAAATTTAGATAATTTATTTTTATAATACAAATCAAAATAATTATCAAATTTAAATTAATTACACGTTCCGTTAATTTTTTCACCACACGAGATTTTAAGTCATGAAAATCTCTATATATCCTTGCGCATGGCACTTTTATATAATAGAAAAGGAGAACCCCTCATCATAAAATATTATGATGAGAGGTTTAAAAACTGACTTAAAGTTTAGCTCACATACGGTTTTTCACCATAGTAATCAACTGTAAAACTTGAATTCCACAAATCATATGCTATATAAGCTTCTGACTTACGCAAATCAAGCTCCTGATAAGTACAGCCTAAATTGTAATACTCTGAATAATCTTTTCCTCCTATACATCCCTCATAGTATATTGCAAATAATTCAGCAGCTTGAGCAACATTTTTTATACTTTTCAATTCCTCTAAAGCATCATCATTCAACATTCCTTTATTAGGACACTCAAGAATTGCTCTTATCTGTCCATCAAATGAATATGAATCATAGCCATTATTTATCATCCAATTTTCCACTGAATACCACCAATAGTTACCATTTTCACTGGTATTCCACTGGCAAAGACCATAATACCCTAATGAGCTTACACTTCGAGGATCAAAGCTTGACTCAACCGCAATATTTCCAACAATACCAGCTGCAGCTTCTATAGAAAAACCGTTATTTACAAAATATTCCATTGCTGCTGAAATTCTTTCCTCAGTAATTGAATATTCTGTAATCAGTGACAACTGATTACAACCATCATATCCGATATTGTCTTCATCAGAAGTCTCATCATTTACTGCTATTACAACATTTTCAGTATCTATCAATTCCTCTCCAGTTGTAGTTGTTGTCACTGTGAACATTGTAGTTGTAACTTTTGTTGTTGACTCAAACTCAGTTGTTTTTACTTCTGTTGTCTCCATTTCAGTCGTCTTAACTTTTGTTGTTTCTACTTCTGTTGTCTCCATTTCAGTTGTCCTTACTTTTGTTGTTTCTGCTTCTGTTGTCTCCATTTCAGTTGTCCTTACTTTTGTTGTTTCTGCTTCTGTTGTCTCGTTTTCAGTTGTCTTAACTTCCATTGTTTGTGTATCCACTGTTTGACTTTTAGAAAATGCATCAATTTTTGTTACATTTGCAGGAATTGCATCAACAGTATCAGTAGTATTTTCAACCATGATACCATGCCGTGTCAAAAACAGTGCACACACAACAGCCACATTTAAAATCCCATAGCTTTTGAGTCCTTTTCTTGTCCGTTGTTTCATAATATTCTCCTTCTTACCTCATATTAGAGATAATAAAATAAATTTATACTCCACTTTTGCAGAATATATAATACATTATATCACAATTAGCTAAAAAAGTCCAGCAATTAACCAATTCCCCAGGAATTTTCCCTGAAAATTTCTAAGCTATCAAGCTCTAAGAAAATCTTCGATTTTTTTATTTATTTTTTAGCTATTTAGTATTCTAATAGTAAAAATGCACAAAAAGTCCCTATTGTTTTTTGAGGTTGCTGAAAAAGTAGCACAAAAAATAGCGAATTGGAAAATAAATTTTCTAATTTGCTATTTTTTTCTGTACTA
>CANQLP010000040.1 GCA_947624725.1 uncultured Clostridia bacterium
AAATCAACTCGTAGGAACTCATTAAGTTGTACCTCCTTTCTCCAAGTTTTACCTTTTCAAAAGGCTTTTTTATTATACAATATTTGTCTTAATTTGTCTAGTAATTTTAGTTTTGTATTTGCGGGCGTTGGTATGTGTCATTATTAAGCAAGGTCTGAAAATCTTTAAGCAAGAAGCGGTCGGTAAAACCGACACACCCCTCGCTTAATACTGCTTATAGTCTAGCCTCCGCATTTTTTATTTTACATTGTAGAACTAATAATAAAATAAAATATTGCACCTGTTACGATCGTTGATATGATTCCATAAATCCAATAACCTGCTAATGTTCCCGCAAGTTTATTGCTTGCTATTGTTCTTGCATTACTTCTTGCTACAAAGAATCCATTTTCATTTTCTATTTTGAATTTATTATAATATGTTCTTACCATTGCACCATAACTATTTTGACTATCAACCCAACCTGTAACTAAATACATTCCATATTCTTCTGTAATTGTCAATTCTTCTTCTTTGCAAAATACTGCGGTCGAAGGGGCTTTTAAAGTTGCTTTAATCTCTTTGCAAAATACCTCATATATTTTTTGTCTTGTTTCTTTGTCTATTTCTTCAACTTTTTTTGTTTCTATTCCTATTGATTCTAAATTGTTTTTATTTTCTACTTTTTTATCGTTACTTTCCATACATACCTCTTTTAATCCTTCATAATAACTATAAAAGTATAAGTATGAAAGAATATTTAATATATAATTTATCAATGTTATTGTGCTAAAATAACCTAATTGTAAAGATGTTACAAATGAATATATATAAAATGCTAGTATTACAATAGCAAATATGTTATTGTTTATTTTTGTACTCTTTTTATATAAAATAAAATATAAATAAATCGCAATAAAAATATGAAAAACAGATGTCAAAATACTAAAAAATATAACTCCTAATACAGAATAAATAGTATATGTTATAAATAAAATATTTCTTGCAAGCATTACATTTCCTTTATTTGCATATAATTTTAATGTAACATTTGAATAATATATAATAAAAAGTATTGTTGGCACTAATGATATAATAAGTTGTAATATAGAATATGTCCTATACTTTAAACTTAATAAAATAATAAATATACTTGCTACTAAACTAATTAAAACTGTTTTTTTTGAATCCTTTATAAAATCCTTTATTTTTTCCATTTTATTATTTCCCCTCTTTTACTCGTGCGGTGGTCTTGCCTTATACTGCTTATACCTGTTTCCGCATTATCTTATTATTGTGGATTCCCTAAAAAAGAAACTTCGCCATTTTTAAATTCATATTCAAATTCATTTGTTGTGCCATTATCATAATGTAATAACAAGACTTTATTTCTAATTTCGTATGTTCCACTATTACCTATGCTAGATGTTCCAATAGCACTTGTTATATTAAACCTATCTCCGTTAAATTCTATTTGCATTCTTATTGTAGATATATACCAATAATAATAATTTTCTTGTAAAACTGCTTTTATTTGACTTTTTAAATTTTGGTCTACTTCTGCTAATCTTTCTTTTTCTATATTTTGTGCTTTTTCATAAGTTTCATAATCTGCATTTTTTAATATTTCTTCTGCATTATCAAAATATTGAACATCATCTGTTTTATATTCAAATACTTCCTTAAATGAGTTTGTTCCATTTAATGTTAATTCAATAATATTTCCTTGTTTTAAATCATTTTGTGCTACTCTAAATGCTCCTATACATTGCATAGATGTTCCTGATAAAACTTCTTGCCCGTTATTTAAGTTTTCGTATCCTGTATTTCTAAAATTTTGGTCTAAACTTGCATATATTGTGTCTTTATATTCGTTTGTATTGTTAATTTTAATTGTTAATGCTGTTCCGGGATTATTGGCTAGATATGTATAAAATTTGATATTCTTATCATCACTTTTTACAGTATATAACACATACAATAGAGCTTCGTTTGGATGTTCTGCTTGGTCTGATTTATCAACATAGATTCCTTTTAAATCAACATATTTGCTTGTTTGCAATCCTTTTGTACTTTGTTTTTCTGTATCTTTTGTTTTGTTAGTAAACATTACTCCTATAATTGCTATAACTACAATAACTATTATTGGTATGATTATTTTTAATTTTGATTTTTTCTTTTCTTGTTCCATTTTTTATTTTCCCCTTTCCTTTGCGGTCGGTGATCAATATTTATTATGCCTCATTTCCGCATTATTTTACTTCTTTTTCTTCTTTTACTTTTTCTAATGTGATTTTCTTTCCTTCTACATTTATTGATAAAAGGTCTTTTTCTTTTATTCCTAGTTGATTTCTTGCGTCAATAGGAATTACTATGCGTCCTAATTCGTCAACTCTTCTTTCTATATTCATTATAATCTCCTTTCCGCTAGTTTTTTTATCTAGCCAATATAAAAAAACACATAGAAAAGGCAATTTTTGTATAGAATAAATAATAGAACTATTACATTTTGTTTGAATATTATAAGCCTCTTCTTATTTTTTTCCATTATATTACAAGAATTTCCAAAATGCAACCTATTTGAGTTATATATTTTTAACTTTATTTCTGTTATAAAAAAGCTATCAGTTTACAATGTTTTGCGGAGGTGTATATTACTATGAATGATTTTCATTTTAAGAAAAGTAAAGAAGCAAATGTAATAAAATCAATTCGCTTTCCCGAAGAATTGAACGACCGCATAAATGCGGTCGTAACAAAAGCAAACAGAGGAAAGAAGAAAAAAGAATATAGTTTTAATGGCTTTGTATGTTCTGCGTGTGAATATGCTTTGAAAGAAATTGAAGAAAAATAAATAAAATGCCTTTTTATATAAATATTTTATATGAAGAGGCTTTTTATTTTGCGTTTTAAGGCATTTTTATTTTAAATCAAATATATTTGTTGTCTTATTTTTTGCTTATTCTAGCAATTTTTTTATTTCTTCTGCAACTTGTTTTGTTACTTCTTCTGTTATTTGTTTTGTTATTTCTGCGGTGGCGTCCGCATTTTCTTTTTCTGCTTTCCTTCTTGCTTCTATTGAATCGTTTATTTGTTTTCTCTGCATAATATAATTATCTAGTGAAGAGTTTTGTTGCGTTTGTTCCTGCTTTTTTCTCTCATATACAATCTTTATTTTGCTATTGCTTTTGTTCTTCTGCAAATTATATCGCTCTGCATTATTCATTTTTTCATATCTCCTTTTATAATTCTTAATTCAAAATTAATACTTTTTTATATTTCTTTTTTTTATAAGAGTTATAAAAAAGTATTAATTTTGTTTATGTATTAAATTCGTGCGTTATACATATTCTTGTTCCTATTGTCTTATATTCATTGTTTTTGTTTTTTTCTTTTTCAACTTTTTTCGTTATAGTTAATCCGTCATCAAAATTACATTCTGTTAATTTATCAATGCTTTTGCTTATTGTCTGTTGGCTCTTGTTTATTTCGTCTTGTATTTCCTGCATTGTAACAATAAAGCCTCTTGTTCTATCAATATAATTTTTTTCCTCTTCCAATTTATCAAGTAAACAAACAAGAACTTTTGTCATTGTGTCCCAGCTTCTATTTATATTTGAATCTTTTGCAATATTATATTCTTTTATAACTTCAATCCATTTTTTCCTTAATTTTATTATTCTTTTACTTTTAAGTCCTTTATTTGTTATAGATATATGATGTGTCTGTCCTTCTTGCTTGTATAATATATAGTCTTTTTCCTGCAAACTTTTTAATGCCTCTTTGATTCTTTTTGTATTGGTGGAAACATTTGCAACGCATAACCAATCACACATTGTTTTCATTGTTCCTCTGTATGCAAAATTGTTATCTGCCAAAAATCCTAATAATACAAGCATTTTAAACTCGTAATCTTCTGTTTTAATCCAATCTTTATATATATAAACATTCTCATTATTCATTTTGTTTTTTCCCTTCTGTTCCATAATGTATTTTATTGTGTGTTGCAATAGAAACCCAAATAAGATTTTTACTTTCGTTATTCCTGCAATTAAAGTCTTTATGGTGTACTTGCCAATCTGTTGCTTTTGGAATCCCGCAATCCTCACGCCACGCATTTGCAACTATTGTATGCACAAATTTTTTATATCTCTTTCCGTCAATGTAAATGTCTGCTTTTTCATAACCTTTGTCCGTTATTTCTTTTTTTAATAATATTGCGTTGTATTTACAATAACTTTTTATTCTTCCTTTGTTGCTTACAAAATACTTTCCTTTTGTGTCCTCAATTTCTCTCCATTTTTCGCCTTCTAAATCTTCTATATTATCAATACAAAACTCTTTATTATATACAATCAAATATAAATCCTTTAATGTTATGCTCTTTGTTGTATTGTTTATTGTTCTTAATTTGAATCTGTGGCTTTTGTCTGCTTTCAAATATTTGTTAGATTGCTTATTATAAATCATTCCGTCTTGCGTCAAATAATAATAGTCTGCGAATCCATTTTTTACTTGTAAAATGATAATCTCTCCTTTTCATAATATATTTGAGAATCCTTTTTTAACTCTCAAAATATCTTGAAAAGTGAAATAATTACTTTTTCTTATTTTGTCCCTTTTTTTGCTTTAATCTGCTAAAACAATATATCATTTATAAATTCATTTAATAATTTAACTTTGTTGTTTCCTAAATCGTATGCACCATTTAACCAATTATAAAATGAGTTTATATTCATATTTAACATTTGTGCAATATCTTTATAGGTGTATATATCTCCATAAAGTGCTTTAATAATTTTTATTCGTTCTCTCAAATTTTCTTGATTTTTTATTTTTTGTGCCTCCTCATTAAAAATTTAATGTAAGTAAACAAATAAAAACGCCAAATAAAGCGTTTTAATTTGCAAAGGTATATAATTTCATTACCAAAATATTATTCCTGCTTACAATCGATCGTGGGGCGTATGATTCGGGAATAAAAAATGTTTTTGTTCTTTTTTTGGTCTTATGTGGTCTGCTCACTTTCCAAATGCTATTTTGATTTCCATTTGCGAATATAACGCTATATATTACTTAACAATTAAAAAGCCCCAATAATTCCTCGTCTAGCATAATAAAAATATCGTCAAGCGTTATGCAATCGTCTGTTTCTGCGTTTTCTCTTTGTGCCTCTATAAAATAAAAATCCAATCTTCTTTTAATTGTGTCGCAAATATCTTGCATTTCGTACTCACTTAATAATATTGACTTTTCTTCGCTTTTTACAAAATGCCTATTGTCCAATAGCGAATCTCCATAATATGAATGTTGTACTTTTAAATCTTTTATTATTTGCATAATCCTTCTATCTCCTTTTTCTTTTTATTTATTATGTATAAATTATAATTAAATTTTTTTATATAATCAAAAAAGGATTTTTATTTTAGATTCTTATTTGTTTATTATATTTTTACATTCTTTGTCCTGCTTTTTCTCTTCTTTTTCCTTCTGCTTTTGTTCCTGTTCTAGCATATATAAAATATAACCTATATTCTCAATATTACAATCACTATTTAATTTCATTTTTTTACTCTCCTTTATTATATTTTAATATTTTTTTATTATCAAAAGAAGAGGAAAGAAGGGGCGGACGCCCTTACATTCCTAATTTTTGCATTTCTTCTCTTAATTGTTTTTTATAAATATAATATGTTTCTTTATGAATCCCGCCCGCAAGTGCCATAACCTCTTTGTCTGTTAATGTTCCGTCAAATGACTTTGAATGTTTTAATATCAATTCTTTTGTTGCTTTTGCTTTTTTTGTTTCAATTTTTGTTCCCTGTTCTCTTCCTATCTGCTTACCTTCCAATTTTGCGGTCAACATTCCTTCTTTTGTTCTTTGGTGTAATCTTTTTACCTCTTTTTCTGCGTCCTCAAAAGCGTCCATTACTTGTTTTTTTGCTAGTGCCATTGTATAATTTTTCATACTTTCAATAATTGAGTTTATAAAATCGTCTGTTGCTTTATTTCCTGTATTTACTTCAATTTGTATTTGATTCTCTAATGTTTGTCTGTATGTTTCTGTGTTAATATGTTTTTCTTTTAAAAATATCAATTCTATTCCGTCATTATACAATTTTTCGTATAATTCCCAACCTTCTTTTGCGTTCCTGCTCATACGAGAAACAGAATCAAATATAAGGCGGTCGCCCTTCTTTATCTTTTTTAATACTTTTGCAAACTCTGTTCTTCCTGCAAGTTTTGTTCCTGTATATGTTTCCTTTACAATTTCTGCGTTTGGAAAGTTTGCTATAATATTTCGTATTTGCCTCTCCATATTTTGCTTGTCGGTGCTGATTCTTACTATTCCATAATCCATATAAAAAACCTCTTTTCTTTTATAATATTTGTACGGATTTAAGCGTTCCTTTATTTCCGTACTTTAATTATAATATGTTTTATATGTTTTGTCAACACTTTTTCCGTACTTTTTTAAAAAACCTTTAATTCCGTACACAAATATATTATACTTTTACATAGATTCTCATTAAAATAAATAAAAACACATAAGAAAAAAGCAAATTGCTTTTGCAACCTGCTTTTAATTACTTAATATGTAATACTTACCCTTTATAATCATAATTCTTTTTAAACCAACTCATTATATTCATAAAATTTTCTTTGTTCTTTACTTTTGTATGGAACTCTTTTAATCCTGCTTCGTCATTCTCTTTCAAATATGCTTCTATTTTTTCCTTTGTTAATCCTTTTCCTGTTTTCTTTTTGTTTTGTTTTGGAAATACTTTATAACCTGCTTTTATATACATTTCTATTGCTTTATGCTCATTTAAAGTCATATTGTCAAAGTCTGCTATAATGCAATCCATTTCTCCTTTTTTGTTTCCGTCTTTGTCTTTGATTGTTCTTTTTGTAAATTTATAATTTGCCATTTTTTTTTGCCCCTTTCTATATATTTTTTGTTGCATTATATCACTTATTTGTTTTTTATGCAAATTTAATTTTCTTCTTTCCATTCTTCTTTGTCTTTACCACTAAACAAGCGTAATATAAAATTCTTTTTCCTTTTGTTATATTGCTCTTCTAAAAATGCAATATGTTGTTTATCTGTTAATGCAAGTTTTTGTTGTTGCTCAATAATAACTTGATTCTCTTTTAATCTTTCATTCAATTCAAAAATCAACTTGTCTTTTGTTGCGTCTGTTTCTTTTTGTGTTTCTATCTGTTGCTTTAAATAACTTATTTGCTCTCTTAATTCAATAATAATTTGATTCTCCTGTTCCTTTTCTTCTTTTTTATTACTAAACTCAACTAATCGTTTACTAACCTTTTCATAGTTTAGTTTAGTATCGTTATTTTCTTTGTCAATATTATATATAACATTTAAAGCCTCTATACTTATTTTAAAATTTCCCTCACTATCTTTTTTTACAAATTGTTGTATTTTATCATTATCATTTCTTATTCGTTTATATATACTTTGTATTGTTCTTCCTGTTATTTTTGAAACATCTGCAACAGATATATATTTCTTTTCTTCTTCCATTTCTTTATTCCCCCTAAACTTAACTATTACTAAACCTAAACTAAATTATTACTAAACTATACTAAACTTATACTATAAAAATAAAAAAAAATCAATATTAAATTTAATGTAAACTTTTTGCATACTTTTATTTACAATCCTAAAAACCGAAGGCTTATTTTTAATTTTAAGGCACTTTTTTATTTTTAATATATAATTTATCTAAATTTTATAAAAAATCATTTTAAAATCGATTCTCGATTGAATGAAGGACATATTTTATATAATTTTAAGAAGAGGAATAACCTTTGAGGGAGAAGAGAGAAGCAAAAGGCGTAGTATTCCCGCAAAAATTATTTGAAATACTTTGCCCTTTGCTTATTTAAACCTTTATAACCTCTTCGGTCGAATCGGTCGCTGTTGGCTCTCTTTTTAGTTTGTTTTAAAAAACAATATAGTTGCCTACCTTTATTTAAAAAGTCCGCTAAACTCAATCCTAGCGTTAATCTGCTACTATAATTCCTCTAATGAGTGTCCGCCCCGCACCTCTGTTTTTATTGTGGATTTTTCCTGCGTCAAGTTTCCACCTACACATATTATTTGCATAAAGAGATTGCAAATAACTGCAAGCAATTTTATAGCGTCGGCTTGCTAAACCCTTATGAATATCTTTAAAGTGGCTCTCTCTTGCTCTTAATCCACTCGCATATATTTTGTTATATGCTTAATTCAATTTGCATACAAAAAAGAGGCTCATTGCTTCCAATAAACCTCTTATATTTCTCACTTTATCAAAAAAACATTTAAAAAATTTTTTTATAAATACTTGACAAAACAATTATAACCCGTTATAATTGACTTATCAATGAGAGTTGTTATGTGGATTTTTGGAAACAACTTTCACAAATAACTTGATTTGTTGGTAGCAAATCAAGTATTTTTTTTGTTCTCTTATTTGCTTAATAAATTTTTTATCATAACGAAAAAAAAAAGTCAATAAAAATCGACAAAAATTTTTCATAATTTTTCAAGTATAAGAATAAAATGCTTGACATATAATAATAAAGATGTTATAATAACATCAGCTAGCAAACTTAAAGGAACTCAAAATTAAGTTTGTATCGAGATTATGCGGACACATAATCTCTTTTTTTATGCACAGAAAAAAGCAGGCGGACACCTGCTTTCAAAGATTATTCTTTGCTTTTGTCTTGACATTCATTGTCATTATTACTAAAAAGCAATAAAACAATTAAACGCCAA
>CANQLP010000041.1 GCA_947624725.1 uncultured Clostridia bacterium
AATGTTCATTCCCAGAAATATTTATGCTTGCTAGAGAAGATAATAACGACGAACATACAAATAATCATTATTATTGTTCAGACCATAAATATAGTTATAACTCAAGATGTGCAAGTGCATTACAATGTACAGAAAATTGGAACTCATTTGTAACAGATTATGCAGATTATGTAATAGGAGGACCGACACTAGAGATGTGGGTTGCAAGTTGGAATGGAAAACATGGTTCTGAAGTAGAAGGAGAAAATATTGGTAAAACATTATATGTAAATGGAAATAGTGATGATGATAGTAATTTTGGTTATAATGTCGGAGAAGATAAAGAATGTATAAGTACTTCAGTTTCTTTGAAAGATTGTAATGGATATAATGATTCATTATATTTTCCACATAAAGGAAAAATTTCAAATTTAGATTTATTTGAGGATGGATATAATGTAAGTGAAAATACTCAAGGTTCAGATGAAGCTTCTTGCAAAGGATATCGTTTGGCAACGCCTTCTTCATATGGAGAATATTCTAAATTTTTGATGGGGATTACTTACGATGGTAAAGTAGGAGAATGGGCATGTGAAAATGCATATGATTGGAGTGGCGCATTTCCTAATTGTTATAGTTTTGATGTAGTTCGGTCTTCGTCCGATTGTTCTATTAAAATCTGGAATTTATGTTAAAGTTGAAGATGATGGAACAGTTATAAGAAGTTGTACAATAGTAAAATAAAAAAAGAAAAGAATTCCACATTTTTACAAGTTTATTGGCTGACTAGTAACTTGTAAACTAATTTTTTGCAATAATTTATTCTGTAATAATGAACATTACTCCTTTTAAATTTCTAACTCTCTAACTTCTAAATCAACAATTTGTTATAAGACATACTTTTGCAACGAAATGTATTGAAAATGGAATGGATGTAAAATCATTAAGTGAGATTTTAGGACATTCAAATGTAGAAATTACATTGAATAAATATGTTCATTCATCTGATAAAAGAAAGAAAAAATATCTTGAAAAATTATAAAATTTCTTTAAGTATCTGACTTAAAGAAACATTTGATAAACTTATAATAACATTAAACTATAATAATTTCAATAGTTTTGAACTAAAATTTATAAAAAACTTTTACTTAAAAAAATTAGATATTTTCAAATTAATAAAACCTCGTAACACTTAATTTTAAAGATGTTACGAGTTTTTTCTTTTTTCTTTAAGTCTAATACTTAAAGAAGAAACTAAAACTTATGAAAATGAAGTAATTAAAGAAACAAAATAAAATTTAGGAGGAGAAAGTGAAAAGCAAAGGAATAACATTAATTGAACTAATTATTACTATTTAGTCTTGTTAATATTAGCAGGATTAACAATTAGTTTTGTAGTAGGAGATAATGGAGTTGTAACTCAAGCTCAAAAATCTAAAATAAGAACAGATGAAGCTTCTGCGAAAGAAGAAATAGATTTAGAAGTAGCAGGAAGTTATGATGATGAGGGATATTTAGATTTAGAACTTTTAAATGAAAATTTAATAAAAAATTTAAAAGGTTTACAGCTAAAGAAAAACGGAACAATAAGAGATAAAGACGAGGATTTTCTAGATTTTGATAATGATACAGTAAAAATAGAAAGTTTAACAGCAACAGTAAGATACAAAGGAGTAAATGTAACAATAAATGAAAAAAAATTAATATCAGATTTAGCAAGTAATCCAGAAAATTATGGAATGTATGTAGATTATCCGGTATAGATTGGAGGAAATAAGAAATGATAGATGATAAATCAAAGCTAGTTTAAATTATCCAAAAACTTAAATACATATACAAGTGTATTTAGCGAATTTAAATAAAAAGAAATTGAAAAAATTAATTCTATTTTTTTTTAAATAGAGTTTAAAAAAATACTTATATTTAATTGAAATTTTATTTTAAATGTGATAGAGTATGTAATATAAAACTAGAGATAAAAAATTGTTAATAAAGTTAAATAAGTTTTAATAAATTCAATCTGGTAGCATCAAAATAGCAATTTTTTGATTTAAAATGCATAGTAAAGAGTAAAAAAATATAAAAAAGAAGAGGAATAGATATGGTTTTTTTATCAGAAATGAATGATTCAATTTTAAAAAGTCGAATTACTTATGATTTAAAAGGATATTTGAAAAATAAAAATAAGAGTGGTAAATATGAAGAATTAAAAGAAATAGTTTTAAGATATTATGATTTCATAAAACAATATATTATAGAAGAAATTACAGAGAGAGATTTGATAATGCAGGATAATAAAATGATAAGACATGATTTAGATATTGAAAGTCATGTTGATTTCGAAAAAATCCGTCAGAGTATTTATACTAAAAGTAATAAAGGTTTATCATTTTATGAAAAGAATGCTAAAATTGTAATGTTACTAAATGCAGTTGAAATGATTAATATTTATGGAATAGAAGAATTAAAAAATAATCAACAGAATATTGAAAAGGAAATATATTATGGTTCATTTTTAGATAGAAAAATGAAAAAATCAGATAAAGAAATAGAAACTTATAATAAAATTGGAGATATGTATGGAAAAGAATCTATAAAATATTTTAAGGATATATTTTTATTAGAAGAACGTATAAATAGTTTGTTATCATATAATTGCACTACACAAGAGAGAGAAAAACTTAAAGATATTTTAAATAGATTAAATAAAATTATAGATTCATTACCAAAAGATATCATATTAGTGCTTCAATTAAGAATTGCTAAAATAAAAATAAATGAAAAGTTTTGTAGAGCAGATAATTGTTGGATGGATTACCCAGATATTGATTCATTAAAAAAAGTAAAAGACGTATTACAAAAAAAAATTGATAAAATTACAGAAAACCATAAAAGAGTTCTTGAAAGAAATAGTAATCGTAAAAAAAGTGGTTTTGAATTGGAAATAGAAGATTATAATACTTCTATGAAAAAAATAAATTATTATCAGGAAAAATTAAATAAAATTTTAAATGAATCTCAAAAAAATGATAATGATGTTGCTCAAATTGACAATAAAAATATTTTTGAAGAATTAAAAAATATATATACAGAATATTGTCAAATAAATAGAGAAATGCTTATAAATAGATTATATGATAAAGCGCCAAGCGTTATAAATTCGGCTGATGAATATAAATTTATGCTTGTACATTTTCCAACATCAGAATCGGCAATAGAGAAAAAAGAAAAAGAAAAAGAAGATGATGATTCAGATGGAATTAATCTAGCAAATAGAATAATGAGAGTTTTGCGAGCAAAAGTTGCAAAACAAAATAATAGAAAATATAACAGGAAAAAAGATAGACAGAGTGTAAAAGAATTATATAAAAAAAGTAGAGATTTATTTGATTTTACACATAGAATACCTGTTAAAATTCAATACCGATCAAATAGTTTATTTTTACAAGATACTGAAGGTGACGAAAATCCTTATCAAAGAGTATTATTTCCTATGTGTTTAACTAAGCCAACAACTAATATATCAATGACTGCGGCAAATCCTGGAAGACTAAAACCACATAGAGATAGAAAAATTGGTTATGGATGTTTAAGATCAAGTGTATCTCCAGAGTCAATTTATTCAATTGATAGTGGATTTAATCTTCATAATGATGTACATACATTTGAAGAAGATGAATATCCAATAAGTGAACTTAATTTTGGAACTCAAGAAACAATGGCGGATTGGACAAAAATAAAACCAGATTATATAGTAGTAATAAAGGAAACAAAAGATTTTGAAAATTCTGATATATATATGAGAGCTAAAAAAATGAGTGAACAGACAAACTTGCCACTTGTAATATATGATCAATATGAAATTACTAGAAAACAAGAAATAGAATTGATAAGATAATATTTGTTTATTGGAGAAATGTTATGGATATTAATATTGTGAAAGATATTCTAAAAAAAGATTATGATTGTCAGTTAGTTAATATTTTTAAATATGAAAATCATGAATTTTGTAAAGCAATTCAAAATTTAGAAATTGGTATATGTTATAGATATTTTAGTATTAATGATAAGGTAGAGGAAGTTCTTGATGAATTGCTTTTATCATATTTTAGAGAAAATTATGAGATACATACAAATATTAATTATTAAAATTATGAAATGTATTAAACTAATTTATGAAATAGATAATTTAGGTAAAAAGGAGTAATTCAAAGGATAAAAAATGGAATGTGTAGATAGAGTTGAAAATCCTATTTTAAGAGAATATATATGTAACTTTGTTCCAAATAAGTTAAATCAAAATAAAATTTTTGTTAAAGTCTTTGGAAAACACTTTGCTAAAAAAAGAATAAAATCAGAAATACTTACAGTCTATACAGATGAATTACCTGAAAAGAGTGGATGCGATGGTTATCATGATGGTATAAAAAAGGAAATAACTATATGTAAAAGAGGAAATGGACGGTTTTTTACTAAAAATTAATGATATATTAAATAATGAAGATATACAAGAAATAGTGATTCATGAATCAATACATGCAATCCTAAATAGAACAGATAAAGAATGTAAAAAATATAATATTGTCGGTGGAACTGGAATTTTAGAAAGATATAATAAAGACAAGCTTATTGTAGAACTTGGAAGAGGATTTAATGAGGGATATACAGAATGGTTGTGTGAAAAACTTGGATATGATACACTTGCTTATCCTGAATTAACTGATTTTGTGAGATTAATCGAAGTTGCTATTGGTACCGAAAAGACCATGGAGCTCGGAAAAGGTAATATAAAAAAAAGATTTCCTGATATAATGGGTATGTCAAATGATGATTTAATATTTTTATTAGCTAATTGTGATAATCTTTATATTATTGATGATATATTAAGAAAATTTATGAAATTAAAAGAGGTTTTGAATCATAAATTATGGCCTGATACTTCATATTTAGATGATGAAAAAATTGAAAGTGATTATCAAGATGTTATTTTAGATATAGAAAAATTAATAAAAGATTCACATTTTTTGTTATGGTGTAAGAAAAATTCAAAGGATAATTCAGAAGAGTCTTTATATGAATATATAAATGAGGAACTTATTAAATCTTATGAAGAAAATAGGAAATTTACAATTATTAATTGTGAAAGTATTATTATTGATAAATATTTTTCAAAAGATTTTGATAAATTGTTAAATGAAAATGAAGATATTTCTATAGAAGATTATAAAAAGTGTAGAAAAATATTTTCTTTGCTGAATACTACAACTAATGATATTCCAAATGATTTATTTCAAATTCCAACTTCTGTTAGAGTAAAACAAGAATTTGAAGAAGTATCAAAAAAATATCTAAAAAAATTTGCAAAAGAATATGCAGATAAATATAAAGATACTGGAATTTCTTTAAGAAGTTTCTTAAGAGATATTAAAGAATTATGCAATAATAATGAAGTGTATAGCTTTATTAAGGAATTTTCTTCAAATATTGGTGATTCAGAGTTTGTTGAAATTATAGAAGAAACTTTAAGTACAGCATATGATTCTTTAAAATATTGTGATGATGAAGTGATAGATAAATTGGATGATTTTTCTATCTATAAGATTGTTTCACAAGATAAGGATAAAGATTTAACATCTACTATAGTAAGTTTTTCCAATGGAAATTTTTCTAAATTTGAAATGATGCTTAATAATGGAAAAGTTATTAGAAGTAGTAATGATGAGGTTATATTTGATTTTACTACAGATAGGAAATTTGAAGATGAATATTCATTAGTAATGGAAAATTTTTCAAAATTACAAAGAGAAACTTTCGAAAAAAATCCCAATAGTAAAATTCATATTATAAATAGAGAAATTGTAGTACAAGATGGTAATGATTATTCATTTTTTTATATTCATAATGGTGAACTTATTCCTATGTATATAGAGAAACAATATAATCTTAAATTTTTAAAAGAAGAAAAGGAACAAGATAATTCAAATTTACCTAGTATTAAAGTTAGTAAGTTCTTACAAATTGTTAATTTTATTAAAAGAAAATGGAATGGTTTTAAAAATAGAAATAAAAAAGAACCTATTAATTATATATATAACGAAGATAATAACAATTCTGAAAGTTTGGAATCTATATCAAGTACTAGTAAAATAGATTCTTATAGAGTTGATGGTTTTGATGAGAAATTGGCAGAAAGTAAGAAAAAAAGAAGAACAAATATAGAAAAAGAAAGTAATGAATTAGATAATGATAGAAGTGAACATTAAATTTATGAATTTTGAAGAAATACAAAAATAAAAAACAGAAGATGTATTAAAAATAAATACGCAAACTTAAAGAAATTGAAAAATACAGCCAAAATTTTATTATTGGAAATTTATAGGGGGAAGAATGTCATTTTCTTATGATATAAAAGAAGAATTAAGTAATTATAATAATTGGAAAAATGAAGAATTTCTAAAAGCTGAGTTTTTTGGATATATATTAACTGGAAATACAATAAGTAATAATTCATTTATAGAATTTATTACAGAAAATGAGTATAATATTGAAAGATTTTTTAAGATTTTATTTAATTTAAAAATTGAATATGAACCTGAAACTAAAGGAAATTATTTTGTTGCAAAAATTTTATATAGTAATATAGAGGATATTTTTTCGTATTTTAAGTCAATTTCTAAAGATGAAATAAAAAGAACGATTTTAAGAGGTAGTTTTTTAGGAGCTGGTTCATGTACTAATCCTGAGAAAAGTTATCATTTAGAAATAATTTTTGGTGATAAAAAAAATTCAGATTATATTTTAAATTTATCAAAAGATTTTGATATAGAGTTTAAATCAATTTTATTTAAGAATAAATATATGTTGTATTTAAAAGATGTAGAGCAAGTTTCAAACTTTTTAGCTTGTATTGGTGCAAAAAAAGCTGTTTTAAAATTAGAAGATATTCGTGTTTTTAAAGAAATGAAGAATAATGTAAATAGAATTGTAAATTGTGAGACTGCAAATTTGAATAAAATTGTTGATACTGCGGTAAGTCAAATAGAAGATATTAAATTATTGCAAAAAATGAATAGATTTGAAGAATTAAAGCCAGAAGTTAGGGAAGTTGCTATCTTACGTCTACAACATCCTGAAAGTTCATTAAAAGAATTAGGGGAGATGCTTTCTAAACCTATTGGAAAATCTGGAATTAATCATAGATTAAAGAAAATTCATAATTTAGCAAATGAAATAAGAGGTATAAATTAATGAAAAAAATAGGAATTTATGTTCACATTCCGTTTTGCAAAAGAAAATGTAAATATTGTGATTTTGTATCTTTTGATAATAAGATTGAACTTCAACAAAAATATATAAATGCTGTTTTAGATGAGATTGAAAGTTGTGATAAGATTGGCTTTAAAGTAAATACGATTTATTTTGGAGGTGGAACTCCTTCTATTATTTTAGAAGATTTAATTGTAAAAATTTTAAATAAATTAAAGAGAAAATTTGAAGTAGAAGAAAACTGTGAGATTACGATTGAGGTAAATCCAGGGACTGTAAACAAAGAGAAATTAAAGATTTATAAAGATGCTGGTTTTAATAGAATTAGTATTGGACTTCAAGAAGTTAATGATAAAATACTAAAGTTGATTGGAAGAATTCATACTTATGAAGAATTTAAAGATTGTTTTAAAAGTGCAAGAGAAGTTGGATTTAATAATATAAATGTTGATTTAATGTTAGGACTTCCAAATCAGTCATTAGTGGAATTAGATGAAGCTTTAAAAAGAGTAATATTTTTGAGTCCAAATCATATTTCATTATATTCATTGATTTTAGAAGATGGAACAATTCTTGAAAAAGAAGTAAAAAGTGGACTATATGTTATGCCGAGAGATGAAGAAGAAAGAGAAATGTATCATTTTGCTAAAAACAAATTAGAGGAAAATGGATATATTCATTATGAAATTTCAAATTTTTGTAAAGAAAATTATGAATCAAAACATAATATGAATTGTTGGAAACAAGAAGAATATTTAGGTTTTGGTGTATCTGCTCATTCTTATTTTGACAAGAAGAGATTTTCAAATACTATAGATATAAAAAAATATATTGAAAATCAAAAAGAAAATGTTGAGATAAATGAAGTTCAAGATAATATAGTTCAACAAAAGGAATATATGATGTTAGGTTTTAGAAAACTAGAAGGTATATCAATTAGTGAATTTGAGAGAAAATTTGAGATTAATCCACTATTTTATTTTAGATTTGAGATTGCTAAATTAGTAGATGAGGGTTTAATTGAAGTTGATTTAGATAATATTAAATTAACAAAAAAAGGTTTAGATTTAGCAAATCAAGTTTTTTTAGAATTTGTATAATAATAACTGTTATATTCACAGCTATAAAATGACAAGTAACCATATGAACACATAGGGACAGTCCTTACTAAGTTTAAATAAATGAACACTATGGGGACA
>CANQLP010000042.1 GCA_947624725.1 uncultured Clostridia bacterium
TATGTATTATTATTTTTATAAAATCCAGTATTCTCAACGATTTGCTGTTTGGTGTCAATAAATTATCGGCACTCCTGGTGGGTTTCCTCCTCCTGGTGGGTTTCCTCCCCCTCCTGGTGGGTTCTCTCCTCCTCCCGGTGGGGTTTCTCCTCCTCCTGGTGGGTTCTCTCCTCCTGGTGGGTTTCCTCCTGTATCATCTCTTAGTATTATTCCTATTCCTGTCTCAAATGTATCATCTTCAAAATGATCTGTATTAAATCCATCATCTGTCACTTCTATATTTCCTGGATTTGAATTTCTATCTACTAATCCTGCTGGTCGTCCACTCTCAAGATATATAGAATATGCACCCATTTCAGCTACATTAAATTTTGTTTCTCCTAATACTTGCTCTAAGACTATTTCTCCATCAGCATTTATTGTTGTTGTTGCGCTATCTACTTTTATATAATCTTTTGCATCTTTTACAACTTTATATTTTTCATATATTTCTAATTCTTCACCAGCTCTTATTTTTTTATTTAAAGCTTCTCCTGTAAAAAAGTTTTGATTAAAATTATATGAATCTCCTTCATATATTGTATTTTTATATTGAGATTTTGCTGATGCTTCTCCTCCATTTACTACTAATTGTTCTCCATCTAATGTTACTGTATCTATTTGCAATTCTAAGTCTTTTGATGAATAATCAATAATTTCTCTTATTACTGCATCTGGTCTTGCCATTCCAGCAACTGCCCTTGAATTATTTTTCACTGTTATTTTATATGTCAAAATTATCTCTAAATCATTTGATCTTCCATAATCTTTATATGGATTATTGTCATTCAATATATCTTCAATTTCTTTTGACTGATTAGCTGTTCTATACTCATAATCTTCTCTATATATTCTTAATGTATATGGCTTACTTATTGTATTATCACTCTCTGCTACAAATTCTCCATTTCCTAATTCTTCATAATTATAAGTTGTTTTAAATCCATTTACTGTTACTTCTGCGCTTACTACATCTTTTGTTAATGACAAATCTGCATCTTGTTTTCTTTGCCTTAAACCTAAATTAATATATTTTAAATAATCCCAACCTCTTGCTAATGATAAATACATTGAATGTGCTTTCATATTCAAAACTGAATTTGTATCTCCATTCCATAAAGCAACACTTTCTTGTAATCTTGATGTTGGATTTCCATTTTCATCATCTGTTGTATATTTTAATTCCATTCCATCTCCTGTGCCATCTTTATTAGCAAATGCTCTATTATGTGAAATCGTCTGAAATCTTTCATTAAATTTCTCTCTATCTACTTCCCACGCACTCGAATTATTTTCAAATTCTTCAACAGCATAATAATCTTTCGGATTCAAACCGTCACCTCCAGCATATCTTACTGCTTCAAATTTTTCTCCATCATAATTAAATACTAAATAATATGTATATAAATCATTAGTTTCATAGTAATAATCACTTCCATCTTCAATGTTAATATCACCAACTTCTCCATCTGTTGCATGTAAACTTCCATTTTTTCTTACTCTACCAAATGAAAATTCACCTGTTTCAGTATCAACACTTGTAGTACCAACTAATCTTTCATTATTGTCATCTCCAATTTCCCATAATTCTACAGTAACATTCTTATATTGATCTTTTGGCATATTTTTAATTTGCTCTTGTTCTCCATCATAAAGATTATTATTATCAATATCTAAAAATACTTTTCCTGCAATTATTGGATCAGCTAATCTTATGTAATCACTATCTGTACCATCTAAAGTTCCTTGTACTTCAGTACATTCATGAGTAAAACTACAATTACTATGATCACACCATTTTTGATATCCATTTTTTGCAGTATTTTCTTCATGCCAATTATTATGATCTAAATAACAAACATATTTATCATAAGTATATTTAATATCTGAAACTGTATTTCCAACATTTGTACTAATATCAGTATTTGCATCCATATATAATTTTAATTGTGCAGTTACTGTATGCTCTTTTGTAATATCATCTATTTCTATATTTGTCCATGTTATTGTGTTTTTATCAATATCAAAAGTAACATTATTATCTCCTGTTATTAACCCATCCTCTAAATTATAAGGCATTAATGGATTTTTAAATACATCTGAACAAGATAATGATTTTATTATTCTCTTATTATAATGTTCTGGGCAATATCCATTTAATTCTTTAGCATACTCACTATAATTTGGATCATCTAATAAAAATGTTAATTCTATATTATATGTAACTGTTGCTTTTCTTTCTACTTCTACAGGATGTTCATATTTCCAAGTAGTATCTTTATCTTTTCTAATATCTCCTAATGAAATATCATTTACACTACTTATATATTTTTTTAGTTTTCCTGTACGTATTGGAGTATATTCTATTTCAAAATAATCTGATGATTCCATTACTTTTCTTTTTCCATCTATTACAAACTTAGATGTATTCTTATATATTCCTGGAAGTGTATGTGCTTTAATTGTAGTTTCTATTGTTATAGTTCTTGATGTTCCTTTTATAGTCATAGAATAACCACCATTTAAAGAAGCATTAGTAATATCTGTACCATCTTGATCTATTATTTTATTAACTATAATACCTTCGCTTGATTCATCATAGAATTTACCTGTTATTTCCTCCTGACCTTCACTTGTAATATCTACTTTATATACTATTTTTCTATCTGTTTCACATTTTAAATCTACTCTATTACTTGCTTTTTCTTCTTCGCTCATTCCATTACGTGATTGTTCTTGACCATCTATAGTTTTAATATATTTATTAATTGTTTGTCCTTTTGGTTTAACTACAATCCAATCAGAAGAACTTACATACCACTTTGGTATTCTATGTTGAGTATATGCTGTAAATTTAGCTATATTTTCAAATGGTCCTTCAGCTTTTGTTTCAGTATTTAAAGTAAGGGAAATTTCTCTTGTTACTGTTTCTCTTGCTTTTATAATTAAATGCTCAAATTCACCGTTCTGTTGCTGATGCGTTATATTCGCCTTCTCTATAATCTCTTCCAATAAGGTTTGGAGCATCAAATTTATCTGTAAATACTCCTTCTACTGGAATTGAACCTGTATTTGTCATTGTAATTACATAAGTTATTTTTACATTTTTATGAGCTGTTTCAACTGGATTTTGTTTTTTCTCTTCATCTGTTTTATCTTTTCTATCTGTTCCTAAAATAATATCTGCATCTTCATCATCTGTTCCTAAATCTTCTACTTTTGTTATATATTTATCAATTTTTACTTCTTCTATAGGTTTTACTTCAACATAATCTTCTGAAAAATAGCTATAGCTTGGAACTTCTTCACCATTTTCATCAAATATATATGTTTGGAATGATGCATTATTTTTATATTTTCCTTCTATTACATTATAATTTCCATTTAGTGTTACATCAAAAGTCTTCTCTTCACCTACAGCAATTGTAATATAATCACTTGGAAGATCACTTTGTAAATTAGAAAAGAAACTTGTATCAAATAAATCTATTAATTTACCTGTTTCTGGTATTGTTCCATTATTTTTTATTCTTATTTTATAATGTACTGTAATATTACCATGTTTAACTTCAACTGGATTATTCTGCTTGTAACCATTTGTTTTATTAGCTCTTATTGAAATTCCATTTTCTTCTGGTATAACAATATTATCATAATATGGATCACCATAATCTATTTCTGTAATATATTTATCTATCAAAATTTCTTCTTTAGCCTCTACTTTTACCCAATCTGATGATGTTACAGTTTCTTTAGATCCATCAATCTTATGCCAATCAAATATAGCTTTATTTTCATATTCACCTTCTAAAACTTTATAATTTCCCTTTAAAACAAAATTATATGTTCCTTCTTCTCCTGCTGAAATTTCAACTTTTCCATTTGGAATATTACTATTTTGAATAATAGATAAAAATTCTTCATTAAATTCATCTTTAATATTTCCAACTAATTTAATAGAACCTTTATTTTTTATTTTTATTGTATAATAAATTTTAACATTACCATATTTAAGATTAACAGGATTTGATTTTTTATATTCTTCAGTATTTGATTCAGATAATTTTTCCTTAGATCTATCTATTCCATAATCATTACCTTCTCCTTTAAATGGTCCTAAATATTCAATTTTTGTTATATATTTGTCAAGTTGTACTTCTTCTTTAGGATTTATTTCAACATAATCAGAAGATTCATATTTTTTATTCTCGCCTCCATCTTCATCTCCATCTCCAATTCCGCTTCCATCAGATCCACTTCCATCTGATTTATATGTAGTAAATTTTGCTGTATTATAATATTCACCACTATAAATTTCATTGTTAGCTTTTCCAGTCAACTTTATTTTAAATATTTTTTCTCCACCAGCTGGAATTGTAATTTTATTAGTCCAATTTCCATTATTATCTTTAACAGATATTAAATTAGTATTACTTTCTATTTTAAAGCTACCATTTCCATCAATCTCTAATTTTTCAAACAAAGTATCATCATAAATATCAGTCAATTTTCCTGTAACAGGTTTTGATTTATTATTATTTTTTACTTTAATAGTATAATAAACTGTTACATTACCATTATCTATTTCAACTGGATTTTCTTTTTTATATCTTTCACTCCAATTTTCTTCGATCCATTCTACATCTTTCTTTTCTTCTTTATAGTTTTCTTTACAATTTTCTTCTAACTTATCATAAGATCTAATATCATTTAATTCAGTACTTTCTTTTTGATATGATTCAAGATAATCTACTTTTGTAACATATTTATCTATTGATACACTTTCTGAATCTTCTTCTGATCCAAAAATAAAAGCTCTATCTTGAACACCACCTGACAAATCATCATGAGTATAAAATAAAAATATTCTTCCACGATAAGTTTTATTCTTATCAACCTCTATAGTAGGTTCACATGTATAACTCCCTGAATATACACCTGCATATTTTCCTTCTTCTGTTAGCGGGCACTCCTTACGTTCTGGTTCTTCAAACGAAGCTACTTCTGTATTAAATATGTTGCTAATATTATAATAAATTCTCCAAAAATCACTTCTATAAGTTCCATCTACTTTAGCTTGTAAATATTCATTACCTTCCTTAGTCCATCCTCCTTCATAATAGGATGAAACACTTCCATTACATTTTTCATTTGCTTCTGAAATTTTTGCACAATATACTGCTAATTCTTTTACATAAGTATCACAACTACTAGCATCTAACTTTACTCTACCATTTGCTTTAGTAATAAAACAATTTCCATCTGAATCTACATCAATTATTGCACTAAGCTTCGTTAAAGTGTATGTTTCGTTGTTATTAACAGTTTCCTCCGTCACTTTTTCATTCTCATCGAATGAAGTTCTATGAAAACACATTGAATTACGAGGTGCTATAGTATTGTGACCCCATTTATCAGTAAGATCACTCCCACAAAGTTCCCCCTCTTTACTCGATCTACTTGCTCTTAACCATATATTTTCACCAAAAGTAAGTTCTTTTACATCATCCCAAGTTAGTTTACAAAATTCTCTTATTGATTTTACATTACCATATCCTACATTATCATCACCTATGTAATCGATGTCACTTTCAGCGTTTATAATGAAATGACTACTTAATCCTAGCATTAATAATATAAAAATTATTATAATTATAAATAATTTACTCTTTTTCATCATTTCACCTCCTATTTATAAACTTTCTTAGTTTTTATAAATTTCATTATAATTGTTGTAATTACTCCAAACATTATTATTGTTATTAATGTTGTTGTTATATATTCTATTGTATGTCCTGTTGATATTGATACTGTTAATGTTACTTCTCCATAATCATCTTCTGTCTTTACTTTATTATTTTCTATTGAATCCTTATCAAGTAATCCTAATGAATTTGTTGACTCTATAATTTCAGCTCCATTTACTAATTTTACTGCTTCTCCATCTTCTAAACTCTTTCTTAATACTAATGTAAATTCCTTTTCTTGATTAGGATTTATCTTCTCATCTATTAATCCTGTATAATATAATCCATTATCAGCTCCTATATACCAACCTTCACTTTTATTTAATACTACTTGAACTCCTTCTGGTAAATAATCTACTATTTTATTTATATACCCTTCTACATCACCTTCATTTTTTACTTTAAATTTATATGTAATATCTAATACTGTTGATTTATAATATTTTGAATGTATTTCTAATCTTTTGTTTTCTTTATCATCATAATTATAAGTTTTTGTTTCTTCATCATTTTTCACTTTTATTTCTGATATTCTTTTCTCTAAACTAAAATCATAATTTGTTGTATCTATTATTCCTATATCTATTGATGTTAAACCCATATTATTTACTGTTAATACATCTGTTACTCCTAAGATTTGTGTATTTCCATTTATTGTTACTGTTTTTGATACTACATCTGAATTTTCTGATGATTTGGCTGTTTTTACTTGATATTTCGTTACTTTATATCTTGTTGAATTATAATCAAACACTATAATATATTTTCCGTTTTCTACATGTTCAAATATATATTTTCCATTATTATCTGTTGATGTTGTTTCTACTAATTTTGTTGTATCTATTCCTCCATTACTATTTGATTTATATAATGATGCAACTACTGCTTCTTTTAATTCTTCATCTTCCTGTCTTATTCCATCTTGATTTTTATCTACCCAAGCTAATCCAGATATTTTATATGTTTGAGTAACTGGTAGATTATTTTGTTGCTGATTTTGATTATTGTTATTTTGTTGATCATCTTGTTGCTGATTTTGATTATTGCTATTCTGTTGATTATTTTGTTGTTGATTTTGATTATTGTTATTTTGTTGATTATTCTGTTGCTGATTTTGATTATTATTATTTTGTTGATTATTTTGTTGCTGATTTTGATTATTGTTATTTTGTTGATTATTTTGTTGTTGATTTTGATTATTATTATTTTGTTGATTATCTTGTTGTTGATTTTGATTATTATTATTTTGTTGATTATCTTGTTGTTGATTTTGATTATCATTATTTTGTTGATTATCTTGTTGTTGATTTTGATTATCATTATTATCTTTATCATCTTCATCATCTTCTGAATAAGATGGTAAATACTTTGTAACATTCTTATTATTTATTTTATATGAAATTATATTTGTATTTAATTTACCAGAAGTTCCATATACTATACTAGCTCCAAATTCTATAGTTGATTGATCTCTTGTAAATAACTTCTCATTTACTTTTGTAGTTATTCTTAAATTTTCTTCTTCATTTTCATCTAAAAATAAATAACCTCTTATTTTCTTACCATCAAATTGAGTATAATTACCTTCTTTATCAAACTCAATATTAGCAATTTCAAGACCATCTGGAACATCAGCTGATACACTAATATTTCCTGAACTTACAAATCCAATATTTTTTATATTAAGCACAAATGTTATTGTTTGACCATTTTCAACATACTCACTATCTACATCTGAAGTTAGTTTACATTCTAGCTTTGTTTCTCCTTGATATATCTTTTTAATATAATCATTTGAATTATAAACTTCATCTTCACATTCTGCATAAGATGTAATTACCATAGTTGTACTCAACTTTGTATAATCCATACTATTATTTCTTACAAAGAAACTAATTTTTTCTGATTCACCCATTTTTATTTTAGGAATGCTAAATTTCAATCTTACAGATTTATCAACTAATTCTTCTTTCTCTACTTTTACATCTTGACTAGAGCAATTAGTCATAAAATCAAATATTGATACTTCACTTGGTAAATTAAGTATATATGTTACATTTTCTAAATCTTTATCTGATATATTTTTTATTTGTGCCATTAATCCTATAGATACAGTTGTAACATTATCTTTTCCATCAATACTCTCTGTTCCTATATTACTTAATTTAACTTCTAATTTTCCTTCTTCTATCTTATTCTTAAAAGTATTTACTTCATTATTGTCATATCCTTCAACTGATACTACAATATTTCCATAAACTTCTGGATTTTCTATTTCACTTAAATCTCTAACTATTACTTGATATTCCAATGTTTATGATTGTCCAGGCTCTAAGCTTTCTATATTAAACTCTACATTTTCTTTCTCTTCTTTAGAATATTCTTTCATTTTTC
>CANQLP010000043.1 GCA_947624725.1 uncultured Clostridia bacterium
TAGCGAAGGAGGGAATCGAACCCACGACACTGCGGGTATGAACCGCATGCTCTAGCCAACTGAGCTACTTCGCCATAAACGCTACCTTATTATTATAAACGGATAAGACCGATTTGTCAATAAATTTTGATGAATTTCTTTTACTTTCTACATAAGTAGCATTTTTATAAATTTATCTATTTATCTTTTCCCTTTGGAATAACTACTTTCTTTTGAGTTTCACTATTGGTTTTAGGTTTGCTTGCTGGGATATGATTAGACACTGGAGAAATATCTAAATTTTCTCCATTTCCTGAAACTACTTCTATATTCTTCTTATTTTTATTAGGACTCATAATAACCTCCAAAATATTAAACTATATAAATGTTATCATAAAGCTAACTATTTATCAAGAAAAAATATACTTTTAGGAAATCGTGCAATTAATACTATTTGCACGATTTCTTTATTCTAGCCTCTCTCTTTTTCATTTTCCTTATCAACTTCTTCTATTTCTTGTTCCCTAGTTTCCAGTTTTACATTTTCAGGCGTAACTATTATATTTTGAGTAAATGCATTTCCTCCACCTGAAGCTGAACCTTTTCTGCGTTTTCCTGTTAAGAAATATTCTGGTATAATTCGCATTACTTTTTTATATGCTTCCTTAAATGCTTCTTTTCTTTCTACATCTTTATCTGAATCTATAATCTCATCTGCTGTTTCTACTGGATCAAACCCAAGAAAACTAACTTTCTCATTATTTTTCTCTTTTGCCATATCTCACATTCCTTTCTAAAATTTTAGAAAAAATTTAGCTCATATAATCACGAAGCTTTTTACTACGACTTGGATGTCTTAATTTTCTAAGTGCCTTTGCCTCAATTTGTCTTATTCTCTCTCTTGTTACCTCAAACACTCTTCCTACTTCTTCAAGAGTTCTAGCTTTTCCGTCTTCTAGTCCAAATCTAAGTTTCAAAACCTTTGCCTCTCTTGGAGTTAATGTATTCATTACATCTTCTAATTGTTCTTTAAGAAGTGTATATGCTGCAGAATCTTGTGGTGCTGGTGAATCATCATCTGGAATAAAATCTCCTAAATGACTATCATCCTCTTCTCCGATAGGTGTTTCAAGAGATACTGGATCTTGTGCAATTTTTTGTATTTCCATAACCTTGTCTATAGGCATTTCTAGTTCTTCTGACAATTCTTCTGGGGTAGGTTCTCGTCCAAGCCTTTGAAGCAAATGTCTAGATGTACGGATTAGTTTATTTATTGTTTCTACCATATGAACAGGTATCCTTATTGTTCTTGCTTGGTCTGCAATTGCTCTTGTAATGGCTTGTCTTATCCACCATGTAGCATAAGTGCTGAATTTATATCCCTTTGAATAATCAAATTTTTCTACTGCTTTGATTAGTCCCATGTTTCCTTCTTGTATCAAGTCTAAAAATAGCATTCCTCTTCCTAAATATTTCTTTGCAATACTTACAACTAGTCTTAAGTTTGATTCTGCTAATCTTTGTTTAGCTTCTTCATCTCCTGCCATTATCCTTTGAGCAAGTTCTAATTCCTCATCATATGTAAGAAGCTGGATTTTTCCGATTTCTCTTAGATACATTCTAACTGGGTCATCTATATTTATTCCGTCTGTATCGGTAATTACTGCATCACTAATATCTACTTCTTCAATGTTTTCTAAATCGTCAATATCAGGCTCGATATCTTCAAAATCATCATTTAATAGGTCTACACCAATTTCTTCAAAGGCATCAAATACTTTATCTATTTCTTCTGGATTTACATCTTCAAGTTCAGATGCAAGCTCTCCATAAGTAATACTTCCCTTTTCTTTAGCCTTTGTTAGAATTTTACTAACTTTATCTTTTTCTTCCTTTTCTGGCTTTTGGTCTTCTTCTTTTTTTACTACTTCTTCTGCATCATTTGTTTTCTCTTCTTTTGGCTTATCAGACTTACTTACTTTAGAAGCTACTTTTTCTTTGTTTTCTTCTTTTACTTCTTTTTGAGTTTTCTTTTCTTCTTTAACTGCATTTTCTTCCTTAACCACTTTTTGCTTCTTTTCTGGTTCTTTTTGTGTTTTCTTTGCTTCCGTCTTTTTATTTTCCGTCTTTTCCTCTTTTTTCTTTTTTGGTACTACTTTTTCTGCTTTTTCAGCCTTTGCAACTGTCTTTTTCTTAGTTGTTTCCTTTTCTTTTATATCTTTATTCTCTGTTTTACTTGCCTTATTTGCTTTATTTGATTCTTTTGCAGAAGCCTTAATCGTAGTTTCCTTTGTTTTTTTACTAGAGTCTTTTGTCTTTTTTGTATCTTTATTTGTACTTACTTTCTTCTTGCTTGTCTTTTCTTCTTGTTCTTCTTTTTTGTTCATTTTATATCAGGCCTCCTTTACTTTATACTAACTAATTTTTTACTTATTTCTTTCAATCTGTTTTCTATTTCAAGTTTTGCTTCTTCAGAAAGATTTGCTGAAGAGACTAATTGTTTTAATATTTCATTTTTTTCTTCTTGCAATTTTTCTCTTATAAATTTATTCTTTAAATCTTCTGTTGCTTTTTTTACATCGCTTATATCTAATTCTTTAGACAAAATATATGTAACATGACTTAATAGTTCGTCATCATCTTCAAATAATCCTATCACATTACTAATATCTCCTTTTTCTAATTCTTCATACAAAATTTTTACAATTTTTTTATTCTGTTCTACTTTAAAGTCATCAGGAGATATTTCATCCTTTATTTCTTCATATACAGTCTTTCCATCGTTTAAAAGTAATAATACCATCATATTTTCTTTGTTAGCATTTGCACTTGTATCTTCTTTTTTTCTTGATGGAGTTACAGCTCTACTTACATGTCCTGTTCTTTCTAGTATCTTCTCTCCTACAGAATTTGCATATTCAAGTTTATTTAATTCTCCATATATTGCTTCTTTTGATATGCCATATTCATCAGATATTTTATCAATGTATACTTCTTTTTCTAATTTGTTTTTAGTTTTATTTAATATTTTGCTAACTTCATTTAAAAATTTTATCTTATCATTTGTCTGATTTAAGTCTAAATTCTGTTTTAGGTTTTTAACCTTAAATTCAACTAATGATATAGCATTTTTTACATATAACTCAAATCTGCCACTACCGTACTTAATTACAAATTCATCTGGGTCTTTTGCTCCCTCTATTTGTAATACTCTAATATCATATCCTAGATTCTGTAAAATCTCTAGTCCTCTCATTGTTGCACCTTGTCCTGCTGCATCTGCATCATATCCTATAATTATTTTTGACTTATATTTCTTTAGTAATCTACCTTGTCCCTCTGTAAGAGATGTTCCAAGAGATGCAATTGCATTATCAATTCCTCTTTGATGTAAAGATACTGCATCCATATATCCTTCTACCATTATAAAATAGTCCTTTTCGGTCTTTTTAGCTACATTTAAAGCATATAAATTCCTTCCCTTGTTATAGCAAATTGTGTCTGGTGAATTAATATATTTTGGTTTAGAATCGTCTAATGCTCTTCCTCCAAATGCAATTACTCTATCTTTCACATCTTTTATAGGAAACATAAGTCTTTTTTTAAAAGCATCACTAGGCATTCCGTTTTTATTATTAAATACCAATTTTGAAGCAAATATTTCTTCATCTTTAAATCCTTTACTTTTTAGCTCTTTATATAAATCATCAAAATTGCCAGAATAACCTATTTGAAACTTCTTTAGAGTATTATTATCTAGTCTTCTCTTTTTTACATATTCTTGAGCTTCTTTGGCGTTTTTTCCGTATAAATTATTATGATAAAACTCAGCTGTAACTTTATTGATTTCATATACCTTCTCTTTTAAAGCTAAATGTTTTTGTTCATCATCACTTAAAGTTATTTTTGGAAGTGTGATGCCAGCTCTTTCTGCAAGCATTTCTATTGCTTCTTTGAACTCGATATTTTCTATTTTCTTGACAAAGCCTATTACATCTCCTCCGTACTCCACAACCAAAGCAATGAAATATCTGTTTAGACTCTGATACTGAAAAAGATGGTGATTTTTCACTATGAAATGGGCATAATCCAAAATAATTTCTTCCTTGCCTTTTTAAATTAACATATCCAGAAATTACATCTACTATATTGAGATTTGCTTTAATCTCATCTAGTATGCTGTTATCATATCGCATAATTTAATCCTTTCCATCTTTATGTATACAAAGTGTTTTTCAATGTTTTTCGTTTAAATACTTCTTTTCTCACTCGGTACATTATAATATTCGACACATAATTTGTAAATCCTTCCTGTTTTATGTCGATTAATCTGTATAAGTAAATAAATACCTCATAATTAACTAGCTTTAAGGGCAAAAAAATATTTACCATTAACTGGTAAATATTTTTTCTTATTTATTTATTCTCATATCCTGGTTTTCCAAGTAATCTAAACATATTCTTTTTATATTCTTCTACTCCTGGCTGATTAAATGGGTTTACTCCCAAAATACTTCCAGACATAGCACACGCAAGTTCAAAGAAATATATAAGATGTCCTACTGCTTTTTCATCTAGTCTATCAACATTTATTATTATATTTGGAACCTTTCCCGTAACATGAGCTTCAACTGTTCCCTCCATTGCTTTCTTATTTACAAAATCCATAGTTTTACCTGCTAAATAATTTAATCCGTCTAAATTATCTGCATCCTCTTTTATGGTAATATCTGATAGTGGTTCAACAATATTAATAACTGTCTCAAAAATATGTCTTCTTCCGTCTTGAATATATTGTCCCATAGAATGTAAATCTGTTGTAAAATCACAACCTGCTGGGAATATTCCCTTATACATCTTTCCTTCGCTTTCTCCAAATAATTGCTTCCACCATTCTGTAAAATAATGCAATTTTGGTTCATAATTTACTAAGATTTCAATTTCTTTTTGGCGTTTATTTAATATATTTCTTACAACTGCATACTGATAACATTCATTATATTTTAAATTATTGTCTGCATATTTATCTTGTGCATCCTTTGCTCCTTGCATTAAATCAGAAATATTTATTCCAGCTACTGCAATAGGTAGAAGTCCGAACTGCAGTTAAAACTGAATATCTACCACCGATATTATCAGGAATAACAAAAGTTTCATATTCTTCCTCTTCAGATAATTCTTTTAAAGCTCCTTTAGATTTATCTGTTGTAACATAAATTCTTTCTCTTGCTTCTTCTACTCCATATTTATTTTCTAGTATCTCTCTGAAAATTCTAAATGCTATCCCTGGTTCTGTTGTAGTTCCAGATTTTGAAATTACATTTACAGAAAAATCTCTATCTCCAACAAGTTCTATTAATTCATTCAAATAAGTTGGACTTATATTATTACCTGAATATAATATTTGAGGTGTTTTTTGCTTTTTATAATTATAAAATGTACTTGTTAAAGCTTCAATAACTGCTCTTGCTCCTAAATAAGAGCCTCCAATTCCTATACAAATAAATACTTCCGAATTTTTTTGAATCTTTGCTGCTGCTTTCTTTATTCTTTCAAACTCAATTCTGTTATAATTTGTTGGAAGTTCAATCCAGCCTAAAAAGTTATTTTGACTATTAGGATCTTCTCTTAATATTTTATCCATTTCCTTTACTTCATCTTTGTATTCTAAAATGTCTTCCATAGGAACACTTGCTTTACTTAAATCTACTTTAACATTTGGCATTATATTCTCCTCCTTTTGGTTTTATGCATTTTCAATTATATTTGGGAAAATTTGTTTTTTCCTTGATACAACACCTTTTAAAAGCATTCTATTATTTACAATTCTTTCATTAAATGCTTTTTCTGCTAAATCTGTTCTATCTCCTAAAACTATTGCTTCTGAATCGCTTGTAACAATATTAGTAATTACAAACATGAATAAATTTATACCGTTTTCCTGAATATATTTTTTCATAGCATTTTCTAGTTCTTCTTGTTTTACTAATACATCTTCAATTGATGCTGTATTTACTTGAGCGACTTGAACATTTATTCCGATTTGGTTCTATTTTTTTAGAATCTAATGAGATTATTTCATCTGCTGTAAATTCACTTAAATCTGTTCCAGCTTTAAGCATATCCATTCCGTATTTTTCTAAATCTATTCCTGCTATTTTTGCAAGCTCTTTTCCTGCTATTTTATCTTCTTCTGTACAAGTAGGTGATTTAAAAAGTAATGTGTCTGAGATAATTGCAGAAACCATAAGTCCAGCAATTGTTTTGTCTATTTCTACATTATTTTGTTTGTATAATTTATAAAGAATCGTCTCTGTGCATCCTAGAGGCTCTGCTAGGTAATATAAAGGTGCACTTGTTTCAAATGATGTTATGCAGTGATGGTCTACAACCTTTAATATATTCGCTTTTTCTATGCCTGAAACACTTTGTGTAAAAGCGTTGTGATCTACTAAAATTACATTTTCTTTTTCTGCGACTTCATCTAATGTCTCTGGTTCTTTTACATTGAAATAATTTAAAACAAATTCAGTTTCTTTATTTATTTTTCCTAGTTTATAAGCCTTTACATTTGTGTTTCCTAATTTTTTCTCTAGATTTTCCATTACTATGCTTGATGTAATAGAATCTGTATCTGGCGCTTTATGTCCAAAAATTTTAATTTCGTTTTCCATTTTTCATTTCTCCTTTATTAATTAATATTTATACTGCTTTCTAGTGCAAGTTCAATCATTTTATTAAGAGACTTCTCTCTTTCTTCTGGAGTAAGTCCTTTTTCTTCTTTTGGTACATCTACAACTGTCAAAAGGCATGCGGCACTTTTCCCTTCTCTTTTTGCATTATAAAATAGTGCAAAAGCTTCCATCTCTGATGCAAGTAATTCCATAGGCACTTTTTTGCGTCTTAAAACTGCATCCTTATCTGGTAAATATGGATCAAAACACTCGTTACAAAGTGTATCACATTTTACATATTTTATATTATTTTTATCTGCTGTATTTTCGATTATATTATTTAATTCATCGCTTGAAAATGCACAATTACATTCTTTGTTATCAAAACTAAATGCATATGTACTTTCTGTATATGAATTATTTACAAGAACTAAGTCGTTTAATTCTAGCTTAGTAGAAAGTGCACCACATGAACCAATTCTTATAATATTTTTTACATTATAAAAATGAAATAACTCATAAGAATATATTCCCATGCTAGGGATTCCCATACCATGAGCCATAATTGATATTTTCTTATCTTTATAATATCCAGTATAGCAATACATTCCTCTTACTTTATTTACTAATTTATAATCAGATAAATATTTCTCGGCAATATATTTTACTCGCATTGGGTCTCCTGCCATTATGACTGTATCTGCTATTTCCGTTAACTTTGCTTCATTATGTGGTGTCAAAGAAATCAAACTCCTTTTTCTTAAATTCGTCTATATTATATATCTTGTATGTAGATTTTGCAAGTAATTTGTGTGAAGTTTTAAAAAGCACTTAAATATTAGATAAGACTAATATTTAAGTGCAAAATTTATTATGATGTGATTAGGTATGAGTTGTCGATTGACCACAATCCTTATTATGCGTAGAACAATAGTAGTGGCCTGATGTTTTGCCATGTGGGCAAATATTTATTGTATAGTCATACCAACCGTTCTGTTGCTGTAGAAGGTTGACCACAAACTGCGCATATGGCATTTGAGCCCTGTCCCGTCTGAACTTGGTAGCACCCCCTTAAATTTTTAACACTCAAGAAATAAGTGCCGTACTGTTTGTAATGTGTATCACATAGAGTAAACCATTCCCCAGGAGCCTCGTACCAATCAAGCGAACCGTCTGGTCTTGTCCCTCCAGGGAACGCTTGGTATGCATACCAAGTGCACCAATTATTGCAAAGAGCACATTTTTTATTCTGACCAGAGGTTTGATAATATCTACTGGGTTGAAGCTGACCGTCTGTGCGTAAGGTACCTTTAGTACCATAGACATAACCAGCATCGTCGTTGTAATGATTATGTGTCTGACAACGCATCTTTACAGATGTAGAACCATTACACCATTTTGCAGCACCACATGGGACTTTTGTACCATTACAAGTACCTGAACATGAGCCGTTATATGGATCCTTTACTGTTATCGTACAGTTAATAGTTCC
>CANQLP010000044.1 GCA_947624725.1 uncultured Clostridia bacterium
TATAAGATATACCAACAGATGAACGAGCCCTCTAAAAAGGAAGGCATTTGGATTAAAACTGACAAGAAAATAGATAAGAATAGTATTTATTTTTGTGATAAATATTACAAATCTAATATATCTGGTGTACAAATAGATGAAAATTTTGCAAAATTACCTAAAACACTACCTTCTGATTTTTATAATTATGTAGAGCGTTTTGCTGCTGGAGCAGATAAAGATAAACTATATACTGGAGCAACTTCAAATTGGGGAGGTCCAATTTATAATATGCGTTACAGATTTGATATAACTGATAGACAATTTACTCAATTATCTTATAGATTTAGTGACCAACAAAATGTGAATATAGTAGATTTTGCAGGAATAAGTAATGATGATACTAATTTTTATGCAGGTTGCTATTATGATGCAAGTCGTACAGATTATTATGGTGTAGGTATTATTAAATGGAGTAAAAACGATAATGTACAAACTACAATATATAATGAAACTTTTAAAACTGGTGGAAATACTTATTTATGTCTATCAAAGATGTGTCAAGTAGGAAATTTAATGTATTTTTTTAGAGGACAGGACGACTATAATGTTAATTCAACAACAAAAGTATATACTTTTAATATAGATACCAAAGTACTTTTAAATCTTACAAATTCACCTATTCCTGGTTCTGTATTAACAACTAGAGATAGTATGATATATTTATATGACGGAACAAATGCTTATGAATACGACACTGCGAATCAAACTTATACAAAATTGAATACAAATCCACAATCTTTAACCAATCAATCTCATGCTTGTTCCATAGGTACAAACAATTTTTATATTAAACAATCAAATAATACAATATATCAACATAATACAGCAGAAGATACTTATACAATATTAGATAAAAAACTTACAAATATAACAACTACCCAAGTTATATGTAGTGATGGAGACATTGCTTATATAATAGATTTTAAATCTGGAAATATAGCAAAAATAACTCCAATAGAAGATTATACAATTACTAATTGTATTTATTTAATTATGGATATGCATAATATATACACTCAAGAAAATTTGCAAAATGCAATAAAGCAAATAGATATATACACAGATGAGGGAGTATTAGATGAAACAACAGAAAGATATGTAGGAGACGGAGTATCTTGGAATAAATTAAATTAAGATATTAATTAACAATTAATATAAATAAAAATTTTAAGGAGGAAATTAAATGGAAGAAAAGTATACATATGAAATAACAGAAAATGGATATTATATCCTAAATGAAGGTAAAAGGTGGATACATCAATATGAGCCTTATATACCAAATAAAAATTTAAGTTATGAGGAAAATGCAAAAGCACAAATTAAAGAATTAATAGAACAAGACTATTTACAGAAAGTAATAATTGAAGAAATAAAACTTGAAGATGTACCTGAAGAATACAAAGAAGATGTAACTATATTATACAAACAATATGAAGAAAATAAAATGAAAGAACCTGCAAGTAGACAGGAAGTAACAGAAGTAGAACTTGCACTTGCAGAAGTTTATGAAATGATATTAGGAGGTAATTAATAATGGCAAAGATTTATTATAATTTAATAAAAAAGGGGCTTAAAACAATAGAAGATGTCCCAGAAATTATAAGAGCAGAAGTAGAAAAACTATTAGAACAAGAATAATGGAGGTGTATTTTTATGATAAGTACACTAAAAAATAGTAAAGGAGCGAAAGGATTACTAGTAAAAATCTATCAACAAATTAATGAACCAAATAAAAAATTTGGAATTTGGATAAAGACAGACAAAAAGACTGAAGATGAAAATATATATTTTGGAACGGTAGATGCTATAAGTTCTTCAGGAGAATTTACTGGAACATGGGAACAAGTGAGTACAGCTCCAAAATCATTTACTGGATATATTGATAAGTATTATGCCGTTGGAGGAGACGATAAATTATATTGTGTAACCTTTACAATCAGTCTAAAAAATAATAATTATATTCATGTATATAATAGAAATAGTAACACATGGACTACTATAAATTTACCAGCATTTAGTAATGATACTGCTTGCATAGACGACATCTTATATTGTAATAAAAAAATATATTTTAAGGAACCAGCTAATAATTCAAAATATTATGTAATTGACACTAGTAATGATAGTTATACTACTCATAATGTAACTGCGGGTATGACCAGAATATTTGAAACTAAACAAGGAGTATATGGAATTAAAGATACTGATAATAGTTTATATAAAATAGTAGATGGAGTAGCAACTAAAATAATAACTGGAGCTTTTAATGTAGCGACTTTAGATGAGGCTATCGATTTGTATAGTTTATTTGAAGAATATAATGATAAGATTTTTATAAGTAGAACACCTGATAATAGAAAAAGTTTTTATGAAGCTACTCAAACTGGTTCTGAAACATTTGATATAAAAGCAGTTCCTTCACCAACTTCTAGTAATTTTGAATTAATACAAACTTCTGCAGTTTGGGGAGTGTTAGATGGTGATTTATATATCGTACACCCGACAAGTAATTATTACAAATATAATATAAATGAAAGTACATTTACAGCTATTTCTGAATTAAAAACAAGCTATTTAACTTCTGGAAATGTTACTGGGGCAGCTTTAAATGATGGATTATATGCTATATCTTGTAAAGAACCTGGAAATAAATTATATAAAATACCATATGCACCGGGTACACCTACACAAAATATATTATATTTAAAATTTGATATATCTGATAAATACTATAAATCAGAGGAATTTTATAAATATGTAACAAAGGTATTAAAATATGATGACCAAGGTCAATCAAGTGAAGCAGAAGCTTATTATCGGAAACGGTCAAGAGTGGATAAAAATACAATAAAAGGAGGCATTGAATAATGATAGGAAAACTTAACATAAAAAATGCGGGGGGGGGGTACTCTATAAGATATACCAACAGATGAACGAGCCCTCTAAAAAGGAAGGCATTTGGATTAAAACTGACAAGAAAATAGATAAAGATAGTATTTATTTTGGATTAAATGAAAATCCATTTCCATCTCGGAGGTTTAACTAATTTTATTAATACGAATACAGTTGTACCAGGAAATGATAATACATCTTATGCAAGTAGTAAAAATCAAAAAGCACATTCTCCAGTTACAAGTAGACCAGATAAAAATACAATAGTAGTAACAAAAACTTATGACAGTATAATACATAATTATGAATATAATCCAAAAGAAAACACATGGACAACAAAAGTGAACTCATCTTTTTGCGATAGCCCTATTACTGATACAGTTTATTTAGATAATAAATTATATATGTTTGCTGGAAGTAAAGAAAACAAAATATATGTTTTAGATTTAGAAAATAATAAATATTTATCACCTATAACAACCACAAGAAGTAATAATCCTTCATCATGTATTTTAATAGGTACTGATATTTATATATTATACTGTGATTATTACAATATATATATTGATAAATTAGTTACCACTTCTAATTTAATTACAAATATATACACATTTAAGTCGTCTCAAATGACTATATTTATTTCTGAATATTTAGGGCTAATAACAGCAATTGATAATAATTTATATATAACAGGAGGTTCTATTGACGGAGCAGATTATTATACCGAAGGTATTTTTAAATATGATATAGATAAAAATACCATGGAAAATTTATTTAATTACAATAGTTTTTTAAAATTAAAATTTAATCTCGGAAAAGATAAAACCGATGTATTACCTTATAAGAATAAATTATATTTTTATGGTATATCTGACCCCGTATCTAGTGGAAATGTAAATGAAAGTACCGTATACTGTTTCGACCCAGAAGAAAAAACTTTTACTAAAATTATAGAATTTACATTTTCTATGAAATATGGTGATGGTGCAATGATAAATAATGATGTATATTTATGCTTATTGAATAAAGCAGTATGGAAAGCTAATTTCGAGAATGCCTTTGATACATCTAATATATTATTATTTATAATTAACTTTAAAGAAGATTATTTTAATTTTAACACATTACCAGAAAATGTAACAAAAGTATTAAAATATGATGAGCAAGGACAACCGAGTGAAGCTGAGGCATATTATCGGAAACGGACAAGAGTGGGTATTAATTAACTAAGGAAAAGAGGTGTAAAGATGCAAGATCTGGATAATTTGGCTGAACGAGTCATTAAACTTGAAGAAAGAGCAAAATCAAATACTACAAAATTAAATGAACATGATAAAAAACTTGAAAATATACATGATCTTACATTAGCAGTAAAAGAAGTTGCAATGGAAACAAAAGCAACAAGAGAAGATGTAAATGATATGAATTCAAGATTAAAAAATATTGAGGAAAAACCAGGTAAGAACTGGGAAAATTTAATCAAATTAATTGGAACTCGGAATTGTTACAGCAATTTTGGGTTATTTTTTGGCAAAATTAGGATTATAGAAAGGAGGACAAGTATTATGGATATAAGTGTATTGAATGAATATTTAGTAGTTATAGTATTTGGAATTTGTTTATGTGTAGGATATGTAATAAAACACAGTTTAGATTTTATTCCAAATAAGTACATACCACTAATAATGCTAGTATTAGGAACTGTAACAAATATTCTAATGAATTTAGATAATATAAATGGAACTGTTATATTAGCAGGAATGTTTAGTGGATTAGCTAGTACAGGATTTCATCAAGTATTTACAAAATTAATTAATAAGGAGAACTGATACAAGAAAATATTTATTGTATCTTAAAAATACCGGAAGAAAAATAAAAATTCTTCTGGTATTTATTTTTTATTTAGGAGGATGAGAATATGAAAGTAGCAATAGATGCAGGACATGGCTTATATACTGCAGGAAAAAGATGTGCAAAACAATTTGATGAAAACGAAACAAGAGAATGGACCTTGAATAATAGAGTTGCAATAAAAGTATGTAACATACTAAATGCAAGTGGAATTGAAACTATAAGACTAGATGATGTATCAGGAAATACAGATATACCACTTAGTACAAGGACAAGAAATGCTAATAATGCTAATGTAGACTTGGTAGTATCAATACATCATAATGCAGGTGGAGGAACTGGTATTGAAACATTTGTATATAATTCAGCTTGCTTAAATGGAACAACAGGAGACCTTGCAAGAAAGGTCCAGAATAAAGTTGTAGAAAAAACAGGATTGAGAAGTAGAGGAGTTAAGTTAGGAGATTTTGCAATAATAAGAAATACCAAAATGACAGCTTGTTTAGTTGAATGTGGATTTATGGATAATGCAAACGATACTCCACTTATATTAACTGAAGATTTTGCTAATAAAGCATCTGAAGGAATTGCAGAAGCAATATGTGAATATTGTAAAATAGAAGTACATAAGGAAGAAATACAACCTATACCTGAACCAATACCTCAAAATAAAATAGATGTGAAGTATCAAGCCTATGCAGGACAATGGTATCCAGATGTAGTAAATACAACAGATTATGCTGGAGTATTTGGTAAGGCTATAAGTGGATTTAGAGGAAATACAGTAGGAAAAGAGGAAGATGCAGGAAAGCTTGTTTATCGAGTACATACAAAGAACGGTAGATGGCTTGGAGAAATTACAGATAGAGAAAAAGATAGTTCAGGAGATAATTTCGCAGGAATACTTGGAAAACCAATAGACGGAATAGTAATAAAATCAACTAAAGGAACAGCTAGATACAGAGTACATACCTTAAATGGAAGTTGGCTTGGTTGGATAACACAATATAATATAAATGATGCTATTAATGGATATGCAGGAATATTTGGAAAAGAAATAGATGCAATACAAGTTGAAATTGTGTAAAGTATAATAAATAATGAGGGGTTATATTTACACCCTCATTATAATCTTTTTCTTATTTTTTCAATATCGATTTCTAAAATTTCGCAAATTGCGATTAATTCAAAATCTTTTAATATTCTTTTTTCATTTTCAATTAAAAATAAGTCATTTGGATATAAAGTAATTCCCATTAAATCTAACTTATTTGATAGATTTTCAAAAGATAGATTTTTGTTTAATCTGGCTTTTTTAATAATGATACCAGAAATATTACTTTTATTCTTATATTTATTCATGCAATTACCTCTTTTTTGTGTTTTTATTGATTTTATCATTTCCAATATGGTAATATATTATGAGAGCCATAATAAAATAAAGGGAGAATTTTATGAATGATAATGAAAGCAATATTGATTTTGATGAAAAAATTGCTGAAAATTTAGAAAATTTACAAAGTTTAGATGAATTAAATGACACACAAGTTTACTTAAGAAAAAGTCTTTTATTGATTTTTGCAAATGGTAATGAAGAGGAAGTAGATAAATTAAATAAAAAATATGATTTGAAAAAAACAATAGAATTATTTAAGAGGTGGTTATATAAACCATTATAGGTAAAAATCTATTTAAGGATAAAAACAAAAAAAGACTAGCTTTTAGAATTAATAAGCTAGTCCTTTTGTTTTATTTTTTTGCAATAATATCGCCTGGTTGGCATTCAAGAACATTGCAAATTTTATCTAAAGTATCAAAGTGAATAGATATTGTCTGATTATTAATTAAATGAGAAAGTGCTTGATAACCTCCTTCCATGTTTTTTATGAACCAGTATTTTGTCTTATGTTTTTCTTTCAATATTTCTTTTACTCTCAAATATATCAAGTTTCTCACCACCTTTCTTATATATCTATTTTATAATGAACTTGTTTATATTTTAACTATTTGTGCTTTAAGATACATTAATTATAACTATTGTGTGATTAAGATATTTTATGATATAATTGCTTTGGTGATATAAATATGGAAGAAAATTACAAATTATCTCTTGAAATCATTCGAGATGTAAGAAAGTATTTGGATAGAAAGGACTATAATGGATTACGATTATACTTGGATGAAAAGGAACAATATGTCGAGAAATATCATGTTTTTTCAAAACCAGAAGAAGAAAAATACATAGATGAGTTAATAAAGAAACTCAAGAATAACTAATCTATAAAGTAGTTAAACTAATTTACATAATATGATATAATATAAAAAAGAGATATCTCTTTTAAAAGGAGGGATATTATTGAAAAGTGAAAAAGAAATGATTTTACAAAGGATAATCAAAGACTTAAATTTTTACAATATCATATTATTAAAAATGTTAAAGGGCTACACTATAAAAATTTATACAATAGGAAGAATAGACGAGTATAATTTGAATCATAAAATAAAATAGTTTTGTTTCTTATGTGTCTCTTACTCGTCTCTAACAGGGTAAATTTACATGCATTTAGTTACGAGAAATCAAGCAAGTCAAATCTATTAGAGATATGGTTTTGCTTGATTTTTTATATGTTTGAAAATTCTATAAAAAAATATTAAAATACACACACACACACACAGGTAGTTTAGGGGATAATTTAAGATACGAAAATTTAGATAAGACACATGAAATTTGTGCTGTTTTTTGTCGTATGACAAAAGATGCATGAAATTTATCATGTGTCTTTTTGTCGT
>CANQLP010000045.1 GCA_947624725.1 uncultured Clostridia bacterium
TTGTTCTTCCTTTATTTTTTTGATAATACTTATTTGAACTTGGATTCTCATAAGTATCTTCTGCAGAATTACTATTATCCTTTGATTGGAATGTTGTAACTAAAATTAATGCTATGCATACTACTATGTATATTGCTAATACTATATATTTTACTACTGTCATTTTTCTCTCCTAACTCTGAATTAATTAAATTCATATATTCAATAACATATTTAAATATACCATATATTTTACTAAAAATCAAGCAATATTGGAAAATTTATTTGGGTTGTTTAAAATATTCATTACACTTTTTCTCTAATAATTTAAAATTACAGCATCTTCCTCTAATATTAATTGGTAACCTTTTACTATTATATAATGTATACAATCTTAAAGACTTATCTTTTACCTGATTGTAATTTTTATTTAGCCAAGATAGCTGTTCTTTTAATAATTTTTGATATTTTTGTTCTGAAATTGTTAATGGTACTTTATCTAAGTTAATTAATGTATAATTGTTTTCTTTTACAGGAATCATGTTGTTAAAATTTACAGCTCCCAATTCTCCATTTTTTATTTTTAAAAAGTCCAACGTATTTTTCATTTTTTTATGCTTTTCCTTTGGACTTGATAAAGGTGCAAAATATTCACATTTTTCGATTTTAAATAATACTCCTATAAAAGGCCTTAGCTCTTTTTCATTTTTGTTATAGGCAACTTTATTATCAAATTTTCTTAAATAATCACAATAAGCTGAATTTACTCTAACAACTTTTAAATTTATTATCATTATTTATCCTCCTATCACATTATATACTACATATAAGCTAAAATCAATATTTTTTTGTAAAATATTGGCATTTATTGTTGATAAATTATATTTATTGCAAATATAAAAAAGATTAGAGTTTAGTCTCTAATCTTACTTTTTTAAGTCCCAAATTTTTGGCTGGGTTCACCGCTTTTTTTAGTTCCAATTTAATGGCTGGATTCACCGCTTTTTTAAGTCCCAATTTTTGGCTGGGTTCACCACTTTTTTTATGCTATCTTGATAGCAATACTATTATATGCATTTTTATAAAAAATATTGCTATTATTAATATAACATAATTTTACAAAAAAATCAATATTTTATTTATGAATATTATATGATTTTTTACGTTATTTTATCTTTTCGATAGATTCAATTATATATTTTTGTTTTTTAAAAATTAAATTAACTAATATAGATAAATATTTAATCATAATAGTCAATATTGAAAACACACCTAAAAATGCAAAAGATATTAAAAGCATTGTGGTTGTCCAACCTGCTATTGGCTTTTTACATAGAAAAATATATATAGTATAAATTACAGTTAAAATCACTGCAGCCATCATTATCATTGCCATAGTAATTGCAAATTTATATGCAACATCTGTAAATAAAACAATAGAATCAACTGCTAGTTCTTTTTTTGTATCTATAATTTCTTTTGGAATTTTTTGTTCTATATTTTTTACTACTTTATATTTAATAGTGCATAATTTTAGTCCACTACTTGCATATACAGCTTTACGATATGGAATATTTATATTTATTGATTTTACACGATTGATAGCTCTTCTAGATAATATTCTAAAAGTTTCTGTGTTAATTTTATAAACATTATTAGAGGTTCTATTAAATATAGTATAAAATATTTTAGATGTGAATCTTTTCTTTGCATTAGACGTAGCACTCACTATATCATATCCTTCTAATGCAACATTATAGATTTTCATTAGTAACTCCAAATCGTAGTCAATATAAACATTATCAAATTCATAGACAAAATCTCCAATAGCTAAGTCTATTCCTGCGTTCATTGAAAGTTCTAATCCTTGATAATAGCTCATATTTATTATGCTTATTGTGGAATCTACTATATCATTAGAAACTTTTTTTATTTGTTCAACACTACTATCTGTTGATTTATCATCAACACAAATAATTTCATATTTTTCAAAATTTTCACTTAATGTATTACTTATTTTTTTTAAAAAATTACCTATTTCTTTTTCGTTGTTATGAATATATATAACAGCAGATACAAAATTCTTTTCTTTATTAATAATCATTTTAACACCTCATCTAAATCAAATACTGTATTTATTTTTCCTGATAAAACACTTATAAAAGTTGGATTCGTTGAAAATTGTTTAATTACTGTAGGTCTTGAGTCATCTATTTCTGAAGTTTTCAATATTGGTTTCATAGAGAAAAGTGAACCTTCATATTTAAATTCATATTCATCTTTTAAATATTTCTTTGCAAGTTTAAACATGTAATTCCATGCTGTTTTAGGTTTAGCAGGACATTCATTACAATTTCCTAAGCATTCCTTTGTACAAAATCCATTACTATGTTTTTGACACTCGAATGTAGGTAATGAATCGTAGCTAGTTATATGTGGAGTAAATGTAACTGAGGTTAAAGAGTGATATCCTGTTTTTCCGAATGGCATAATTGAAAAAAATGGTCCATCCATAACTGTAATTCCTACATTTTTTAATTTTTCATTAACACTACATAATATTATTTCACATAATTCATATTTAATCTTAAATGGTTCATATCCAAGATAGTTTAAAATTTGATTTACAGAAGCATAGGTTGCATTTAAAATATACCCCCCCACAAATGTTTCTCCTGTGTCTAATTCTATTTCATAAAATTCTTTTTTCTTAACAATATTTGATATATTGCAATTATATTTTATTTCTACATTATCTAATTTCAAAATTTTTTCCAAAAAATAATTTTTTAAAATTTGAGCATCATAAGTATATTCTTTTGTCAAAAAGCAGCCATCACAAGAGCCTTCTTTAAAATATTTTTGTGTTGGTATTTCCTCACATTTTATTTCTGCATTTTTACAAAATTTTTTAAATTGTTCTGCGTTTGTCCATGAAAAGTTTGTTGATGTTGCATATATTTGGTCAAAATTTGTTAATTCTGAAAAACCATATGCTTCATTAAATCTCTCAAAATATTTTGCAGATTTAATAGCTGTTGAATAAGACCTTGGATAATGGTATCCATTATGTACTCTTGCCTGATTAATATATGTTGCTCTTTTAAATGCTTCATTTTCTTTTTCAATTACTAGGACTTTTTGATTTCTTTCTCCGCAGAAAAGAGCTGAATATAATCCATAAATTCCTGCTCCCAATATTATCTTGTCATATTTCATTGTTTCCTTCTTTCTAAATTTATATATTTCTTTATTTAATATTTCTAATAAAAATAAATATGTAAGTTCTTATATATTCTACTTAACATCATATTTATGGAACAAGTTTTTAAATAAAATTTTCAATAAATCACCATTTCCTTTTAAAAAACTTATTTTGGTTGGTGTTTTTCCCTTCTTTGGGTATTCTCTTTTTACAGGTATTTCACAAGTTTTTAATTTTAACTGGTCTGCTTTTACAGATAAATATGCAAGAAGTTCATATGTTACAAAGATATCTCTTAAAGGTTGAACTTCGGGATGTGTTAAATATTTTCTTGAGTATGCTCGATAGGCATTTGTTGTATCTGTATATCTTTTTCCTGCAGTAATAGATATAATAGGTGCATGTATTAATTTGACAGACATATATCGTATTATTGGCGTGTTTATTGCCTGTCCGCCTTTTATAAATCTAGAGCCTTGTATAAAGTCATATCCTTCTTCTAGTTTTTCTATAAATTGGGGAATATCTTCAATACTATCTTTATTGTTTCCATCGATTGTAATAATACCTTCGTAGCCTCTATTTAATGCCCACCAAATCCCCATCCTAAGTTGTGCTCCCTGTTTTCCAGCTCCTTTTTTTATAAGTAATGTATTAACTCCAAATGATTTTAATACTTCTTCATCGGTTGAACCATCAGTAGAACCAGCATCACATATAATAATGTCTGCTATTTGATTTATATTTGCTTTTTTTGCTCTTTCTAATTCTTTTTTTATTCTTTCACCCTCATTAATAATAGGTATACAAACACAATATTTTGTTTTTCTTTTTTCATATTCTTCACATTCAAAATCTGGTACACCATCTAAATCTTTATATATCATTGTATTTCCCCTTTAACTAATGTAATAACATAATCTATTATAGTTTTAACTTGTTGTATATTATTTTGATTTTTCATTTCTATTGAAATATATCCATCATAGTTATTTGCTTTTAATAATTTTATTAAATCCTTATGCAACTTTCTTTTCTTAATTGGCTCAAGATTTGGTTCACTTATATGTATATGATTTATTAATGGTATATTTTCTTTTAGTATATCAACATCTTCATTATTTTGAATCATAGTACCAATATCTAGATTGATTTTTATTCCAGGATTATTCAATTCCTTTACTAATTTGATTGCTTGTAATGTAGTTGTTATAAAATTTGTATTATAAATTACTGGATTTGGTTCTATTGCAAAGACTACTCCTTTATCATTAGCATAATTTCCTATTTTATTAAAAAAATCTATAGCTATGTTGTAATCTTTTTTTTCTTCACTTATTATTCTATTTTTTGGGCAACCAAAAACTAAATTCTTACAGTTACATGCATATGCAAAGTCTATGGCCTTTTTTGTATAGTTTATTAATTCTTCTCTCTCTTCTATATTTTTAAAGATGTTTTCTTTTTTACCATACCAAATTGATTGCATAGAACTGATTTTTAAATTGTAGTTTTTATATAGCATTTGTGCAAACTGCTCAACTTTATCTATATGATAATATGGATTTTCTTCAATTATTCGTGTAGGCGCAATTTCAATTCCATCCAGTTTGTTACTAGAAAGATATTCATACATTTCCTTATCATACAACTTATCCCATGCTATATTTGAAATTGATAATTTCATAAAATTTTCCTTCTTATTTACTAATTCTTTTTATTCATTTCTTCTACAAATTTTTTTATATCTTCTAAAATAAAACTTTTATCAAAAATATATCCATTTTTTCCATTATATAAATAATCATATTTAGTTTTAAAATTATAATATGGTATATTTTTTGATATTTCGTTTATAAATTTATTTCCTTTAATATATGTGTATATCTCAGAAATAGATACAGGTTCTGTTGCTAGATTTAATACTTTGACTTTATTTTTTATTGCTATTTCAATATGTTGCCATAAATATTTAAGATTGTAAAATTGATATACTCCCCTACTATCAGTAAAGTTTAATGCATTAAATTCAAATTTATCAAAAAATTGTTTTAGTTGTTTTCTTTCTTCATTGGTTAGTTCTTTTACATGATAAAATCCATTATCTTGTTTTGTATAATAATCTTTAATAGGGCTATATTTACTTAATATCTCTATGTATTTTTCTTCAGTTAACATAGATGGAATAATATTTATTAAGTCATATATAAAATTCTTTTTTATATTTTTCCCATATAATCCAGGTAAATGAACTATTAAATAATCATTAAAATTTTCTTTTACCCATTTTTCAAGATAGTATCTATTTTTTCCATATGCCTGTAAATCTTCTAAAATGATTTCTGAGTCTTCATCAACATTTATTGGTTCTTTATATATATCTATAGTTGAAATCAAAACAACCTTTCTTGGATTTATTTTTTTTATGTTTTCAATTGCATCTCGAATAATTTTAAAGTCCTGCTCGGGAAATTTGTTAGCTATAAACTTTTGAGCCGGTACACCACTATATACTAAAATATCAGGGTTAGTTTCATAACTTTCTTTTACATTTTTTGAATCATATAATCCATCAAATATTTCTTCTGAACATAAATTGCTTCCAACAAATCCTGTATAGCCTACTAAAAATTTTTTCATAGAGTTTTCCTCTTCCTTTCTATTTCTTTGTAAAATGATATAAATTTGGGCCAAACTCTTGGTTAACTATTTCTACATTTCCTTTTTCTTCTAATGCAAGTATTAATTTTTGTATCATTTCTTTATAACCATGCGATGCAAAGATATAAACGCTATCATATCCTGATATTAAATCAGTATCATTTTTAATTGCCTCTTCATTAGTTTCAAATTCATAACCATATGGATTTTCATAAAGAAAATTTAATAGTTGTTGTCCTAATATAGTATTTCCTTTTACATATGGTAAAAGAACTAAGTCGTCAGTCTTTTCATTTTCTTCTAAATCGCTATATAAAATTTCATAATTTGTTTCGTATAAGTATGTTGGAATAGCAAATCTATAAACATATACCACATCATTTTCAGTCATATTTTGTTTTAAATAATTAATATTACTTTCTACTTCTTCATCCATTCTATAAACATGTGAAGAAAATAAGTTCTTGCAGCCTTGCATTCCAGTAATTCCTAAGCCAGCAAATAATATTGCATAAAATAATATTAAAAGTGGTTTCTTAAATCGATAGTTTTTATTTGCAATGCTATTTATTATATTATTACATCCAAAAGCACTTATAATTAAAGTAATCAGTGTAAATGGCTGTAATAATCTGCTTTGCATTGGAAAAAATCCTAATGAAGATGCAAATAGCAGTAATATTAATGTTAATATAAATGGAATACATATTTTAGATTCATCTTTTTTATTTTTAATAATTATAATAAAATAGTAAACAACTAAAAAAATTATTCCTAAAGCAATAAATTTAAATTGATAAAAACTAAAAAATTTTAAAAGCATTTTAAATATAAGCGTAATATCAGATAAAGATTTTGGAATTAATGGAAATTTTATTAAATCCCAGTATCTTGCATCTCCTACATTGTCTGTAGTTTTAGTAAGCCAGAATACATAATTAAATATAAAACTTAGTAAAACAATTCCACAGCATCCTAATTTTTTAATTGAACCATATGATTTATCTTTTATTATTTTTTTTAAATATTCAAAACACAGAATAAACATGCAAGCTGCTATAAGTAATACAGCTGAAAAAGAGAACCAGATTATTATTGAATAAGCTAAAATCAGTTGCCATAGTTTTATTTTATTTTCTTTAAATTTTTGCCATAGTATTAGAACTATTAAACAGAAAAAATTATCAGACATATATGGTTTTAGCTCATATCCATAATATATGTATCTATCCATCAATGAAAAAAATGCTGTGAAACCTATTGCTATAGGTTTTTCAACTTTATCTTTTAGTAGTAAATAAACTAACAATATAGATATAATCGATGTTATTAGTGACCACAATCTAAGTACTGTCTCTGAAGTACCAAATAATATTGTGAATATTTTTACAATATATAAATAACCTATGGGTGCACTTTGTCCCCAATCTAATGGTTTTGAAATTAGACTTGTAAAGTCTCTAGTACAAATTGAACTTGCTAACATTGATTCATCTACCCATAATGATCTATTATAGAAAAATGGTACAATATGTAAAATTATTCCAATAATAATACATATATAAAAAAAATATAATATATATTTTTTTATATTAATATTGATGTGTATTTTTTCCATATAAATTTCTCCTTATAAATATTCTATTTTACGTCAAATTATAATATATTTTCTCTTATTTTTCAAGTTTTTTGATATGATTTG
>CANQLP010000046.1 GCA_947624725.1 uncultured Clostridia bacterium
TAAGCTACATGTGTGTGTGTGTGTGTGTGTGTGTGTACAGCTGCAAGGGTTTCAGCGTTTGTTACTATTATTTCTTTCATGGTTTTGGTTTTCCTTTATTTTTTGTTTCAAATAATAAACTTTATATTTACTATGTAAAAATATTTAATTTAAGTGAAGTGCGCTGGAGAGAAAACCAGCGACAAAGCACTGAACGCAAATTAAATATTTTTGCATTAGCATTTTCCTAGTTTCTTTTTTGAACTTATTTTCATTATACCATTACTTTCATTTTTGTCAATAACAATTTTTGACATTTTTTCCAATGGGAATTTTTAGAATATGCTTAAAAATCTGACTAACTGTTTAATTTTTCTATTATTTCATCTACATCTATTCCATGTACTTCGCATGCTTCTTCTATTGTTTCAGCTTGTGATGCTGGGCAGCCTAAACAATGCATTCCTGCTTCTAATAAAATATCTGCTTTTTCTGGTGCTTTTTCTAATAACTCACCAATTGTCATATCTTTACTAATTTCCATATTAAAATTCTCCTTTTTATTTTATATTCGAAAATATTTTAACACATTTTTTGAAAAATGTATAGACAAATTGAAAAATTTGTTGTATCATATCTTTTGTTGCCGGAATTTAAGGTGGTGATATATATACTAACATTAACAAATTTGTTCTTTATATCTTTTATTATCAATACTTTTATCGTTTTTTATTCAATTTATTCATTTACCGATATAGTATTTTTTAAAGATTCACACAAATCAAAATTCAATATTCCCAATTAATTTATGGAGGTTTTTATGTTTGTAAACACTTTTTTTAAGAGAGTGATTTTTAATTTTGCACTCATGTTTATTTTTCTTGCACTCTATGTTTTGCTTTTTCATGAAATTTATACATCTGATAATATAATGATTTCCTTTGCAGTACATCCTTTTAATATTTGTGAAAAATACCCTGATGTATGGCTTAAACTTAAAATCATCTATATTCCAATTACAATCATTTCTTCTCTTATTTGTACTAATTTATTATATTCCACACTTTTTACTAAAAAAAAATTAAATAAAAAAATAACTCAGTATAAAAAAGATGATTTATCGATTTTAGTTTCAAATGATAAAAGTGGAGCTCCAATTATCTTACCAGAAGCTAGCCTTTATCAAAATATTTTGATTACTGGCACAATCGGCTCAGGCAAAACTAGTTCTATAATGTATCCTTTTATAAAACAGCTAATTAAATACAGATGTGATGATGATAAGAAAAAATTAGGAATGCTCATTTTAGATGTTAAAGGTAACTATTATGCACAAGTAAAAAAGTATGCAGAGTACTTTCATAGAGAGGAGGACCTTGTTGTAATTGAACTTGGTGGTAATATAAAATATAATCCACTAGATAAGCCAAATCTTAAACCAGCAATTTTAGCAAATAGGCTTAAAACAATACTTACTCTATTTTCTAAAAATAACAGCGAAAGTTACTGGATTGATAAGGCAGAACAGGTTTTGAGTGAATGTATAAAATTCTGTAGATTATATAATGATGGATATGTTACTTTTTCTGAACTACATAAGCTCATCACTATGCCTGATTATTATATGAGTAAAATAAATTTACTTAGGAAAGAATTTCTTTTAGGCAAGTTTTCTCATCATGATGTACATGATTTGCTTTCTTCTATTGAGTTTTTTGAGAAAGAATTTAATTCCTTAGATTCAAGAACTTCTAGTATATTAAAGTCTGAAATAACAAGAATCACCGGCACATTTATTTCAGATTATGATATTCTAAATACTTTTTCCCCTAAAAAAGATGAATTGAACTTTTTTGGTTTTGAAGAAATGATTGAAAAAGGAAAAATTATTGTTTTGAATATGAATATTGCAGAATACAGGAATCTTTCTAAAATAATTGCAGCTTACCTTAAACTAGATTTTCAAACAGAGGTAATGGCAAGACTTGCAAAAGGAAGCAAAGCAAATATGAGAAGTGTATGTTTTATTAGTGATGAATATCATGAGTATGTCACAGATACTGATGCAGATTTTTTTGCACAATCTAGAGAAGCGAAATGTATAAATATTGTTGCAACTCAAAGCTATACATCACTTTTAAATTCTATTAATAACCAATATACTGTCAAAGTTATTATTCAAAATCTTATAAATAAATTCTGGTTTAGAACCGATGATACATTTACAATTGAGGATGCACAAAAGCAACTTGGCAAGGAAGAAAAACAAAAATATTCTAAGAGCATTTCTGAAAGTTCTAAAGATCCTAAGTTTTCTTCTCTATCTAGCATTTTAAGTTATGAGAAGCCAAATTTTTCTGAAAGTTTAAATTCCTATACTCAATTTGATTTCATGTTTGATACAAACTTTTTCACTCAAAGACTTAATACATTTTCATGCTTAGCATTTTTATCTACTGGAAATTCTATTATGCAACCACAAAAAATAGATTTAGTCCCATATTTTATATTAGATAAAGATATGCAAATTTAATTTTGTAATAAACATTAAGGAGGTTTTACTATGAAAAAAATTTTTTATTATATTTTATTTATTCTATTTATTATGTCTTTTACATTGTTTTTTTATAACTCAGTTTCACTTGCGGCATATCCTAAACTTATAAGCAAATTAATGGATGCTTTTGATGATATTAAATCATATATCATAGCAATAGCAACGCCTATTGCAGCAGTTGCTATTGGCTCTGGCTTTTTAATGCAAAAATTTAGTTTTGGAGATGAAGAAAAAATTAGAACTGGTAAGAAGCTTATTAGAACATCTATTGTGTCTTATGCTTTTATCTTAGCACTTGACCTTATTGTAAGTTTAATTAAAGGTTTGATTGACTAATATTTTTAAAAGGAGGTGTTCGTAATTTATGGGAAATAGTATCTTGTCTACAATTACAGAGCTCTTTAGTTCCCTATTTTCATCAATAGATAATTCTATTTATACTGCACTTGATGAAATTTCTTTTATAGATACTAATATACTGCATTCTACTTATCTTGAAAAACTATTTGGAAATGCTACATCTAATCGGGATTTTGTTAATTTCAAATGCGATTTTAATCGGTTTTGTCTTATATTTTGCAGTTAAACATCTTCTTGCAAGTCTTGCAATCACTGAATCTCAAAGTCCTGGTAAATTTATTATAAAACTTATTATAATTGGAATTTGTATGAACTCAAGTTTTTTTATATGCGAGCAACTAATTAATATAAACTCTCTTGTGTCCACTAGTATTCGTGATGTTGGGAGTGATTTTTTAGATGTTGACATTTGTTTTTCAAAATTAATTAATATTTCAGATTCTATTATAAGTATAGAAGAAAATTCTTCAAATGTATTCTCTATTGATGGAATTATTAAGACGATTGTTTCAATAGGCTTTCTGAATCTGGTCTTTATATATTCTATAAGATATATTTTAATTAAAGTATTTGTACTTATTTCTCCATTTGCATTTCTTACCCTGTCACTTCGTTCTACCTCCTTCATATTCAAATCTTGGCTTAAATGCTTTGTTTCATTACTTCTTATCGAACTTTTTGCATCTTTTATCTTAATCGTCATGTTTTCGATTGAATATAGTTCAAATAATCTTGTCTCGAAATTTTTATTTATAGGTTCGATTTTTTCGCTTATGAAGGTTAATAACTTCGTTCGTGATTTCATAGGTGGAATTAGCCTAGATACTTATACATCACTCTATGGAATGCAAAGTTTTTTAAAGAAATAAATTAAAAAGGAGGCTTTTTTATGAAATTTATTATTCCTCAAAATTATGATTTTTCTAGTAAACTTTTTGGGATTTTGGACTATTCAACTGTTATATTTAATGTCATCTGGTGCACTTTTGTATTTTGTATAATTAGTTTTTTTATATCTAATTTATTTATAAAAATTTTTGTAATTATAATTCTTTGCTTTCCTGTGATTCTGTTTAGCATTGTAGGTTTAAATCACGAAAATCTCTTGTATGTGTTGTTCTATATTTTGAAGTTTATCACATGCCAAAAAGTTTATTTATACAAATAGGTTTTCTCTTGTTTTTTTAGACATAAAATGATATAATTTTTGCAAATTAGAAATTAATTATTTTTGTACAAATTAAAGGGGAAGATTTAGATGAAACTAGAACAAAACGACTTGAGTTTATTATTTTCAAATACAGACATACCTGATATATTTTTTTCAGAATACCTTTCGCAGGCATCTGGAGATTTTATAAAAGTATATTTGTATATACTATTTTTATCTAAATATGGAAAGGATATTAAAATAAACGATTTGGCAAAAAAATTATCTCTTTCATTCCCTACTATACAAGACGCTTTAAAATACTGGGAAGATATTGGAGCTATTACGAAAAAGGGAACAGGATTCATTATAAATAATTTGCAAGAAATTGAGCTTCATAGATTATATAAGCCTAATGTTTCTCTTTCTGTTGAAGATATTGAAAAGAATGAGAAAAATCAAACAAGAGCAAATCTAATTGAAACGATTAATAACTCTTATTTCCAAGGCATAATGTCTCCTTCTTGGTATTCAGATATAGACCTTTGGTTTAAAAAGTATAATTTTGATGAACAAGTCATGCTTGCACTTTTTAGTTATTGTTTTCAGCGTTCTGCCCTTCACAGAAATTATGTACAAGTTGTAGCAGAAGCTTGGTCTAAGCATAATGTTAAGACATTTTCTGATTTAGAGCTTTATTACCAAAAACAAGAAAGTGCACAAAAAATAGAAAAAGCAATTCAAAAGAAACTCGGAATTACAAGACCTCTTACTGAATATGAAAAAGGTTATATCCAAAAATGGTGTGAGGATTTTGGTTATTCCTTAGATATAATTGAGATTGCACTTAAAAAAACAACTTCAAAATCTAATTTTTCTTTTGATTATTTTGATAAGTTAATTACAGATTGGCATAATAGAGATTTGAAAACTTCTGATGAAGTTCAAAATTTCTTGATTCAATATAAAACTCAAGTAAAAAATAACAAAGAACTAGAGAAAAAGGTAAAATATAATAATTTTGAACAGCGTACATATGACAATTTTGATAATTTATATGCAAATAAACAAAATTAGAGAGGAGGATTTAATTTGAGTAATCCTACTTTGACTAATCTTTTAAAAGATTATGAAAAAAAGAAATATAGGGCAGATTTAGATTATGAGAAAGAGAAAAATGCTTTTTACGATTCTAATCCAAAGCTTTCTAAGATAAATTCTGACCTTGCAACTTGTGCACTAGATATTTCTAAAGCTATTCTTGCAAATGATGAGAATTTGGCAAAAAAGTTAAAGACAGACTATGATAAGTTAAAACAGGAAAAGGAAAAATTATTAAAATCAGAAAAAATTCCAGAAGGTGCAAAAATGCCTCAGTATGAATGTATGATTTGCTCTGATACAGGTTTTGTAACTGATGAGAATGGAAAAAGTGTACTTTGTAATTGTATAAAGCAAAAAATGTTCAATATTGATTTTAATAAATCTAATATAGGTAATCTTGAAAAAGAGAATTTTGATAATTTTGACTTATCACTTTTTTCAGATGAGGTAAATGAGAGCAAATTTAATGCAAAGATTTCTCCAAGGAAGAATATCGAAAATATAAAAGAATTAGCTATGAATTTTATAGAAAATTTTGATAACCCAGAAGAAAAAAATCTGCTATTTCTAGGAAATACTGGGCTTGGTAAAACTTTTCTTTCTAATTGCATTGCAAAGGAAATTTTGTCTTCTGGAAAGACTGTGCTTTACCAAACAGCTCCTATAATGCTAGATAATATTATAGATTATAGATTTGGAAAGTCTGATTATAGTGATATTTACAATAATATTATAAATGTAGATTTGCTTATAATTGATGACTTGGGTGCAGAGGCTTTAAATTCGTTTAAGCTTTCTGAACTATTTAATATAATAAATTCGAGATTGCTTTTCCAAAATAATCATGTAACGAAAACGATTATTTCAACAAATTTGAATATGAATAATCTACTTGATACATATAGTGAGAGGATTTTTTCAAGAATTGCTGCTTATTATAATGTGTGTAGATTTTTCGGAGATGATGTAAGACTTCGGAAAAGTAATGGGAAAATAAAAAATCTCCTCAAGCTGATGCTTGAGGGATTTTTTTGTTGTGATTGTGCTATGGCATAGAAAGGCCTCAAGCTCAATACAAATTAGAGCTTGAGGTTTGATTTGCATTGCATGTTAAGTTGGATAATGTGTACCCGATGTTGCCCCACAATTAACATTGTGAGTTGAGCAGTAATAATGAGCAGTAGTTGAGTTGTGAGAACATGTTGAGGCTTTTATGGTTATTTTTCCACTTTTTGAACATGTTTTACAATATACCTTCGTTTCACTACCAGTTCCACTATATAAATAAAAGTGAAAATTTACAAGTGAAGTTCCGTATGTTGTATAACAACTAGGACAAATTGGATGGTTGTAATCATAAAGACCACTGTTTGTAATTTGCATTACATAGCTAGACCATTTATTGTTGGATGAATTCGGGCTTAGACCACAAATCCAACATTTAATAGCAGTAGAAGCTGACCAGTTCTTGAATCCAAGACAGTAGTAACCCATAGTGTTATCTAGCGTTTCGTATTGATACCCCTGACCTTTGCAAGTGAAACAATTTACTGTGGCCGAACTAGGTCCATTACATTTTGTACCACTTGAGCAGTATACTCTAGCCGTACCAGTTCCACCTGATACAGAGCCACCATTCCCATCTGTTATCTCAACTGACCATGAATATGTTCCATATGTCTTACTTATCGAAATTGTTACTGAAGCCCCTGAATTTCCTTGTACAGCTGTTTGTTTTACTCCTGCTACTGTTGGTGTATATGTTAATTTATCATTATCTGCATCTTTTCCTGCTCCCGTTAATTTAAATCCTGCTGTTGTTATACTTTCTGCTTTAAATTGTGTCTGAACCGTTGGCACACTATTTGATGTTTTTTGTGAAGCTGACTTTGTTGCTTTTCCACCATATGGATCTGTTGCTGTTATCGTCCAAGTATATGA
>CANQLP010000047.1 GCA_947624725.1 uncultured Clostridia bacterium
ATGAGTTTTGTAGTAGGAGATAATGGAGTTGTAACTCAAGCACAGAAATCTAAAATAAGAACAGACCAAGCTTCTGCGAAAGAAGAAATAGATTTAGAAGTAGCTGGAAGTCGTAATGATGAAGGATATTTAGATTTAGAGCTTTTAAATGAAAATCTAATGAAAAATTTAAAAGGTTTACAGCTAAAGAAAAACGGAACAACAGGAGATAAAGATGATGATTTTGAAAATTTTGATAATATTAATGTAAAAATAGAAAATTTACCAGCAACAGTAAAATATAAAGGAGTAAATATAAAAATAAACGAAAAAAAATTAATATCAGATGTAGCAAAAGATGTAGAAAATTACGGAATGTATGTAGATTATCCAATAGATTTAGATGGAGATAATAAAACAAGTGATTGGAAAATCTTTTATGAAGATGAAGCAGGAAGAGTATTTTTAATAGCAGCAGATTATGTGCCAAATAGTAATAAAGAATTACAAATAGCTCAGGGGATAACTGGTTCTGAAACTACAGGTACAACAAGAGCTAAGATGACAACAAATGGTGTATGTTGTAGCAATTGGAAAGCTTCTAATGCTGAATATCATTGTAATGATGGTTATAATAAAACTTTAAATCAAGAAAAAGCTCAATGTTCTTTTCCAGAGATATTTATGCTTGCTAGAGAGGATAATAAAGATGAACATACAAATAATCATTATTATTGTTCAAAACATACAGATAATGATAACTCAAAATGTGCAAGTGCATTACAGTGTACAGAAAATTGGAAAAGTTTTGTAAATAGTAACTATGCAGACTATGCAATAGGAGGAGCAACGCTAGAAATGTGGGTAGCAAGTTGGAATCAAAAACATGGAAAAGGAATGGATAATGATACTGATACTGGAATAACATTATTTGCAAATGGGAATAATGATAATAATAGTAAGCGTGGTTATTATGTGGGAGATGAAGATTCTTGTACAAGTACTTATAAGATTATAACGGATTGTACAGAAGGTTATAATGATAAATTATATTTTCCACATCAAAGTTCATCTAGTTTAAATTTATTTGAGGAGAACAAAAGTTCAAACAAAGAAAATAAAAAAGCTGACTGCTATGGCTACTGGCTAGCTTCGCCTTCAGCTGATAGGGGTGACAATATCTACTTGATGTTTGTGACTAGCGGCGGTAGCGTTTATTCTAATAGCTATACCTACGGTATGTATGGTCTTCGCCCTATAGTTCTTTTAAAATCTGGAGTATATGTTGAAGTCGAAGAAGATGAAATAAAAGAAGATGGAACAGTTATTAAGAGTTGCAGATTAGTTAAATAGTGATTTATCGTTTCTTGTCCTCTGATGTTTGGAAAATTCCATTTTTCAATAACATAAATAAGGAAGGTATCAAGATTTATGGAAAACTTTACATAAGACTTGATACCTTCAAAATAAGTTTTATTATTTATAAAATATTTTTTTTTCAATTCAATAACAACTAATATTTCTTCTTTTTTATCATTACTTAAATTATTTCTAGCAATATTAGTAATAATAGTTTTTATATAAGATGTATAATCATCTACTATTTTGTCTAATTTTTATAAATTAGTTATTCTTCGGTTTAATTGTTTGATTATATTGTCTAGTATTATTAATTTTTTCTATTATTTTTTCATCTCGATTTGGATTTTGTAACAAAATATAAGGCTCAATATTTAAAGATTTTGCAATAACTTCAAGTTTATTAATTGTAGGGCAATGTCGCCCTCTTTCTACATCAGTCAAGTATTTTGAACTTAATCCACTTAATTCTGATAATTTTTCTTGTGATAAATTATTACAATATCTATAATATTTTATATTAAAAATTAATAATTCTTTTAAGTTTTCAAATTTTAAAATCATAATTTCATCCTTTACTTGTTCTTATAGTATTTACAAACAGAATGATATTATTTATGAAATGAAAAACACACAAACTATTTACCGTCAGTTTGAAATGTGATACAATATTTTGGAAATATTCTTAGAATAAGAAAAGATATTAATGAAAAAGGAGAAAATTAAGATGGAAAAATTAAAAATACCTGTTGAATATAAAGGAATATCTAAGACATTAAGATTACCAAGAAATATTATGGAAAGTATAGAAGCTTTATCAGAAATAAAAAATACATCTCTAAATCAGATAACGGTTTATTTAGTAAAATTTGCTTTGGAAAATCTTGATACAGAAGATAAAGAGAAAATTGAAAAATATAAAAAAAGTATAAAATAAAATTTGTTATAAATACTGTTTTGAATTTGCAATACATATTAATAATCCAAAGATTTGTTTCAAACTATATCGCTATTTACATTTGTAAATGGAATATAAAAACTGATAGAATTTTACTTTTAATTTTTCTATCAGTTTTATTATAACATTAAAAAAATATCTAAAAATATAAACTATAATATAAAAAATTTCTTCAAGTATCAGACTTAAAGAAACTTTTTATAAACTTATGATAACATTAAACTATAATAATTTCAATAGTTTTGAACTAAAATTTATAAAAAATATTTACTTAAAAAAATTAGAAATTTTGAAATTAATAAAACCTCGTAATGCTTAATTTTAAAAGTATTATGAGGTTTTTCATTTTTCTTTAAGTCTGATACTTAAAGAAAAAATAAAAAACTTATGAAAATGAAGAAATTAAAGAAACACAAGAAAATTTAGGAGGAGAACAAGATGAAAAAGAAAGGAATAACACTAATTGCTTTAATTATCACAATTGTAATCTTGCTAATTTTAGCAGGAGTAACAATGAGTTTTGTAGTAGGAGATAATGGAGTTGTAACTCAAGCACAGAAATCTAAAATAAGAACAGACCAAGCTTCTGCAAAAGAAGAAATAGATTTAGAAGTAGCTGGAAGTCGTAATGATGAAGGATATTTAGATTTAGAACTTTTAAATGAAAATTTAATGAAAAATCTAAAAAATTTAAGATTAAAGGATAAAAAAACAGGTAAGTATAATGATTTTGATAATGATAAAGTAAAAATAGAAAATTTACCAACAACAGTATATTATAAACAAACAGAAGTAACAATAAATGATAAACAATTAATATCAAATGTAGCAAAAGATGTATACAATTATGGAATGTATGTAGATTATCCAATAGATTTAAGTGGAGATGGAAATTATACAAATGACTGGAAAATATTTTACGAAGATGAAACAGGAAGAGTATTTTTAATAGCAGCAGATTATGTACCAAATACATGTGAGGCATTGAAAAATGGGGATGATTTAATTGCTGGAATGGTAACAAGCGATGGTGATGCTTATAAAAAATGTTGTTATAGGTGGGACTCGATTCCAGAATATGACTGTTATGACGGACGTGAAAACACACTATGTAATAATGAAAAGAAAAAGTTAAAATCACAATGTTCATTTCCAAATATATTTATGCCTGATGTAGGTACTAATGGACATTATTATTGTTCGGACCATGTAGGAAGTACTGGTACTGGTGGAAATATTAATTCAAGATGTGCAGCAGCATTACAATGTACAGGTGAATGGAGTGGATTTGTAAATAGTAAATATGCAGAATATGCAATAGGTGGACCTACATTAGAGATGTGGGTAGCAAGTTGGAATGTAAAACATGGAAAAAATACAGAAAAAGAGAATGAAAAAACAGGTAAAACTCTATGTGTAGATGGTTGTAGTGATAGTGGAATGGGATATAAGATAGGAGAAAGTGGAAACGGAAATACCAAAGAATATATTAGTTTAAATGGTTGTGCTGGTTATAGTGACAAATTATATTTTCCACACAGAACTAATTCAAATTTAGATTTATTTGATGATGTATATGATTCTACAAGTAATGAAGATGAAAAAGAAAAAATGGAAAATGCTTCATGTTATGGTTATTGGTTAGCATCTCCTTCTGGTTATTTAAATTATAGCAGTTACAGTGGTTATTTGACGAATGTTCGCTACGATGGTTATGTTGGAACCTATAGTTATAGTGGCGAATATAGAGATTTAATTCTTGGTATTCGTCCTATAGTTCTTTTAAAATCTGGAGTATATGTTGAAGTCGAAGAAGATGAAATAAAAGATGATGGAACAGTCATTAAAAGTTGTAGATTAGTTAAATAGAAAAGAAATGTATAATCTTATGAGAAATTTCTTATAAGATTATACAATTTCATAATCGTTTTATTAAAAACTTATTTATAATTTATTTTCAATTCCTTTAATAAAATCATCAAAAGTTATATTCAAAATTTTAATAAACATAATCTTTAATAGTTTTTTTATAATTTTTTAAGTAAATATTATTTTTGTACATAATTAGATATTGTAATAATGAAAATTTTAGAATATGGATTATCGAATTTATCTAATGATAAAAAAATTAATATAATCATGTAAAAACATGTAATAAGAGTAATTGTAAAGCTTTTTTAAAAAGGCTTTTTTATTTATGATAAAACAATATATATTTTTAGGTATAGTGGGTAAAAAAGATAAAATTAAGATTGTAATTCCAAAACATATATTTAGCTCTAGAATTTCATTAGAGAAAAAATAGAAATGAAAGTTTTAAGAAGTTTAAAATTAAATATTGATTATAAAATAAATTAATCATCTTCAATATCATTGAAAATAGTATCATCAAAAAATTCATTTAAATTTATGTTAAAACCATAACATATACGAATTATAGTAAGTAATTTAGGATTTTTACTAGACCCATCAATGAGGCTATTAACTGTAGATTGATTTATCCCAGATAGCATAGCAAGTTTATTAATAGTAATATTTTGTTCTTTACACAATTTTAATACTCTTAATTTGATTGCTTCTTGTAATATCATAGTAATTTCTCCTTTCAAAAAATAGTATAACAAAAACAAATTCAAAATATTACCGACACATTGTTGACTTTTCAAATTTATAGTTATAAAATACAAACAGAATGATAATTTGGAGGTAAAAATGGAAGAATTTTTTAATGATGAAGTTTTAAAAGATTTATATGAGGTTAGATGTGAAAAGTTTGCAAAACAATATACAGAAAAAAATGGAAATTCTGATAATTTGAAAGAAGCTAGTGAAGAAGTAAGAAAACTAGAAAATATATTAAGAGAAAAAATAAAAGATAAAAAAGATATAGAAATGATAATGGATCAATTTGAGAAAATTCAATATGCAAATATGAGAGTACATTCTTTTTGGTTTGATAAATTTTATAAAGTGGGCTTTGTAGATGGAATAAGCTTTAAAAAGGAGATAGAAAAAATATAATAAATTTTTATAAAGTTAAATTGAAAATTCGAAATCTTTGTGTTAATATTATTATTGTGTTAGGACATTACATGTTAAGTAGAGAAGATGAAAAATATTTAGAAAATAAGATAAAAAATAGTGATAATGAAATTTGTTTTAAATATTTTGAATTTAGAGTTAAAGAAAATATAAGTAAAATCAAAGTAAAGTAACTGTTAAAAATATACCAAACAAAATTAGAAAATATAGATTGTAGAGTATATTTTGAAGGTGAAAAATTTTATTATAATAATGCAAATAGAACAGTTCAATAAAATGAATTAATAATTACTGTAAAGTAATTTGTTTATTTATATTAAGATTATAAAATCATAATGAAATAAGAGGATGTAATGATGAAATTGTTTAATAATAAAGAATTAGATTTATTAAAAAAAGCAGGAATTAATATTGATGAAAACAAAAAGGAATATACAAATACTGATAAAAATTATATTTTTAGCCAAGTAACTGAATTTATTATGAGTCATAGCTCAAAAAATGGAGATATTGCAAGATTACAGAAAGAATATGAAAGTATTTTTAGAATTGTTGATGTAAAATAAACATTATTATTTATTAGTAAATATTTTATTTTTTTGATAGAAATTAAAAAATTTCTTTAAGTATTAGACTTAAAGAAAAATGAAAAGCCTCGTAACATCTTTAAAATCAAGTGTTACGAGGTTTTATTAGTTTCAAAA
>CANQLP010000048.1 GCA_947624725.1 uncultured Clostridia bacterium
AGTTTATAATATAAAAATACTACTTAAACTTATTGCAACTACAAGGTTGCATAATATGAATTTAAGTAGTATTTTTTTATATTATATTATTAATGAAAAAACTTAATAAAAATTAAGATATTAAAAATATATCATATTATCAAGAGTTTAACAATAATTTAATAATAAAAAAATATTACAAATTTGTAAAAAAATAAAAAGTAGTAATCTCTAAATAAATGCCTTAAATAGCATATTTAAGAGATTACTATTTTTTTATTAAGTTTTTTCATTAATAAAACTTAACATAATATTTTCAAAAGTTTTAGTTTAATAAAAATTATCTGATGTAAGAAACAGAAGAAACATTAGGGAAAAAGAAAGAGGTAAAATCAAATGAAGAGTTTAAAAGAAAAGGGAATAACATTAGTAGCACTAGTAGTAACAATAGTAATAATGCTAATATTAGCAGGAGTAACAATAAATATAGCATTAGGAGAAAATGGATTATTTAAGCAATCAAAAAAAGCAGTAGATAAGTATAAGGAAGCACAAGAACAAGAAGATAGTACTTTAAGAGAATTAGATGATATATTAGGAGAAATAAATAGTAAAACAGATAAATATGGAAGAATAAGAGTAAATAAACCCAAATTAGCAAATGGAATGATACCAATAAAATATGATGAAAGAAAAGGAAAATGGGTAATAACAAATGAGAATGATAAAGATTGGTATGATTATAGTGAAGGAAAAATGCTATGGGCAAATGTAATGTTAAGTGATGGAACATATAAACAGTCAGAAAAGAACTATAACGAAGATGGGACAACAGAAGTAAAAGAAAACGAATTAGGAAGTATGTTTGTTTGGATACCAAGATATGCATATAGTTTTAATAGTTATCATACAGAAATGGATGGTGGAGAAGGAACAACCCAAAAGATAACAAATGTAGTATTTTTGGATGGAACAAGTAATAGAGACTTTGAAGGAAATAGCTATGGAACAAGTTATAATGTAGACGATATGTTAAAAAAGGTAGGACAACCAACACCAATGATAGTACATCAAGGGTTTAATTTCGGAGGAAAAGAATTAACAGGAATATGGGTAGCAAAATTTGAAGCGAGTATGAAGGAAACAAATAACAATAACAATACAGAAAACGATGTAAATACAGGAAAAACAATAAAAGTATTACCAAATGCAGAAACATGGAGAAATATAAGTGTAGGATATTTATTTATGAATTGCTATAATATGAAGAATAGTGGAAATGAATATGGAATAAACGAAAATGAAGTAGATACACACTTAATAAAGAATATTGAATGGGGAACAGTAGCATACTTATCAGCCTCACAATATGGGGTAGTACCAGAAAGGAATAGTAATGGACAAAGAGAAGGAACAACAGGAGATGTATATCATGAATATGCCGGAGGAAAGGATTATATAAACAATGTAAGTCAAAGTACAACAAAAAATGTAACAGGAATATATGATATGTGTGGAGGTAGCTGGGAATATGTAGCAGCATACTATGATAATTTAGACCAAAACTTAAAAGATAATGGAAAAGATGCATTTACAGAAGGAAGAGAACTAAATACAATATATGCAAAATATTGGGATAAATATGAAGTAGATGCAGAAGAAAGAAAAGTAACATTAATAGGAACGACATATAGAAATTACACAATATGGAATGCAGGAGCAGATGGCAATCAAAAAAGAAAAGATATAACAGATAGCAAATATAATCTAATGAAGAATAAATTAGGAGATGCAATGTATGAGACAATAGGAACAGGATACTCATACTATGGAAAAACAACAGAAGCAAATGCAAGTGGAAGTCAAGCAGCAGGAAGCTATCAATGGATGACTAGTCTTACAGGAACAAGTAAATCAGGAACAGGATATTATAATGGAGATTATGCATGTATAGGCAATTGTGATCGCCCTTTCATGATACGTGGAGGCGGTTGGGGAGACTCTACTCGTGCAGGAGTGTTTGCGTCGTATGGCATTAATGCCGGTGCATGGCGGAGATCGTGCATTCCGCCCAGTGCTTGCGGTTTAGATAAGTATGAGAATATTTTGAATATCCAAAATTTTGTGTAATAAACCAAAGTATAAAATATATTATTAATGAAAAAACTTAATAAAAATTAATATATTAACAATATAGCATATTATCAACAGTTTAACAAGAATTTAATAATAAAAAAATATTACAATTTTGTAAAAAATAAAAAGTAGTAATCATTAAATAAATGCTTTAAACAGCATATTTAAGAGATTACTACTTTTTTATTAAGTTTTTTCCTTAATAAAAATTAACATAATATAAGAATAAAAAATTTTGTTTCTTATTACTAATTAATATATTAGTACAAGAGATAATAAAAAAGAAAGAGGTAATCAAATGAGAAATTTAAAAGAAAAAGGAATAACATTAGTAGCATTAGTAGTAACAATAGTAATAATGCTAATATTGGCAGGAGTAACACTAAACATAGCCTTAGGAGATAATGGGTTATTTAAGCAAGCAAAAAGTGCAGTAGAAAAATATAAAGAAGCACAAGAACAAGAAGATAGTACTTTAAGGGAATTAGATGATATATTAGGAGAAATAAATAGTAAAACTGATAAATATGGAAGAATAAGAGTAAATAAACCAAAGCTAGCCGAGTCAGGAATGATACCAATAAAATATGATGAAGTAAAAGGAAAATGGGTAATAACAAATGAAAATGATACAGAATGGTATGATTACAGCGAAGAAACAATGAAATGGGCAAATGTAATGTTAAGTGATGGAAAATATAAAACAAGTGAAAAAAATGACGAAACAAAAGCAGGACATTATAGTGAAGATGGAAGTACAGTAGTAGAGGAAGCAGACTTAGGGAGTATGTTCGTCTGGATACCACGTTATGCATATAGCATAAATAAGTATCATACTTCATCAAATCAAACTGAAGGAACAACACAAAAGATAACGAATGTAGTATTTTTAGAAGGAACAAGTAATAGAGATTTTGAAGGAAATAGTTACAGTAGAACTTATAGTGTGGACGAAATGTTAGATAAAGTAGGTCAACCAACCCCAATGATAGTACATCCAGGGTTTAATTTCGGAGGAAAAGAATTAACAGGAATATGGGTAGCAAAATTTGAAGCAAGTATGAATAGAGGGGAAGCAAGCACAGGAAGTGATGATGTAACCAATAAAACCGTAACAGTATTACCAAATGCAGAAACATGGAGATATATAAGTGTAGGATATTCATTTATAAATTGCTATAATATGAAAAATAATGAAAATGTATATGAAATAAATGAAAATGAAGTAGATACACACTTAATAAAGAATATAGAATGGGGAGTAGCAGCATACTTATCAGCCTCACAATATGGAGTAGTACCAGCAATAAATAATAAAGTAGAAACTGCATCAAATATATATCATGCATACGCAGGAGGAAAAGATTATAAAACAAATAAAAGCCAAAGCACGACAGGAAATACAACAGGAATATATGATATGTGCGGAGGAGGTTGGGAATGGGTAGCAGCATACTATGATAACTTGGACCAATACTTAAAAACATATGGAAAAGATGCATTTACAGATGATAGAAAATTAAATACAACATATGCAAAATATTGGGATAAATATGAAGTAGATGCAGAAGAAAGAAAAGTAACATTAATAGGAACGACATATAGGAATTATGCAATATGGAATGCAGGAGCAGAAGGTAATGAAACAAGAAAAAGGATAACAGATAAAAAGTACAATCTAATGAAATCAAAGCAAGGAGATGCAATGTATGAGACGATAGGAACAGAATACTCATATTGGGGGAAAACAACAGAAGTAAGTGGAAGTCAAGCAGCAGGAAGCTCTCAATGGATGACTAGCCTTACGGGAACATCTAAATTAGGAACAGGATATTATAATGGAGATTATGTGCTAATAGGACATTGTCCCCATACTTTCGTGGGACGTGGAGGCTATTGGGACAGTGGAGACGGTACAGGAGTGTTTTCAGTGCATGAATATTTTGGAAGTCTGAGCGAAGGTATTGCGTTCCGTCCAGTTCTTGCAATCTAGTTTTACTTCAATAAATGCCACAATAAATAAAAAATATTTTACCTGTAAATAAATATTTATTATAATAAAATGTATGAAATTTAAAGAAAATGAAAATAAATAATAATAGTTTTATTTAAATAAATTTAAATACTTGAAAACTTATTTTATTTGTAATAGAATGAATATGTCAAAAACAATTAAATTTTAAGGAGGATTTAATTATGTCAATTAAAATAGGTATTAATGGGTTTGGAAGAATAGGAAATTTAGCCTTCCAAGCAGCTTTAAAAAAGGAAGATGTAGAAGTCGTTGCAATAAATGACCCATTTATAACAGCAGATTATATGGCTTATATGGTAAAATATGATACAATACATGGTAGATTTGAAGGAACTGTTAGTGGAGAAGGAAATACATTAACTGTTAATGGAAAAAATGTAAAAGTATATAATGAAATGGATCCACATAATGTTCCATGGGGACAAGACGGAGTAGACTATGTTTTAGAATGTTCAGGAGTATTTACAACAATGGAAAAAGCACAAGCTCATTTAGATGCAGGAGCAAAAAAGGTTGTAATTAGTGCACCATCAAAGGATGCTCCAATGTTTGTAATGGGAGTAAATGAGGAAACATATGATTCATCAATGAATATAGTTTCAAATGCATCTTGCACAACTAACTGTTTAGCACCATTAGCAAAAGTAATTAATGATAAATATGGAATAGTAGATGGATTAATGACAACAGTACACTCAACAACAGCAACTCAAAAAACTGTTGATGGAGCATCTAAAAAAGATTGGAGAGGTGGAAGAGCAGCAGCAGGAAACATAATACCATCATCAACAGGAGCAGCAAAAGCTGTTGGAAAAGTTATTCCATCACTTAATGGAAAATTAACAGGAATGGCATTTAGAGTACCAACTTTAGATGTATCAGTAGTAGACCTTACATGTAATTTAGCAACACCTACAACATATGAAGATATATGCAAAACAATGAAAGAAGCTGCAGAAGGTCCAATGAAAGGAATTGTTGAATATGTTGATGATGACGTTGTATCTTCAGACTTCATTAGTGATGAACATACTTCAATATTTGATGCTAAAGCAGGAATTCAATTAACAGATACATTTGTTAAATTAGTTGCTTGGTATGACAACGAATGGGGTTATGCTAATAAATTAGTTGATTTAGCTTGCCATATGGCAGAAAAAGATGGAAATAAATAAAAAAAGGCCCCAACAAATGTTGGGGCTTAAATTTTATAAGTTAAATTATTTGAGCATTTAAAAGAAACAATTACCTTTCAGCATCATAATCTGTATTAATATCTATTGTTTTTGAATCTATATAATTTAAACCAAAAGAATGATCTGTTTCATTATATGATAATTGCATTCCACTGTAATCTACTAAACTCATAGTATAATCATGAAGTTTATTTATATATTCATCAAATTCATCAACAGTTAATGAAGC
>CANQLP010000049.1 GCA_947624725.1 uncultured Clostridia bacterium
ATTTAATCGTTTTGTTAATTCATTTTTTTCTTCAACTGTTCTATGAGTGCTTCTTCCATTTTTTTCACAACATTTCTTGCATCTATCACATCCCATTTTTCTTATCACCTCATTTGCAAATTATATACCTTAGGGGGGTGTTTTGTCAATAAATAATAAGGAACAGATAATCCGTTCCTTATTTATTCTTTAATTATTCCACTCATATTCGGAAGATAGTCCATTTGGTATATCAGTAACACTTTTTTCTTTTAATAACATACAATCATTCATCAATCCTGAATCTAAATAGTTAATTAACCATTCTTCTTCTGAGTGTCCTTTAAATGTATATATTTCATTTTGCTTATCTTCACTTACATAACCTAAATAGCTATCTCTTTCTGTTGGACTAATTGCACAATATGGTATATATTCTCTGCCATCATAAGTGTTGTAGCTTTTCCACTTATATGCCTTCCATGAGTTGCACCATTTTGATTTTTCTTTAATACATTTTTATTAACTGTTAAAGTCTTATTTTCTAAATCAATATCATCCCAAGTAAGTGCAAATACTTCTGAAACTCTTAATCCAGTACAATATGCAGTCAAAAAAGCATAATAAGCTGCATGATCATTCTGAAATCTATTTAAAATCATATCTATTTCTTCTTGTGTAAATATATGTGCTGGATCTTTATCTGGCATATCATATTTTGGTAATGTTACTTTTATTGCTGGATTTTCTTTTACAAAACCAACAACATCACTTGCATATTTAAAAGAACCTTTTAATACTTTTAAAATGTTATGCATAAAATTTTTTGAAAAAGCCTTTTCTACATATAAATTATTTATAAACTCTTGTAATGTAGCTGTCGATATTTGCGATAATCTGTAGAATCCAAGTTTTGGTTTTACATGATTCTTTATTATATTTGTATAAGCCTGTATTGTATGATATTTTAAATTGACATGGCAATAATTCTTTAACCAATAATCAAGAAAATCACTATATGATATTGTTTTTGGTGTAAAAGAGTGTCCTGTTTGATTATATTCATTATATGCTTTCATTCCTTCATTATATGCTTCTGTTTTTGTTTTAAATCCTGATTTAACCCTTTGTTTTCTTTTTCCATCTACTGATGCAATTTCAAAATAGTATTGATACCCTTTTCCTCTTTTTCTTACATTGACCATAGTTTTACCTCCTAAATAATACAATTTAGTAAATAAAAAAGAGTTATACATATAAATGTTTAACTCTTAACTATGTCAATATATTTTTGACATCCGACTTGTAATTCAGTAATATCAATGTATTCCTGCTTTTGACATCCTAATTTTTATTTTTCGCTGTCATTTGGATGTCAAAATGCTATTTTTTACACTATTTTTAATTTTTAGAAATCGTTGTAACTATTGATATTACTGATTTTTACCACAGCAATTTTTGTATTTCTTACCACTTCCGGCATGGGCAGGCAGAGTTGCGAGATATTTTTGGTCCATCATTTACTATTGGTTGTGGTTTTGAATCACTAGAATTATTTAAATTTGGAACTTTTTCCCCAACATCTATGACACTATTATCAAATCCCTCTCCAGTAATTTTAATATTACTTTGATGAACTAATGGTCCTTCTCTTTTTACAATATGTAATAAAAGTTTTGATACATCAATTTTTATAGATGAAATCATTTCTTCAAACATATTTCCGCCTTCAATTCTATATTGAACTACTGGATCTTTTTGACCATAAGCACGGAGACCAATACCATTTTTTAAACTGTCCATACTATCAATATGATCCATCCATCTTGTATCAACTACCTTTAAAATTACATATCTTTCAATACTCTTAATATCTTCTCCAATTTCTTCACATTTAGCTTTATATAAACTATCTACTTTTTCTATCAATTCTTGTAGAACTTTATCAATTTTTATTTTATCTTTATTTAGATTTTCTAAAGTTTCAACTCCAAAAGTTGTTTTTATTTCATTTATAAAAGAACTTACATTTTTTTCTTCTAGCTCACTAGAATAAGTATCAACTATCATTTGACAACTATCATGCATCATACTTATAACATATTCATGCATATCTGTTTCATCTAGAACTTCTCTTCTTTGAGTATAAATTATTTCTCTTTGAACATTCATAACATCATCATAACTTAATACATGTTTTCTAGAACTAAAATTTCTTCCTTCAACTTTCTTTTGAGAGCTTTCAATTAATTTTGTTAATATTTTGCTATGAATTGGAGTATTTTCATCAACATTTAATTTTGCTGTCATTGAACTCATTGCATCTCCACCAAATAATTTAAGCAAATCATCATCCATTCCAAGATAAAATCTAGATTCACCTGGATCACCTTGACGTCCAGAACGACCTCTTAACTGATTATCTATTCTTCTAGATTCATGTCTTTCAGTACCGATAATCTTAAGACCTCCAACAGCAATTACTTTATCTTTTTCTTCTTTTATTTCCTTATCATATTTTTCTTCCAATTCTTTGAACTTCTTACGAGCTGCTAAAATTTCTTGATCATCTGTTTCGTTAAACGCTGTAGCTTGTTCAATCATTTCTTCATCATATTTATTTTTTCTCATTTCTTGTTTCGCTAAATATTCACTATTACCACCAAGCATAATATCAGTACCACGTCCAGCCATATTAGTAGCAATAGTTACACTCTTATATTTACCAGCTTGAGCAATAATCTCAGCTTCTTTTTCATGATTTTTAGCATTCAATATTTGATGTGGAACTCCAACTTTATTTAAATATTTACTTAATTTTTCAGACTTTTCAATTGAAACTGTACCAACAAGAACTGGTTGACCTTTTTCATAAGATTCTTTAACTTCATTTGCTACAGCTTTAAATTTAGCATCTTCAGTTCTATAAATTACATCTGAATTATCAATTCTTATTAAAGGCTTATTTGTAGGAACTGAAACAACATCTAAATTATAAATTTCTTGAAATTCTGACTCTTCTGTCATAGCAGTACCAGTCATTCCAGAAAGTTTATCATACATTCTAAAATAATTTTGGAATGTAATTGTAGCTAAAGTTTTTGATTCATCAGCAATTCTAACTCCTTCTTTTGCTTCAATAGCTTGATGTAAACCATCGTTATATCTTCTTCCATACATAATACGACCTGTAAATTCATCAACAATTAGAACTTCTCCATCTTTTACGATATAATCTATATCTTTCTTCATAATTCCATGAGCGCGCAAAGCTTGATTTACATTATGTACTAAATCTGAATTTTCAACATCATTAAAATTATCAATATGAAATTCTCTTTCAGCTTTTTCAATACCTTTTGCAGTTAATGTAGCGCTTTTTGCTTTTAAATCAACTATATAATCATAATTTTCATTATCTCGTTGTTCTTCCTCATTTTTAATATCATCTTCTACAATAACTTTTGAACTTAATTTTCTAACAAAACTATCAGCTTTTTTATATAAATCTGATGATTTATTAGCTCTACCAGAAATAATAAGAGGTGTTCTAGCTTCATCAATTAAAATACTATCGATCTCATCAACAATAGCATAGTTCAAACCTCTTTGAACCATATCAAATTTATTTATAACCATATTATCACGAAGATAATCAAAACCGAATTCATTGTTTGTTCCATAAGTAACATCCGCATTATATGCTTCTTGTTTAGCCCCTTTTTCCATTCTACTTTGAACTAAACCAACTGTTAATCCTAAAAATCTATAAACTTTACCCATCCACTCACTATCTCTTTTAGCAAGGTATTCATTTACAGTAATAACATGAACTCCTTTACCAGTAAGAGCATTTAAATATACTGGTAACGTAGCAACTAATGTTTTACCTTCACCAGTTTTCATTTCAGCAATTCTACCTTGATGTAATACAATACCACCTATTAACTGAACGTCAAAATGTCTCATTCCTAAAACTCTTTTAGAAGCTTCTCTTACTACTGCAAAAGCTTCTGGTAATATATCATCTAAAGTTTCTCCTTTATTCAATCTTTGTTTAAACTCATCAGTTTTAGCTCTTAATTCTTTATCTGAAATTTTTGACATTTCATCTTCTAATGAATTAATTTTGTTAACTATAGGTTTAATTCTTTTTACTTCTTTTTCACTATATGATTTAAATAATCCCATTATTTTTTCTTTCCTTGTAATATATTTAGGTTTTTTTATAAAGGATTTACCTATAAACCTATTTTTATATACTTACAACAAACAATATCTAAATATACAATTCTTTAATAATATATCATCTTTTATATAACATTTCAATAGTTAATTAAAAAAAACTCTTGGTTTCCTATTATAAAGTTATAATTTATAGCAAGAACTTAATCATAGCTTTTGTAACGCGCAGAGCGCACATAGGGACAAGAAAGATATGCAATTTTATAAAAAGCACATCTTTTCTGTTCCCTACGTGCGTCCTCCATTAAAATAACAAAAGTTTTATATTCTCTTATATTTCATATAAGTTAATATTGCAAAAATTGATAATATAATAATCACAGGTAGTAAAATTATACTTATCATTCCTGTTTTTGGTAAAGGCCCTTTTGACATATTAACATTATTAATACTGTTATTATTTGTATTTTCATTATAATTATTGCTTAAGTTATTACTTGTATTACCAATTATGTTATTACTTGAATTGTTGCTTATTTTATTACTTGAGTTATTACTTGTATTATTGCTTGGATTGTTGCTCATTTTATTACTTGAGTTATTACTTGTATTATTGCTTGAATTATTACTCATGTTATTACTTGAGTTATCACTTGTATTATTGTTTGAATTATTACTCATGTTATTACTTAAGTTATCACTTGTATTATTGTTTGAATTATTACTCATGTTATTACTTGAGTTATCACTTGTATTATTGCTTGAATTATTACTCATGTTATCACTTGTATTATTGTTTGGATTATTACTCATGTTATTACTTGAGTTATCACTTGTATTATTGTTTGAATTATTATTAACATTTTCGTTATTATCCTTTTTTACTACATTTATTGGTTGCTCTATTGTATATGTTTCTCCTTCTTCTGTATATTTTATTGTTACACTTGTTTGTCCTTCTTGTAAGTTCATTCCATTTACTATCTCATAATCTTCAACATATTTTTCACTATTATCATTATATATAGCTCTTATTAATAAACCATCACTTTCAAAATCTTGCCCTTCTATATATTCTGTTTTATTGACTTGTTTTATTATCTCCAATTTTTCCAATACTTT
>CANQLP010000050.1 GCA_947624725.1 uncultured Clostridia bacterium
AAAGTTGCGTGAAATCAAAATTTTATGCAAATAAGAGTAGGACTTTTCTCATAAGGTTCTATCTCACTAATATTAGGTCTTTTGCTCATTTTTTAGACAACAAACTATATGTCTCTTTTATAAAAACGTCTTAAAATCGATTCTCGTGCGTCGTTTTTTTAGCCATTTTTCTGCATTTCTAAAAAATCATTGATTTTACAATATTTAAATCATTTTGCATTATATAGATAATAATTTCTTAATATTCAAATTAAGTTTTAAATGATTAACTTTATTAGTTAAATGTAAAAATGTCTTAAAATTGATTTTGAAGCTTTATAAAATGAAATTATTTTATAAAATTATAAATAAAAATTTATTTTAAAATTTTATAAAATTAAATTTAACCTATAAAATTTTAATTATAACATGTGTTCGCTTTTTGAAATTTAATGTTTATACTATAAATTTTACTTATAATTTTATTTTAACTGAATTCCTCTCGCCTATTCATATTTTTATAGTAATTTTTTTAATATTTCATCAATATTAGGAAAAATAATATTTTTCATTCCCTGATTATATAAATTAATAACCTTTGTTGCCTTATTAAAAATTTCGGTTTGTAATTTATTTGATAATCTTATTGGAACTTTATTTTTTATGTACTGACTTTCAATATATTTTTCAGTTACAGGAAACATATTTTGGATTAAAAATGTACTATAAATATTAGCAACATTTCCAAAGACAATTGTATCAATTGAAGGATTTTTTCCTAGTTTTATTTGCTTTTGAATTTTGTAATTATAAATTTTTTTATATTTATCTATTTTGGTACTTACAGGAATGAACCAAATTATATTATTATTTTCCTTATAATATAAAGAGCTTATCATTTCTGATAAGCCCCTAAAAATTTATTCACTCTCTCATTTATAACTCGCCAAAGAGGCGGCGACAAACACATTTATTAAAAACAATGATGTTCTTAATTATTATATTCATATTAACATAAAATATGTGAATTGTCAATAATTGTTCTAAAAAGTTTTCAAAGATTAAATTTTAACCTATGTGATGGTTATTTTGAAGTCTTATAAAATAAATTTATAAATACAGCAAAAACATCAGTAATGCTCCAAATATTATTGAGAATAATAACAATATTTTATCAGAAAAGATAACTTCCACAGGATCACCATCACTATTTCCTTCAATATCCATACTATATCTCATACACATAATAATAACGAAAGGTATGGTTACCATTAAAAAGTCATTTTTAGAAATATTTATGACCCATAATGAATAAAAAACTATTGCAAGTGATAAGCACATATACATATTTTTGTCCAAAAATTCCTTGCTATAATATTTAAGAACATTTCTTGTATTTCCATTAGATCTTATTACTTCATTTCTTCTCTTTCCAAGTACTAAATAAAATGAAAGAGATAAAATAGTTAAATATAGCCAGTCTGATACAGCTACATTAATTAAGGATGCACCAAAGAATGTTCTAATTAAAAATCCAAAAGCTAACATAGTTACATCAAGTAAAGGAACATTTTTAAGATAAATACTATATGAAATATTTAAAATTAAATACATTAATAGTAGGCATATACTTAATACTGGAAATTTAAAGTATATTAATCCAGCTATAACAAATACAAATAATATAAATATTAAAACAATAGCTTCTTTAATGCTTACTTTTCCAGATGCAATAGGTCTATTTTTCTTTGTTTTATGCTGTTTATCTTTTTCTTTATCAGTTATATCATTAATAATATAAATAATACTACATGCTAATGAAAAAATAAAAAAACCACGTAAAGTGCAAATCAAATTATGCTTATCAAATAAAGTTTTACTAAATATTAACGGAAAAAATATTAAAATATTTTTGATATAATGCTTAACTTTCATTAATTTAATGTAATTCTTTATCTTATAAAATATTTTCATATTTTGCCTCTTTTCTTTCTATATTAATAATAAAAAACTCCGAATGCTACTATTCTTAAAAATTCAGGTATATTATAACAAAGCAGCAATACACAGATAGAAACTATTACAATTACTTTTAATTCTTTGTTTTTTATTAGATTTCCTATAAGTTGATATATCAAAACCAAATAAGCCCATGAAAAATATAATGAATATAGTATTAATCCATTTTCTTGTGTTCCCCAACCGAATAAGCATAAAATAATAAAAGAAAATATAATCCACAAGAAAGAAATAAATGATAATTTATTTGTTCTATTTTTTATAAAGCTAATTGCACAAAGAACTAAAATTATTATTCCAATTACACTAATAAAATCAACCTTATATAAATGATATAATGGTATAACACCTCCATATAAAAGTGATCTACCTCTAGGTGCAATAAATATTGATTGTACAAAATATAAAAATTGTTTTAGCTTATCTAAAAATTCTAGCTTTTCCCCACTAAATTTATTTAAAAGAGTACCTATTGAAGAAAAACCATTAACAATAGTAGTAAATTGTCCTGTTAAAATTGCAACAACCATAAAAGCGATAAAACACTTAAATATATTCTTTATCCAATTTTTAAATTTATCATACTTACTTGTAAGAGGAAACAATATCCCAGATGTAATCAGTGTTCCCATTGCTCCAACATAAGCATAATTAGTTTTAAGCAGTTTAAAATGATAAATATATATTGTTAAAATTAGATAAAAGAAAGCAAAAATGTATTGCTCCATAACGAAACTAAATATTATCATTGGATAAGTACTAAATGTAAATGCCAAAAACATAATCTTATTATTTTTATCTAGATTTAACATTTTGGTAATCATATATATAGTGCATGCCAAAACAAATATTTGAATTGTATTAAGAAAAATAGCATACCCATTTGGAATAAAGAAAAATAACTCACCTAAAATATATGCTATTACAGCAAATGGCATAGCAAAAACGCCAAATAGAGGCTGTCTTATATCGTTTTCGGACATATTAAAATTCATATAGACATTTTCATTAAAAAGTAAACCATTGTCAGAAGTGTATATTACATCATATAAAGCATACGGATTAAAAAATACAAGACTGGAACCATATAATATATATGTAAAAATAAAGCCTAAAAGCGTTACTGTCAATATCAATTTTTTACCTACCCTATCCATTTGATTAAAACCCTTTATAGCTTTTGTTCCAATTTTCTTTATAAAAATATATATTATTTCTATTAAAGCAGGAAGCGTTAGTAATACAAGGAATAATATTATTTTGTTATCATTAATTGAAATATTAAAAAAATCCAACGTGAATTTAGCTAAACGCATTTTAGCATTTGGTACGTATAAAAGAAAACTTTTTTCAACAAATAAAGAAATTATGCTAGATGCAATTAATACTTTAATATCATAGTCTCTAAACATATCTTTAAAAGTTTTTATGCAAAATATAAATCCTATTAAAAAGGACAATATAACTCCTACAATTAACTCTTCACTATTCGCTCTTTCAGAAAGCATAAATGTAAGAAATGGTAGTGATATACAAAATATAATTTTAAATATTATTTCATTTTTAATCACTATTTTATTAATATTATTTTTAGTCATTTCTATTTTTCTCCAACTAAATCAAAATTTAAATTTTTTATATATTCCGCTATAAACTCTGCTCCATGGGAACAATTAGCCTTTAAAACATTTTCCAAACACTTATTAACTTCAGAACTTTCAATAAAATCATTTAGTTTATTATATATTTCATTTGGATTTTTGCATTTAAAACCAAAATGATTTTCTTCTACATATTGATAATTTTTATTTTCTTGCCCTTTAATATTTCCAGTAATCACAATAGCAGTAGCACTTTTTGCAGCTTCTAAAATCATATTTGGACCAGCTTTAGTTAGTATAATATGAGCATTTTCTAAGAATTCATTCATATTGTTTACAAAGCTATATATATTAACGTTTGCAGGAATATTCCCTTTATTCTGCTCTAAAATCAAACGCTTATACATTCTTTCATCCCTTCCACAAATAACAGATATATTAGCATTATGTAGTCTAGAAACTTGTTTGACATATTGTACGCTTTTATTTAAATTAACAGATGGGTTTACAAGCAAAATATTTACTTTGTCTTCTATTATTTTAGGGGTATTTCTTTCTTTTATATCATCTCTAATAGGAAATCCTGAGACAAATATTTTATTTTTATCTATCCCCTTTTTTATATAATGTTCTTTAACTTCTTCAGTTGGTACAAAAATAACATCTGCTTTTTTATCTCTCCAAACTCTAGGAGGATTAACTAAATCAATAACATCAATATAAAAAGGAATTTGGAACTTTTCTTTTTTTAAAAAATGTGAAATTGACCTAGTAAACATACAATGTACTGAAATTATAATGTCAGGTTTAAACTCATTAATTTCGTTTCTCAACTTTCTTCTACATTTTAAATAAACTAAAAAATGCATTATATCAGGTGTAATTTGAGTTAATAGATATGGTATGTAATAAAGTAATGGAAATCTTGTGGTAATAGGAATATATGAATTTTCAAGTATCCCCCCTATTTTGCCCATTAATTTAAAAGAATCAATTTGTAATGTTTTAAAACCATATTCATCAAATTTCTTTTTTAGTGCCTTAGAAGCCGATTTATGTCCATTGCCTGTTCTCTCTGATGTTAGTATCATTATCTTTTTCATTAATTATTCTCACTTTCAAAACATAAAGGATTTTTATATTAATAATTTATCATATTTGCTAAAAAAAATAAACATTTTAACACTATTTAATTAAAATTACTTATATCAAGTTGCATTGAATATTTTTATTGTGCTATAATAACTTTAAATAAAATAAAAGGAAGTTAAAATATGATAAAAACTGAAGAAAATCCAACTTTTTTGAATTCATTTTTAGAATATTCATTAGCATATCAAAGAAAATCACCTAATTCAGTAGACCAATATAATTGCGATTTAAATATGTTTCTTAAATATATGAAATATCATTTTGGACAAACTAAAGAGAATGATTTTGATAAGATTGATATTTCGGACTT
>CANQLP010000051.1 GCA_947624725.1 uncultured Clostridia bacterium
TTCTGGAACTTGTACATCATATTTACTTACCCAATATCCGGCTCTTGCCTCTCCTGCAAATCCAAATGCTTCTGGCATCTTATATTCTTCTCCTAGTTTTATTTCTTGATCTTTTCCGTCTACTTCTCCTCTACATATATCTTTTGTATCTACAAATTTTACATCTACTTTTTGGTTTGTTTCTATTTTATATTTGTATCTTGGTATCCATACCCAATATGTTACTGCATTTTCATTTACTGTTACTATATTTGCCCACTTTTTATCTCCATAATCGTACCATTCTGTCGGTGCATCTACTTTATCTATTCTTCCTGCTATTTTCTCATTTCCTGATCCGTCATATGTAATATACCATGTGCTTGCTGGATTAAATCCACTTAAATCTGGTGCATTACAATATGTTGTTCCTATTTTTTTATATTCTCCTTTTGGTGCTGTCTTTCCTCCTGTACTACTTCCGCCTGAGCCTCCTCCTGAGCCTCCTAGTATTCCTTCTATTTTATCTACTGCATCCGTCATAAAGTCCATTGTCTTATTCATTACTCTGTTTTCATCTACTCCTGCTTCTGCATAATCTGTTACTCCTTTGCTAGCAAAGCCTATTATTCCTGTATTTAGTGCTACATTTATTGCAACTGCTGCTAAGATGACTAAGACAATTATTGTGATAATTAATGCAACTAGAGTAATTCCTCTTTGGCTTTTAAAATTCTTTTGTTTCTTCATCTTTCTTTTTCCTCCTTATTTTAACTATATTATTTTTAACATTAAAGACTTATTTGTAATTTCTTGAAAATACAAAAAAACACATAAAACTTATATGCTTAAAAACATATAAGTCCTATGTGTCCTTATATCTATCTCTTTCTTTTAATATACTACTTGTGTGTGTGTGTGTGTGTGTAGAGCCTCTAAGCTTTTACGACTTTTCTTCATTTGTTTTCCTCTTTCTTTCGTTTTCTTGTTTTTTATTATATATTACTTTTTTTGACTTTGCAATAGGTTTGAGGGAAATTTTTTCTACTACTTAATCATTATACCATATTTGTCAATAATCTATTTCTTAATTTAATCTATTTGTAATAAGAGCGTAATAAATTTGTAATGTATACATAAAATGTTGTGTACAATAATTTGTTTTATTGTTTTTTTGTTAAAATTAAATTGCTATAGTGATATTTTATCAATAATTTAAGTTTATATTTTATAGCATGGAGGACATTTAATGAAATTTAAGCGATTAAAAGATTTAAGAGAAGATCATGACAAATATCAAAAAGATATTGCAGAGCTTCTTGGAATTTCACAGCAATATTATTCTGAATATGAAAACGGAAAAAGAACAATCACTATTCAGCATTTAATTACTTTAGCTAAATATTATAATACTTCTATTGATTATATAGTTGGTTTAGATGATTTAAAAAGTAATAGAAAAAAAATTTCATAAAAATAAAAACCCTTTTCTATAAGGGCTTTTATTTTTGTATTATATATTATTATATTAATTCAAGTAAAACAACTTCAGCAGAATCTCCTCTTCTTTTACCTATTTTTATTATTCTTGTATATCCTCCTACTTTATCTTGATATTTTGGAGCTATTTCGTTAAATAATTTTGCTGGTAAATCTACATTTTTGCCTTCGCTGTCTTTTACTTTATTTATTTTAGACATTATTTTTCTTCTTGCATTTAATCTTGTTGGCATATCTTTTTGTCTTTTTTCTGTAACTTCTTCTTTAACAACTTTTAAGTATTCTTTACCGTTTTTGCTCTTTGCAACTTCAGTAACTTTATTACCTTTGCTATCTAATTTAGCTCTAGTAACTTTAACTTCAATTTCTTCAAAGTTGTCTTTTTCTTTTATTGCAAGTGCTATTAAACTATCTGCTATAGCTTTTACTTCTTTAGCTCTAGCTTCTGTTGTTTGTATTTTACCGTTTAATATTAAATCTGTTGTTTGTGTTTTTAGCATTGCAACTCTACCTGATGTTGTTCTTCCTAATTTTCTATTTCTTGCCACTTTATTTTCACTCCTTTACTAATCTTCCTGAGCAAAGTCTAATCCTAATGAATGTAATTTATTTGTAACTTCGTCTAATGACTTCTTTCCTAAATTTCTTACCTTCATCATATCTGACTGTGTTTTATTTGCTAGGTCTTGTACAGTAGAAATTCCTGCTCTCTTTAAGCAATTAAAGCTTCTTACTGTTAATTCTAAATCTTCAATTGACATTTCTAGGACTTTTGCTGTCTTAGATTCTTCTTTTTCTACCATTATTTGAGTATTTTTTGTAGCTTCTGATAAATCAATGAATAATGCTAAATGTTCTGTTATAACTTTAGCTGCTAGAGATAGAGCTTCATAAGCCTTTAAGCTTCCATCTGTCCATACTTCTATTATTAATTTATCAAAGTCAACCATTTGACCAACTCTTGTATTTTCTACTTGATAATTTACTTTTTTAACTGGAGTAAATATTGAATCTATTGGTAATACTGATATATCTTGGTTATCTTTTTTGTTCTTTGCTGCTGTATTATATCCTCTACCTTTTTCAACTGTCATTTCCATTACGAAGTGTCCGCCTTCTGCAACTGTAGCGATATGTAACTCTGGATTTAATACTTCTATTGTTCCATCTGTTATTATATCACCAGCAGTAACTTCTCCTTCGCCCTCGAAATCAATTCTAATAATCTTTTCTTCGTTGTCATATGATTTGAATCTAACACCTTTTAAATTTACGATTATTTCAGAAACATCCTCAACTACATTTGGTACTGTTGAAAATTCATGAACTACTCCATCTATTTTTATACTTGTTATTGCACATCCTGGAAGTGATGAAAGTAAAATTCTTCTAAGTGAATTTCCTATTGTTACACCATATCCTCTTTCTAATGGTTCACAGACAAATTTTGCATAGTTATTTTGTTCATCCATGTTTGTACATTCAATATTTGGCTTTTCAAATTCTATCATTTTTACCTCCTAAATTTTTAAATACTATTTAGAGTATAGCTCTACTATTAAATGCTCCTCTACTGGAATATCTACATCTTCTCTTGATGCTAGTCTTACGACTTTTCCGCTTAAGTCTTTTTCATTTTTTTCTAACCATGCTGGAACAGGTCTTGCTTTATTTATTTCAACGTTCTCCTTAACAATCTTTCTATCCTTTTTAATTTCTCTTACCTTAATTACATCTCCTGCTTTAACTAAGTAAGATGGAACGCTAACCTTTTTGCCATTAACCTCAAATAATCCATGATTTACTAGTTGTCTTGCTTGTGGTCTTGAAGAACCATATCCTAATCTATATACAACATTATCAAGTCTGCTTTCTAGGATTTGAAGTAATCTTTCACCTGTTACTCCCTTAGTTTTTTCAGCCATTTCAAAATATTTTCTAAATTGGTCTTCTCTTACACCATAAAAAGCTTTAGTTTTTTGTTTTTCTCTTAATTGGATACCATATTCTGAAAGCTTTGCTTTCTTTTGTCCATGCTCTCCTGGAGCGTAATTTCTTCTTGAAATTGCACATTTGTCTGTATAACATCTTGTACCCTTTAAGAATAATTTTTGTCCCTCTCTACGACATATACGACATTGTTCGTCTTTATATCTTGACATGTGTTTTTTACACCTCTTTCTTTCTTAAAAACTTTATACTCTTCTTCTTTTTGGTGGTCTGCAACCATTATGAGGTATTGGAGTTACGTCTTTAATGCTACTTAACTCTAATCCTGCTGTTTGAAGAGCTCTTATTGCAGCTTCACGACCAGAACCTGGTCCTTTTACAAATACTTCTACAGTCTTTAATCCATGTTCCATTGCAGCTTTTGCAGCTGTCTCTGCAGCTTGACCTGCTGCAAATGGTGTACTCTTTCTTGAACCTTTGAAGCCAAGTTCTCCTGCACTTGCCCAAGAAATAACATTTCCTTGTACATCTGTAACTGTAACTATTGTATTATTAAAACTAGAATGAATATGAGCAGAACCTTTATCAATGTTCTTTCTATTTCTTCTAGGTGTTTTTCTTGTTACATTTTTATTAGCCATTTGGACTTAAACCTCCTTATTTCTTACTCTTGCTTACTAATTTTCTAGGACCTTTTCTTGTACGTGCATTTGTTTTTGTTCTTTGTCCTCTAACTGGTAAACTTTTTCTGTGTCTTAATCCTCTGTAGCAACCAATTTCTGTAAGTCTCTTTATATTAAGAGCAACTTCTCTTCTTAAGTCACCTTCAACTTTATAAGTTCCATCGATAACTTTTCTTATATTGTTAACTTCATCGTCTGTCAAATCTTTTACTCTAGTATCTGGATTAACTCCAGCTTCTTTAAGAATTTTATTAGAGCTTGCTACACCTATACCATAGATGTATGTAAGTCCTATTTCAACTCTTTTTTCTCTAGGTAAATCAACTCCTGCTATACGAGCCATTTATTTTAGCACCTCCATTTTAATTTCTCTTAAAAAATTTTTGTCCTTAAGAGATAGACTTTTTAAATATATATAAACACAAATCTTGATATAATTTGCTAATAATAGCAAAATACAGCCGCATCTAAATTTGTGCTAATACCTAAATTATTTAATTAACCTTGTCTTTGTTTGTGTTTTGGATTTTCACAAATTACTCTTATAACACCTTTTCTTTTAATTACTTTGCA
>CANQLP010000052.1 GCA_947624725.1 uncultured Clostridia bacterium
CCGATTATATATTATTAAAGATTTAAAATATAATTTTTTGCACCAATAAAGTCTAAACACTGTTGTTCATATGCTTTATTTAGAATCTCATTAGGTAATAAATAATCAAATTTCTTTTTATATTTTAAAGATTTATCAACTAAGTTAATTACAGAATTTTTATCCAGTATTGAAAAATTAATTGATTTTAATACTTTTATTAATTCTTGTTTCCCACAATCAGAATAAAATCCTATTCCACCATCTTCAGTATCAATACCACAATATTTAAGAAGCAATCCTATTGTATTTTGAATTCGACTTCCTTCTAACACAGTAAGAATATTACTATTATATGCTTTTACATAAGTTCTATAGTTTTCAAAACCTTCTTCCAAAATTCGAATAGATGATTGGGATAAGTATTTTGGAACATAATTTACTTCATAGATTTCTTTCATTTTTTGATGAATTGCCCTGTGTATATTTTGAGTTCCGCCATTAAATTTAATTGGTTTTTTTCCATATGCTTTTTTAACAATAATAGTTTGAATCTTGTTCTTAACTTCAACGATTTCCCATCTTTTTCCTGCTAAAAGAAAATGGCTTCCCTCTTTTAAAAATAATAGATTTTCTCCTGAAATTTGTCCTATTTCTTTACCATTACAAACCACTTTCCAGTCTTTAGGAGATATAAATGCTGCATAAAATTCATAATTTTCAACAATCCTTTCACCTAATTTGCTCAAAGTTATTGTTCCATCAGACATTTGATATATAATTTCTTCGGAATTAAGTTTTTGTAAGATTACAATAAAATCACTTTTTGAAAAATAACTATTATAGGAGATTTCTGAAATATTGTAATATATTCTGTTAGCATTAGCCCCACCAGTCTGACCTAAATATGATAGAATTTGATGAACAAAAGTTGAATAATCAAATGTTTCGGTATTAAGTGGTTCACTAAATCCCTCTAACATTAATTCAACGATTGCTATACTTTGGACCAATTGAGTTCTTAATATATCTTGCCAAGTTGCTTTATCGTCAATAACATTTTCTTCAATATAAAATCTAAATTCTTTCCTTGCATTTTCTTTTCTACCACAACGACCAAGCCTTTGAATCATTGAGGCAACGGAGAATGGCGGAGACAAAAATATCACTCTATCAATATTGCCAATATCAATCCCCAATTCAAGTGTATTAGTACAGAATACCGAAATATCTGATTCTTTCTTTAATAAGTTTTCACATTGTTCTCTTATATTTTTAGCCAATGAGCCATGATGAATGTAGAAATTATTTGGATAATTATTTTCTTTTGCAATACTTTGCATTGAATCGCAATAATCTTCCAATATCATCTTTGCATTTGCAAATATCAAATTTTTATCTTGCTTTATAATTTTAAATAAATCTTGTTTTAATTCTGAAAATTCATTTTTATCTGTACCTGCAACAGGAGGAATATTTTCATAGCATTTAATTAAACCAACAGTATCCTTCGATTTATCATTATCTTCAATTATTTTGACTGTATTAGGATTAATAGGATTCAACCATTTTGCTATATCTGAAAGATTACTTATTGTAGCAGATAAAGCAATTTTATATGGGTGTATATTTATAGCATATTCTAATCTATTAATTAAGCTTTTTAATTGATTTCCTCTTTCATTTCCTATAAAGCTATGTATTTCATCAATTACTATATATTCTAAGTTTTTAAATAATGTCCCCAAATACTCGGTTTTATTAAGAAAAAGTGATTCAATTGATTCTGGAGTTATAAGTAATATACCTGCCGGTTTTTTTATTAATGTAGCTTTTTTTGATTGATTCGTATCTCCATGCCATTTTGTTATAGGGAAGTCTATATGTTTGCACAAGGTTTCAATTCTTAAGAATTGATCATTTATTAGTGCTTTTAATGGAGAAATGTACAATATTTTAACTGAATCTTTTCCGCTATCAGCTATATGTGAAATAATAGGCAAAAAAGCCGCTTCAGTTTTTCCACTCGCAGTTGGAGCAGATATTATCATATCACTCGGGGAATTAATCATATGCAATATCGCTTCATCTTGAATTGGTCTAAAATTTTCCCACTTCAATTCATGTATAACTTTTTGTATTTTTTTATTTAATAAATAAAATGGTTCCATTATTCTCCTAATGTTAATGAAACCAATTCATCATCAACTGGTTCTTTATCCTCTTGAATTTGTATACCTGAAAGATAATTTGAAATATTTGTATTAGGATAATTTTGTAATTGGCTCAATAAACCTATAAATGTTTTAATAGATTCTCTGGGGGAAAGAAATGATTTTGCCCCCAATCTATTCATAAGCCACTGCATAAATACTTGAATATCTATTTCAGAAACTAAGTATTTTGTTTCATCATATTCGGCAAATACATTTCTAATATTTATGAATAACATATACAATTCTTCTTGTGACAAATTTTCAAGTCTTATTACAGGACCTGTTAAATCTTTCATCCCTTCTTTTGCAAAAGGATTATCAGCTAAACGTGTCTCTAATGCTCCATAACTATACATACCTTTGTATTTGTCTTCTAAAAATTCAGGAGTCCCACCAAAAATAAATCCAATATATTCTGTTGTTCCTTGTAGAGAATCATTTATAATATTTAAGATTCTTTCAAAGTTCTTATTTCTGATATTTGATTTAAGTCTTGCTAATATAGCTAATTCATCAATACTAACAATTAAACCTGAATATCCGGCTAAACGAACAAAACCAGCAAATAATTTCAAGTATTCATAGAAATTATTATCATCAATAATTGTCCTTACTCCTAAATCGTTACGAGCATCTGTTTTAGTAGAATATTCCGCTCTTAACCATCTTAGTGCTTGTGACATTTTTATATCATCGCCGTTTTGATATGCGTTTATATATGTGGTTAATACTTTTGAAAAATCGTAACAAGCAACATATTTTTCCAACGGCATCAATTCTCTATAAATATTTTCTTCTGTAATGTTTTCATTACTTTGTAATATTTTTGATGCCCATCTTTCAATAATAGATCTCAACGCACCACCATCAGGTTTTGTTTTAGTCGACATATTAGTTATTAATTCTGAAAATAATTTTTGAGATTTTCCATCAGAAGAACACAAAACCTTTTCTGTTGTAATATCAGCAGAGACAACAGCTAAATTTTTTTCGTGGGCAATTAATTTTGCCAAAGTTAAGAAAAAGGTTTTTCCTGAGCCATATTCTCCAATAATAAATCTGGCTTTTGCACCACCATCAGAAATTAAATCATAATCTTTTATCATTTCTTTAATTTCATCGGCTCTGCCTACTTGAATATGTTGCAACCCAATTTTGGGAACTATACCTGCTTTTAAAGATTCGATTATTGCGTTCTTTTCTTTTGCTTTAATTCTTATTTTTTCCATTTACTCATTCCTTATTTTTTTATTAAATTAACAACATCTTGGTTTACAATATAAACATCATCATTTTCTTCTACAAGAAAATCCCCATACTCCTCTTCCGACCATTCATTTATTTTATCAATGGTACTACTTAACATCATTCCTTTATTTTGTATTACGTTTAATAATTCGTTACGAGTCCAGTTCTCTTTTTTAATAATTATGTTTACAAGACATTGTAAATCACTTACTATTTCTGTATTATATTCATCTTCACGAGAAATATTTTCAACAGGTTCTGATTTTAGTACTTCAGCTTTTTCTTCTGCAAAAATTTCTTGTAATAGATTTTGGATTTCAGATGTATTTATTTTTATTTTTTCTAATTTTTTAGTATCTAATTTTAATTCTATTTTTTCTTCTGTTTCAAGATTAGCAGGTATTTTTGAACCTTTTTTCTTTGTTGAAGTTCCTTTTTCTACTAAAACGACATTATCTGCACCATTTATAAGCTCTGATAAAGTTGAATCTAAATAATCTTGGGAAAATTCGAGTTGTTTAAATATTTTTTGTAATATTTTTAATTCGCTATCTTTTACTATTCCATCAGCCATTGCAACAGATATAATATACTTTGCAATTGTTTCTTTACCATTATCATCCAGCATTTTAATAAGTTTTTTAATGGTTTCGTTAGTATTGATTTCTTTTGTATGAACAAGTAATTCCCCATGCATTTGCAAACGATATCTTTCATATGAAGATAAATCAAATTCTTTTTTTATGTAGTTTTCTATATAGGCGATCTCAATTTGTAATAGTTCATTGTCTTCCAATGCAATTTGATATCCAATATCTGTAAACAATAAGGCCACTTGAAAGCTACTTAGTGATAATTTCTTGGAGTATTGGCTTTTATAAACTGAAACAATAGTATTTTTTTATAAGGTTTGTTTTCTATATTGACACTTGGTTCAATTTCATAGCCTAAAGATTCACAAGCATCTTCTATTAAGGTTGATTGCCTTAAAGTTGCTTTATCTTGCATTATAAATCCTAATTTTTTTGCAATTGTGCCAATATCACAAATTGATTTTTCTCCAAAATCTAAAATATTAGATGGGTAATTTATATTGTTTTTTAATTTAGGAGGTAAATATGCAAGTTTTTCAATTTCAGTTAAAGGTTCTGAAGAACTATCAAATTTTTT
>CANQLP010000053.1 GCA_947624725.1 uncultured Clostridia bacterium
TTTTCTCTTGTTTCACTATCATTTATTATTCCTTTTATATATTCTGGATCGTTTGTTGCTTTTATTAAGTCAATTAAATTAATTTCATCTAATCCTAGTTCTTCTCTTCTTTTACTATCATTTATTATTCCTTTTATATATTCTGGATCGTTTGTTGTTATTATTAATCCACATAAGTCATTTCCACTTAATCCTAGTTTTCCTCTTGTTTCACTATCATTTATTATTTCTTTTATATATTCTGGATCGTTTGTTGCTATTATTAATCCATATAAGTCATTTCCACTTAATCCTAGTTTTCCTCTTGTTTCACTATCATTTATTATTCCTTTTATATATTCTGGATCGTTTGTTTCCATTATTAAGTAGCTTAATCTATCGTTATATAATCCTAGTTTTTCTCTTCTTTTACTATCATTTATTATTCCTTTTATATATTCTGGATCGTTTGTTGCTCTTATTAAATCAATTAAGTAAAAACCATCTAAACCATCTAATCCTAGTTTTTCTCTTGTTTCACTATCATTTATTATTCCTTTTATATATTCTGGATCGTTTGTTGCTTTTATTAAGTCAATTAAGTAAAAGCCATCTAATCCTAATTCTTCCCTTTTTTCTTTATCTTCTATTATTCCTTTTATATCTTCTACTTTAGATGAAAAACATAATAAAAAAATACAGCCCTCTTTGTATATTTCTTCTTTTATTTTTGAATAAAAATAGTCATAATCTCCTTGCTCAATTTTGATCATTAAACTTTTACCTATTTTTTCTCTATTTTTTTCAAAAAAATCTTCTACATTCTCATCTATAATTTCTATATCAGCAAATTTTATTATTTTTTCCAAATCTTCCTCTATAAAAGCCTCTAATAATTCATCTATTTCATTGGTATCCATTATTATTCTCCTTATTTTTTATTATATTTTATTTTCTTTTAAATAAACTTTTTATTATATTTATTAATTTTACAAATATATTTTCTTTCTTGTATTCTATTAGATGAATTTCTTCCTGAACAGTATTTGAAGATATGTTTTTGACCTGATTTTTTTTAAATAATTCATCAGGATTGTATTTTGGTTTCGATTGTTCTTCTTTTATTATGTCTTGCTTAAATTTTTTCTTTATTATATTCTTTTGTTCTTCTGTTCCCCAATAATTTAGATAAATATATGCTAATATTACTTTTGTTTCCTTTAACAAAATTTGTTCCTCAAAATCTACATTTTCTTCTAATTCAAATTCATAATCATTATTCATATTTCTTTGTACCATATTAATAAACGTCTGTGGAATTGCTTTTAACTCTTCTTCATTCATATTATTTAAAATAACATATACTTCTTTATATGCATTAGGATAATTTTCTACTTTTATCATAAGTTCTTCTCCTTGAATTTTTCTAATACAATTATAAAATATTGTTAATTAAAAAGCAAGTATATAGATAATATTACTGTTTAATATTTCATATACTTCTGTATATGCATTTGCGTATTTAGTTTGTATCATCTTGCTCACTTCCTTCTTTTTCCTTTATTTTTTCATCTAACAATCTTTGATAATCTGCTTCAACTAAATCACATATTTCACTTCCACCACTACCTTGAGCTGTCAACTCCATAGTAGTTCTAGCAATATCTTGTCCTCCAACTTTTTTGGGTTTATTCGCTTCTTTTACTGCTTTTTTGATTGTACCTTCTGTTATATCTGTTTGAATTTCATCTTTATATTCGGAAATTGTTTGGCAGGCATTATTACTATTTTTTAATAATTTTGTATAATCATATCCTTTTTCTTCTATTACATTCCCATTAATTCCTAAATTTATTATCATTCCATATATTTCTTGCGTTTCTAGCCCTATTTGTTCCATTTTCTGTATTAGGTTAGATAAATATTTTCTATTTTTATTATTAAGCATAGAATTACTTAATATTGCTTTCAATATAGCTTTTCTTTCTTCATCAGTTAATTTTCTTTTAAATTTATAACCTTCTACTATTTGTTTGGCTACATATAAATTTCTTCTATCTATTGATTCAATAAATTCTTTTTCTATTCCAAAATCTTTAAGTTCTTCATTTAATTTCTTAACATCTTCTTGACTTAAATTATCTAATTTTACCTTTAATATTGTACCTTCTTTTACCTCTGTTTGAATTTCATCTTTATATTGGGAAATTGTTTGGCATGCATTATTACTATTTTCTAATAAGCATGAATAATTATATCCACTTTCTTTTATTACATTTCCATTAATTCCTAAATTTATTATCATTCCATATATTTCTTGCGTTTCTAGTTCTATTTGTTCCATACTCTGTATTAGGCTAACTAAATAACCCTTTTTAAGCCTAGAATTACTTAATATTACTTTTAATATAGCTTTTCTTTCTTCATTAGTTAATTTTCTTTTAAATTTATAACCTTCTACTATTTGTTTGGCTACATATAAATTTCTTATTAAATTCCTTATTAAATTTCTTATATCTTTTGATTCAATAGATTTATCTTTTTTAATAAACACTTTATCAAGACCTAAAGCTTTAAGTTCTTCCTTTAATTTCTCAACATTTTCTATGCTTAAATTATCTGCTTTTGCCCTTAATATTGTACCTTCTGTTATATCTGTTTGAATTTCATCTTTATATTCGGAAATTGTTTGGCTTGAATTATTTTTATTATGTAATAAACTCTCATAATCATATCCTACTTCTTCTATTACTTTTCCATTAATCCCTAAATTTATTATCATTCCATATATTTCTTGCATATCTAGTCCTATCTGTTCCAAATTCTGTATTAGAACTGATAAATAACTACCTGTTTTCTTATCAAGCACAGAATTATTTAATATTGATATCAATATAGATTTTCTTTCTTCATCAGTTAATTTCCTTTTAAATTTATAATCTTCTACTATTTGTTTGGCTACATATACATTGCTTATATCTTTTGAATCAATAAATTCGCTATCAAAACCTAATTTTATAAGTTCTTCCTTTAATTTCTCAACATCTTCTTTGATTAAATTATTTACTTTTGCCTTTATTGTACCTTTTGGTATAAGTAATTCTTTATTTTCTAATAAAATATCTTTTATTTCATTTATGTCTTTTTTAGTTAATTCTTTATACGATATATTACCTATTTTTCCATCTATTGCAAGGTTAATCATAATAGCAAATATCTCGTTTTGAGTAAATTTTTCTCTTCCAATCTTAATATTATTTATGGCTTCATATAACTTATAAAGTTCATCATTAGTTCTAACACTACTTAGCAAAGTATTTATCATTAATACTTTTTCATTTTTTGTCAAAGAATTTCCATCTTTTTTCCAGTTATAACCTTCAACTATTGCTTCTGCAATATATTTTGAGTCTAATCCTTTGTTTTTACTTGCTTGTATTCTTTCAGCATTTTCTCTTGGTATTATTAGTAATTTACTAATTTCTTGTGCATTTACTCCTTGTTCTATAATGTTTACTAATTGTTCATTACTTAAACTCTCGACATTTTGTAGTATTTGCTCAGAAATTTCATTATCAAAATCATAGCCATAATCCGATATTATGAAACTAATATTTCTACCAATTTGGCTACCTCTATTATTTTGTCTTGTTACCATTTCTTGATTTACGCAATATGTATCAGATAACAATTCATTTATATCTATATCAGGAAATATTTCTTGTAATAATTCTACTATTTTTCTTTTATTCAATGTCATTTCTGCAAGTGACCTTATTGCTGTCATTTGCATATTTGTATCTCTATAACTTATTTGCCCATTTGTAATTTCATAAGCCTCATCTATTGTCAAATCATTTCTTAGATTTTCATGTGAAGTATATTCTAATTGATAATTATCTTGATTTAACTCTCTTCCAGATATTGCTAGTCTTAATATTTCTTGTTCAATTCTTTTTAATGTTTCTCCGTCTTTTCCTTGAAATTCTGCCTGTTTTATTAATGACAAACTATCTACTAATATTTGTGGAATATTAATAATTTTTTCTTGATCTATTTTTCCCGAATACAACCATTCTGAAGATGAAAAACCAGTTCTCATAATTTGTGTAAAACCACTTATATCTACTAGTCTTTCTTTTTCATCATAAGTTATGTTTCTCATTAATCCATAATAATTTAAAACTTTACATTTTGCTATTTTCTTACTTTGTTCTAATTGCTCTTCAGGAGTTAAATATTGTTGTTCTTTTTCAAATAAAATTGTACGAAATTGTTTATCTGCACCATTAATTATTTTTACGATTTTATCAATTGAACTAGCTTTATCAACACTTTCTAATATTTTTCTTACTTTTTCTGGAGCATTTTGGGTAATATTTTCTATTTTATTATCCATTATACCTAATAAATATTCTCCCGCTGAAAATACTTTTTGGTGATTTTTAATTTCATCTTCAGATAACCTTATTAACACAAATCTATGTAAATTTGTCCTATCATAAGTCAGTACAATGTTAGGATCTTCAGACATAGAAATTAAACTTGTTTTTCTATGTTGCATCCTTATTTGTGCCATAACATCTTGTACTGTATATTC
>CANQLP010000054.1 GCA_947624725.1 uncultured Clostridia bacterium
ATAAAAAAAGAACTTATAGCTTTAGGAATAGAAAAAGAATTTATTGATTCAAAAGATATAAGAAATATATATGTAGCCAAACAAATAGTAGAAGGTTATGATTTTGGAAGAGAATTAACTGATGAAGAAAGAAAAGCAATATTGAAAGCAATATTAAGTAATTCTAATCTTGATGATAAGAAGACAGGTTGTTATTATTTATCTAGCCTAATACAGAAAATGGAACAGATAGGACTTGATACACAAGAAATATATGGAATGATAATAAATTTAGGAATTAATAGAAAAGTAATAGAAGAATCAGGATATGATTATGAAAGTTTATTACAAAATAGAAATAATGTATGCCAAACAATTTCCGAATATAAAGATGAAATTCAAACAGATATAACAGAAGGTACAATATTAAGGGCAAAAGCAGATAATTTAAGCAAAGAAGATGGTGAGAACTTAAAGAAAGAGCTTAAAGCTTTAGGCCTTGATGAAGTATTATTTATTGAAACAGAAGAAAAAGTTATTGAAACAGAAGAAGAAGTTTCATTTATTGAATCAAAAGATATAAAAAATTTATATGTAGCAAAACAAATAGTAGAAGGTTATGATTTTGGAAGAGAATTAACTGATGAAGAAAGAAAAGCAATATTGAAAGCAATATTAAGTAATTCTAATCTTAATATTGAAAATAGTTATTATTTATCTGGTCTAATACAGAACATGGAACAGATAGGACTAGATATGCAAGAAATATATGGAATGATAATAAATTTAGGGATTAATAGAAATGTAATAAAAGAAAGTGGATATAGTTATTCATGCTTATTACAAAATAGTAATAATGCATGCCAAACAATTGCCCAATATAAAGATGAAATTGAAACAAAGGTAACAGAAGGTACAATATTAAAGGTAAAAGCAGATAATTTAAGCAAAGAAGATGGTGAGAACTTAAAGAAAGAACTTAAAGATTTAGGTCTTGATGAAGTGTTATTTATTGAAACAGAAGAAAAAGTTATTGAAACAGAAGAAGAAGTTTCATTTATCGAATCAAAAGATATAAAAAATTTATATGTAGCCAAACAAATAGTAGAAGGTTATGATTTTGGAAGAGAATTAACTGATGAAGAAAGAAAAGCTATATTGAAAGCAATATTAAGTAGTTCTAGTCTTAATGAAAAGAAAAGCAGAAAATATTTATCTACTCTAATACAGAACATGGAACAGATAGGACTAGATACGCAAGAAATATATGGAATGATAATAAATTTAGGGATTAATGGAAAAGTAATAGATGAAGCAGGATATGATTATGACCGTTTATTAGGAAATAGTAATAATGCCAGCCAAACAATTGCCGAATATAAAGATAAAATTGAAACAAAGGTAACAGAAGGTACAATATTAAAGGCAAAAGCAGATTGTTTAAGCAAAGAAGATGGTGAGAACTTAAAGATTTAGGTCTTGATGAAGTGTTATTTATTGAATCAAAAGAAAAAGTTATTAAAGCAAAAGAAAAAGTTTCAGTTATTGAATCAAATGATATAAGAAATATGTATGTAGCAAAACAAATAGTAGAAGGTTATAATTTTGGAAGAAAATTAACTGATGAAGAAAGAAAAGCTATATTGAAAGCAATATTAAGTAGTTCTAGTCTTAATGAAAAGAAAAGCAGAAAATATTTATCTACTCTAATACAGAACATGGAACAGATAGGACTAGATACGCAAGAAATATATGGAATGATAATAAATTTAGTGATTAATAGAAAAGTAATAGAAGAAACAGGATATGATTATGAAAGTTTATTACAAAATAAAAATAATGTATGCCAAACAATTGCTGAATATAAAGATAAAATTGAAACCAATATAACAGAAGATACAATATTAAAGGCAAAAGCAGATTATTTAAGCAAAAAAGATGGCGAGAACTTAAAGGAAGAACTTATAAAATTAGGTCTTGATAGAGAATTTATTGAATTAAAAAATATAAGCAATGTGTATGTAGCCAAACAAATAGTAGAAGGTTATGATTTTGGAAGAGAATTAACTACTGAAGAAAGAAAAGCAATATTGAAAGCAATATTAAGTAGTTCTACTCTTAATGATAAGAAGACAGGTTGTTATTATTTATCTAGCCTAATACATAAAATGGAACAGATAAGACTAGATACGCAAGAAATATATGGAATGATAATAAATTTAGGAATTAATGGAAAAGTAATAGAAAAACGTGGATATAGTTATACAAACTTATTAAGCAATTTAAATAATGCCTGCAAAGAAATTGCTAATTATAAAGATGAAATTGAAACAAGTGTAAAAGAAAGTACAATCCAAAAAGCAGTAAAAAAAGCAAATAAACCCAATAAACCCAAAAAAGTTACAGGACAAGCCATTGCTAAAAAAACTGTAGAGATAACAACTAAAGGTAGTGGTGGAAGTGAAATATGTGATTTAGTTGAAGCAGATTATCAAAGACTGCTAGATGAAAAAATAAATGAAAATGAAAAAGAAGGAAGTGAGCAAGATGATACAAACTAAATACGCAAATGCATATACAGAAGTATATGAAATATTAAGTTGTTTAAATGAAGAAGAGTACTCAAAAATTCCAGAAGAATTAATAGAGGTATTTGAAGAAAATAGAAATTTAGATTATGACTATGAAATAAATGAAGAACAAGATTTAATGAAACAACCGATGTTAAGAGAAACTAAAGCAATTTTACTTAACATATTTAGAGATTACCTTGCAACACCTGAGCAAAGCCAAAAAATAAAAATGTGGTTACAATCAGATAGAGAGTACTTAGAAAAGCAAAAACAAGAAAAATATAATACTAATATTTTTGAAAATAAAGTAAAGAAAAATGAAGATAGTGTAAATAATTCTAATACTAGTTTACCTGCTACAATAAAAAAACAATCGATTTTTCAGAGAATTATTAATAAAATAAAAAAATTTTTTAAGATATAAGAGGTATTTTTAATGGATAATGAAAAGAGTGTATTTACAAGAATTGAAAAATGGCAAAACTTAATGCAAGAATATGATGATTTCTTTTATGCAGATGATGGAATTTATACAGCATCATTGATGGACAAAGAATTAAAATTATACAATTTGGATTTTGATAGAATTAAAAATTTAATTCAAAAACTAAAAGATTTTGAAAAAAAATATGGAGAATTATATAAAGATGAAAAAGAGAATCTCTTAAAAAGGAAAGATATATTGCTAGATTTAAAAACACAAACAAATGGAATAGATGAAGTTTATAGAAAAATGAGCAATATGTATGAATTTATTGAAGATTACTAAAAATATTTTAATATATTCAAGATAAATTAGGTAAATCATCTTTTCCTATTGCATAAAATCTCGCGCGGTGAACAGCTTAACGGAACGCGTAAATTAATTTAAATTTGATAATTATTTTAATTTATACTATCAAAATAAATTGTTTAAATTTTTATAGCTTTCCGATTTGTTTTAAAGATGGAGGGATAAAAGTTGAAACATTTATCAAAAACAGTTGTAATATTTGTATTATTATTTCTTATTATAGCAGGTATAATTATTTATAATAAATCGAAAAAAGCTATAAATAAATCTAAAGAATTTCCTGTAACTATTGGAGATATTGCTTATGATGAAAATAGTAAATGGGGGTATCGTATATATTTTGAGGAGGATAATGAATTAATTCCTTTTATTGTACTTACTTCGAATTATAATGGAAATTGTTTAGTTTTAAGAGAGTTTTTATTGGAAGATTCACAACCATACAACTCACCAGGAGAATATGGGGGATATTATAATGATAGCAAAATAGATAATTTTCTTAATCAAGAATATTATTCAAGACTTTCTGAAAGTGTTAGAAAATTGATAGTTACAAGTAAAATTGAAATAACTCCAAAAAAATCAATTGATACGCATACGAAAGATACTGAAACAATAAAGAGAAATATTTTTCTATTGTCGGCAAATGAAATTGGGGATTCATTAGGTTCAATAGCTTTAAAAGAAGGGAATACTCTATCTTATTTTAAAAAGATTCAAAATAGGGTTGCTACTTATGAGGATTTAGAAGCAGATTCTTGGTGGTTGCGTACACCAGCTCTTAGTAATAATAATACTGTTATTACAATAGGTGATGATGGTAGTATGGGGATTGGAGGTATAAATACAATTGCTGGAATTAGTGAAATCGCAGTTAGACCTGCTTTTTGCATACCTTCTAATACGCATATTATTTTAGATAGTGATGTAATAGATGGAGAAAGTATATTCACTATTCAGTAAACTTATTTGTTATTATAATAATTATTAATAAATATAGAGGAAATAAAAATATGCAATCTAAAATTTTAGAAAGAATATTAAATGAAAATAATGAGTTATTGAAAGAGATAATTAATACGGTAAAAAATAATGATGTCTTTAATAATGTAATGAGTGATGTAAAGGAGCAGTACTTTATTGATGATGCAATTCATGGAATATC
>CANQLP010000055.1 GCA_947624725.1 uncultured Clostridia bacterium
AAAAATCTCTCAAATCCTTATAAATAAAGGGCTTGGGAGATTTTACTTTTTAAAAACTGATAAATTCAGGATTATAATATTGTTGATTAAATTTTTCAATCTTTTTTGTGAAAATCATCAAAAATATGATGAATTATAGTGAAAATAATGATATAATAATTATGTTAAAGATACGGATGGTAGTTATGGAAATAGATTTTATTAAAAGTCCTATTAATTATACTGGTAATAAATACAGATTATTGCCTCAATTTCAAAAATATTTTCCTAAGAAAATGAACTTGTTTGTAGATTTGTTTTGTGGGGGTGCAACAGTAGGTATAAATGTTACCGCTGATGAAATTATTATGATTGATAATAATCCCAGAGTTATTTCCCTTTTAAAATATTTATCAGAAGAAAACATTGATACTATTATATCTAACGTAGAACAATTAATTCAAAAATATAATTTAACATATTCAGCTAAATATGGTTATAAAAGTTATAAAAAAACCATTAAAGATAATAATGGACTAAAGGAATTTAATAAAGAAGGATTTTATAAATTAAGAAATAATTACAATAATTTAAAGGATAAAAATACAAATAGTGCTAATGCTATGCTATATACACTAATGATTTATGGCTTTAATAACGATATTCGTTTTAATAAATTTGGTGAATATAATTTACCAGTTGGAAAAACTGATTTTAATAAAAATAATTATAATAAAATCATTCAATACAATAAAAGAGTGAAAGAAAAAAATATAAAATTTATATGTACTGATTATAATTCCGCCGAAGCTAGAAATTATATTTATCAAGCTGATTTTGTGTATGTAGATCCTCCTTATTTAATAACTACTGCTGTTTATAATGAAGGTAATAATTGGAACGATATGAAAGAATCTGAACTTATTTCGTTGTTAGACGAATTAAATAAGAATAATATTAAATTTGCCTTATCTAATGTACTTACCAAAGTAGGTGTTGAAAATAGTATATTAAAAAACTGGCTTGCAATTAATAAAAACGTAACCATTAATAACATGGACTATCATTATAGAAGCTGTAGCTATAATAAAAAAGATAGAAATGCAAATGAACAAGAAGTATTAATAACAAATAATGGAGATTAAAAATGGATTTATTTATTAATAATAGAAGATATATAGGTAGTAAGAAAAGTTTATTAAATCAAATACAAAAGGTAATATTAGAATATTATGGAGAAGAAAAATGTACAATAGCTGATATTTTTGGTGGTACAGGTGTAGTAGCAGAGCATTTCTTAAATCAAGGATATGATGTAATTGTCAATGATTTTTTATATTCAAATTTTGTTGCATATCAAACTTGGATATCGAATGGGAAAATTGATGAAGATAAAGTACAAAAATTACTAAATGAATATAATAAAATTAATTCAGAAAATTTAGAAAGCAATTATTTTTCAGAAATTTATGGTGATAAATATTTTTCTGCAAATGACGCAAAAAAAATTGGATATATTAGGGATGATATAGAAAACAAAAAAAATAATTTATCTAAAAGAGAATATTATGCATTATTAACTAGCCTAATGTATGCAACTGATAAAATAGCAAATACAGTTGGACATTTTGAACATTATTTATCTAAAAAACCTATCGATAGAGACATACATTTAAAAATGCCATTTATTACTAAATGTCGAAATTCTTCTTCGAAAATATACAATATGGATGCAAATGAATTAGTAAAAATAATTGAAGCAGATATTATGTATATAGATCCACCGTACAACGCTAGACAGTACATTAATTTTTATCATGTGCTTGAAAATTTAACAACATGGAAAAAGCCCACAGAATTTGAGGGAATTTCAATGAAATTTAAACGAGACAATTTAAAAAGTGGTTATTCAAAATCAAAAGCACCTATATTAATGCAAGATTTAATAAATAATGCAAAATGCAAACTACTTATTGTTTCTTATAATAACACGTATAATGCCAAAAGCGGAGCGTCAAATAATAAAATATCTGAAAAAGAATTATATAGTATTTTATCTAAAAAAGGGAAAACAACTATAATTGAAATTGATTATAAAAGTTTCAATGCTGGAAAAACAAATTTTGATAATCATAAAGAAAAACTATATGTATGTGAGGTGGATAAGCAATGAATTTAAAAGAAAATTATAAAAAGATGTGTTCTGATTACAATTTTTTATCTAAATATTCAGAGTTAGGAAAAGGAAAATATGGCAGAATTTTTAGTTTCCAAGATACCAATAATAGAAATTTACTTTCATTTATATCTAATTATATAACTTTTAAAGAAGGTGCTGATGGTATAGATCGAACTTTATGGGAAAGAAATGATAGTCATGGTCAAGAAATGCTTAAACAACATTCTGTTAGAATGATAAAATCTAAATTTTTTTCAAAAAATGAAAGAACTTATTATAAAACTAGAAAAGGTGAAGTATTAGAGAAAATATCTGATAATTTTAATGAGGCTGAAAAATGGATTATTATATATCTTTTACTAATTGATTCTTATTTTGATAACATACCTAATTATATTTTAATAAGAACAAAGGAAATATTTGAAGATTTTTTAATATATGAAAATTCTGAAGAAAAAATAGAGGAGATAATAAAGGATTTTATTGAAAAATCAAAAGTTTTATCTATAGAAGAATTGTTTAAACACGATTACATTTATTTTGATACTTTTCATAAATCCTTTAAAGATTATGATTTTTTATCTAATTATTTAAACTCAACAAATTCTGAAAAAGAAGATTTATATAATTATATAGTTTCAAATTATCAAGAACAAAAGGATTTATTGAAAAAAATTAAAAGTTCAAATGAGTCTGAAGCAAGTTTATCAAAAAATTTACTTCTTAATTTTAAGCAAGATGTATTTTCACAAAAATATAAACCTGGTGGTAATTATAATAAAAATATGGTTAAAGATAATGCAAAAATATTATTAATATCTAATTATATAAATAAGAATAGTTTTATAGATTTTACTAATTTTATACATAGTATTATTGAGAAATATTCAGAAATTGAAAATGTGAATCAAGGTAAAATATATCAATTTATTTTCAATGATTTTAAAGATATCTTTGAAATGGTTTATATAAATATTTTTAATCCTGACTATTTTGATAATATATCTATATCTCAAAATATAAATTTTGAAGACGAAAAAAATATTCTAGAAAAGGTTCAAAACATTACTATTATAGAAAATATAGAAGATATAACTAGAGTTAGTAGCATTTTGAAAAAAAAGGCTCTTGAAAGAGCAAATTATAGATGTGAATTAGAAGATATATGTAATTGTTCCACTCATTATTTTACTAATAAAAAAAATAACAAAAATTATGTAGAATTGCACCATTTAATTCCTCGTGAATTTAGCAATGATTTTGAAAAAAGTATTGAACAAATTGAAAATTATGTTTGTTTATGTCCAAGGTGTCATAGATTTATTCATTTTGCTGTTGATAGAGAAAGAAAAATGGTTTTACATTATCTATATTTAAAACGAATAGGTAGTTTAAAAATGAAGGGAATAGGAATTGAAGAAAGCATATTAAATAACTATTATAGAATAGAAGAATAAAATTTTTTTATAATGATTTCTTCACTTTTTTATGCTTTTTCTAGTTACTTATACAAATTGGCAAATGTGGGAGTACATTTGCAGTGCTTGCTAATACTAAAAAATAATTAAAATATAAAATGTACTCACACCTTATTTATTAATAATTTCTTTAAAAATGATTTCTTCAGCCATATTTTTATAATTATTCATAAGCTTAACCCATTCTAATTGATTAATTCTTTTATTTTTTTCAGATAGTCTATAATCATTTTTTATATAATTATTCATTAATATTTTTAGTTGATTTTGGGAAGTTTTACTAACTGAAAGAAGATGCTGATATAATTTTCCTTCCATTAGTAAAGTAAAATATTCACATTTTTTATGATTTTTTAAATATTCTAGTCTTAATAAGCCATATTTATTAAGTGGTTTATTGTTAATTTCTTTTATAATTAAGTTAGGTAATTTTAAATTATTATAATTTATATATTCA
>CANQLP010000056.1 GCA_947624725.1 uncultured Clostridia bacterium
ACTGTGGCAATATTCTTTCTTAAGTAGTTCAAACTACAAGGAATTGAAAGAGTCCACAGTGTTAACATAACAATTATTTCATGATATAATTGTTATATAAAGGTTTATGGGTAACCTTTTAAAAACCTAAATCTATTATACAAGGAATTAAGAGATGGATAAATTTAAGGAAATAAGACCTATTGTTCTTGGTATAATAAAAAAAGAAAACAAAATATTAGTTAGTGAAGGATATGATAAAGTAAAAAATGAAGTGTTTTATAGATGTATAGGAGGAGGTATTGAATTTTTAGAAAATAGTAAAGAAGCATTAAAAAGAGAATTTAAAGAAGAACTTAATATAGATATTGAAGTAGGAGAATTTTTAGGCATTGCTGAAAATATATTTACCTATAATGGAAAAAATGCACATGAATTAATATTGTTTTATGATGTTGATATAAAGAAAAAAGATTATAAGGAAAAATACCATATATTTGAGGATGATTGTGAAAGTGATGCAACGTGGATAGATATAGATAGATTTAAAAATAAAGAACTAAAAATATATCCAGAGGAGATGTTTAAATATATTTAAGTTAAAGAGGCAACCTACAATTTATACTAGTAAAACAAAAAGCAATATATTTAATAAAAGGAGATATTAATATGAAAGAAACTATAATTTATCTTATAAGACATGCTGAAACAGTTGATGAAAATGGAATTAGAAATACAAATGAAGATTCTCAAATGATTAATGAAAAAGAAATTTTATCTGTAGAAGGAGAAGAACAATCGAAAAAATTAAGCGAAAATAGTGAACTAAAAAATATTGATATGATATGGTCAAGTAGTTACACTAGAGCAAAAGCTACGGCTAAATATATTGCAAGTAATAACAAACTGCCAATTAACTTAGATAGTAATTTGTGTGAAAGAAAACTAGGAAACTTAAAAGAACTAGGTAAATTTATGAAGGACAAAAAAACTAGAGATCCTTCACAAGAACAATTATTAGACCAACAAGTTAAAACTTCTGACGGAGAAAGTGCAATAGATACAAAAAATAGAATGACAAATTTCTTTGAAAAAATTTTAAAAGAATATGAAGGAAAAAGGATAGCAGTAGTAAGTCATGGAGGATCAATAAAATTTTTCTTGTTAAATTGGTGTAGTGTAAATGAAAGTGTTAAGCTAGTATATAAAAATACAGAACTAGATATAACTTCTCCATGTTTATTAAAAATGACATTTAAAAATAATGAGTTATTAAATTTAGAACAAATAAAATAAAGGAAAAAATTCACAATTGATACACAGAAAAAGATATAATAAATAATTTTTAAATACATACTAATAAAAAGGAGGTAATAGTATGAGAAAAAATATTAAAACAACTGAAGCAATATTTCCAATGCCAGTATTGATGATTGCAACATACAATGAGGACGGAAGTATTGATGTAATGAATGCTGCATGGGGAATGATGTTAGAAAGGGACCATGTAGTACTTAATTTAACAGAATCACATAAAACTGTTAAAAATATTAAAGAAAGAAAAGCATTTACAGTAAGTATTGCAGATAGTAAACATGTTGTAGAAGCGGATTATTTTGGAATAGTATCAGGAAATAATACAAGTGATAAATTTGAAACAAGTAAATTAACAGCAACAAAATCTGAAAATGTTGATGCACCAATAATAAATGAATTTCCAATTTGTATGGAATGCAAATTCATAGAATATCAAAATAATGAATATGGATGCGGAGTAGTTGGAAAAGTTGTTAATGTAACAGCTGACGAAAAAGTTATGAAAGATGATAATGTAGATATTTTATTATTAGATGCAATAGCATTTGATCCATATACACATGGTTATTATAAAGTTACGGAAAGAGTAGGAGAGGCTTTTAAAGATGGACTAAAGCTAAAAAAATAACATTTACAACAATTTGTTATTTTATACTTTGTAAAAAAAAGATTTTAGATACAAATATCTAAAATCTCTAAAGTGGTGAGCCATGCCAAAATATAAAATCCCACAATATATCTAATTACAGCATTTTGCGGGATTTTTTTATCTTAAATTAATGCAATATTAATGCAATAGATTTTACATCCCTAAATTTTTCATATAAATATCATATTTTTCATTTTCATCCTTATTAAATCTTTCAAATACACTTGTATAAGTATCTAGTGTAGTTTGAATTTTTTTATGCCCTAAATTTTTTTGTAAAACTTTAGGAGACATACCTGCCTCTATACATCTTGTTGCGTATGTATGTCTTAACATATGTGTATGAATACTTTTACAAAAATGATTTTTATCATTTAATCTTTTTAGAAATAAATTAATTTCATTTGGAGTAATAAAAGTATTATTTTCATAATCAAAAAATATAAGATTATAAATATTATTTATTTTTATATTAGTAATTCTATCTAATAATTGTCTTACTTTTATGGACATTATAATTTCTCTTTGACCTGCGAGAGTTTTAGTAGTAGAACCTAAAATAACTTTATCGTTTTTATCTCTAGTTAAAGTCTTGTTAATAGTTATAGTATTATTTTTTAAATTAATATCATTTTTTGTTAAAGCAAGTAATTCTCCTATTCTCATTCCAGTAAACAAGTCAAGCAAAATAATATCTTTATATTTATGGTCCATATTATTTAATATATTGATTAGTCTTTTTTCTTCATCTATAGTTAGAGCTTCTACTGGTCTTGCTTCTTGTTTAGCTTTTGGTTTTTTTATTGCGTGATTATCCATTAAATTAAAAGCTATAATTCTTTCAGAGGAAGCAATTTTAAAACCTAGTTTTAAAAATCTAAAAGTTTTATCAATAACATTTTGAGAATAAAATCTTGTTTTAGTTCCATTTTTATGTTTAATTTCTATTTTTGTAAAATTAGGTAAACATCTTTTTATTTCTAAAAGACTAACTTTTTGAATAGGTTTATTAATAAAATCAATACAAATTTTATTTAATAATTTTAAAGTTTCTTTATCTCTTATATAAGTTCTATCTGATGTTATTCCAGTATTATGCTTATTTTCAACATATTCTGAAATAATTGTGTATAAAGATATATTTGAATCAGAAATGTATGTATTTTGATTTATTTCATTAATAGCTTTTGTAAATCTTTTTTTAAAATCAGTAACTTTTTCATTTTTCTTTTGAGTCAAAGTTTTTCTGTTTCCAGAAGGCTCTATATATTGAGCAACCCATTTCTGCAGGGTATTACTATAATAAATAGTTCCTTCTCCATTTCCTCTAGATTTATTTCCTTGTTTTCTTTCCATAAAAATACCTCCCAAACAAGTGTTTCATACTTGCTTTAGAAGGTTTATTATAGTATAATATAACAAACTACTAAAACAAGTAGTAACGAATGTAGATAATGTATGTGGTCGCCAAACTTCGTACATTATCTTTTATTTTATAAATTTAATAATTCTTTTTTCTTTTTATCAAATTCTTCTTGTGTAATTGCTCCAATATCTAATAATTCTTTTAAATCTTTCACTTGCTCAATAGGTGTTTTTACATTTTGAACAATAGTTGTATAATTGCCTTTGCTTGAATTAAAGTTTTCAATATAATTCTTAATTTCTTCAAATTCTGCATTTATTTCATTATTGCTTTTTTTAAAAGAACTATCAGAATAAACAGTGTTTTCATCAACTTTTCCACTAACTATACCACTTTTTGATTCTTTTGCTCCTGCTATTATGAATTGAATATACCCTCTAGCAAAACCAACTTTCTTTATTTGAACGGCACTTATTTGATTTATTAGTATTGTTTTATCTCCTTTAAAACCTAATGCCATTTTGGAAATTAGTCCGGGTCTACTTATTGTTAAAGTATTTTCATTTATTGTAATAATAGATTTTCCACCCTTTGCAGGACTAAAAAATTCATAACTTTTTTTCATTATATTCTCGTATAATCAATTATATAGAAATATTAATCTATTTAATTGATTAATCCCTTTCTTTTAAATTTTTTATATTAT
>CANQLP010000057.1 GCA_947624725.1 uncultured Clostridia bacterium
TTTTTTCTTTAACTATTTGAATTTTTTTGTATATACTCATGTTGCTATAGTCTATTTTTTCTCCACTATTCATATTTCTATTTCTCCTTTTAATTAAATTCTTCAAATATTTCTTCTAATTCTTCCAAACCCTCTTCATCTTTTTCAATTGGTTTATCTAGCCAATCTGGAACACTACTAGATGCATTTTCGTTTGTTTTTTTCAATTCTTCTACACGATTAATAACCATTTTTTGAATATAATTAATATTGCTTATGTTTCTTCTTCTAGCTTCTTCAAAACCATACTTAATTACATCTTTTGGTATTTTATTATCAATCCAATAATTTAAAGTATTTAACTCTATTGGTGTATTATTTAATTTATAATTTAAATTATCTTGTATATAATTTATTAATTCTTTTAAATTATTAAAATATAATATAATATTTTCATTATCATTTTCATTTTCAGGTAGGTTATTTTTAGGTTTATCTTTAGGATAACCATTAGGTTTTGCTAGTGCTTTTTTAGGTCTACCACCTTTTTTGCCATTTTCCTTTCTACTATTGGAAAACTTATTTCTTTTTTCCTTTTCTATATCCATTCTCGGATTGTAGTAATAACCATTTTCATCTTTAATAAATTTTTTCAAAACATTATCCGAAACAGAACCGACCAATAACCTAATGGTTTCTTCTTTCAAATGACCTTTTTGATGTTGTACACATAACAAAGTTATATATTGTCCTCGTTCTTCCATATTTAAATCTAAAACACCCGTTAAGAAATCACTCGTGTAGAGTAGAACTGCTGGATCATTATTCATTATTACTCTCTTTCTTTCAACCAAAAACCCACTAAATTTGACTTTTTCCCGTACCTATGATAGAATAGGCACATAAATAACTTATATAGTTATTTGTTTAAAGTGTGACTTGCCAAATTACACTTTTTTTTATTTACAAACATAATAACTATCACCTGCATTAGTATATTTAGTAATAACCTCACTATTACATTCTGCTTTAGCAATTTCATAAGCATGTTCTTCATCATGTTTTAAAACTGATATGCAAGAATATAAAACTATTCCTAAAACTATGAAGCCTACTAAATAACTAATTCTTTTCTTGTTTAACTTTCTCTTTTTCATTATTCTTTTCTCCTTTCTTATCAACTACTCTATACTCTATTGTCACGTCATATCTATCTTCTACAATTTCAATTAAGGTCTTATAAAATTTATTTATAGCCTCTTCACTTAATTGCATCAAATCCCCCCTTTATTTTAATTTTATTCGACAAAATTAGTTGGTAGCATTTTGTTTTCTTTTCTTGATTTTATTTTTATTCTCCTTTACAATAGATAAATTGAAAGGAGTGATAATTTTGAGTAACAGTGATAAAATTAAATTATCAGCTGAACTTGTGATGTCTGTTTTATCTAATTCTTCTGCATCCGTAGAAGATAGGCTTGAACTAATACCTAAACATTTAGAAACAATTTATAATAAAATTTGTAAATTAGATAATTCAAGCGAAAGTCAAATTACTTTCACAGACTCACAAGATGAAACGCGTGTTGTAGTTTAATTTTTTATGATTAGATATCTCTCACATATCTAATCTTTTATTTTTCAATTAATAACATTTTTAATAAATTTAAATCAAGTTCTGTATATTCATTAATATCTTTTTTATATAGATAATTAATTATTTTTGTTCTTAAATCTCCTAAAGTATGGTTATTGCTGATAGTAACTGTATCACCATTAACATCAAAACCAATACCATTTATTTTTAAACTTGTCATTTTCTTACTCCTTTCTTTATTTTTCATATATACTCCTATCCATCCTCTTCTTTTAACTTTTCACAATTAGTAATCACACGTTTTGTGTTATCTAAATCTAAAAAAATATTTACATCTATCAAAGGATATTTAATTTTTATTTTTTCGATTAGTTCTCTTCCTGGCTTTCTTTCACCACTCTCTATTTTTTCGTAGAAAGATTTGGAAATTCCAAAATCATTTGCCATTTCTTCACGAGATTTACCAATTGCTTCTCTAAATTCTCTTAAGGTTTTCATGTTCACCTCCTTGCTTATATATCCATATTAGCACACGTTTTGTGTGATGTCAACATCTTTTTGCACTTTTTGTGTTTTTTCTTTCAATTTTACACTTATTGTGGTATTTTATATACACGGGAGGGATTAATATATGAATGGAAATAAATTAAAATCATTGCGAGAAAATCAAGGACTTTTACAAAAAGATTTAAGCAATATATTACATATTTCAGCTAGCACAATAGGAATGTATGAACAAGGAAGAAGAGAACCAGATAATGCAACTTTAAAGAAAATTGCTGAATACTTTAGAGTTTCTACAGATTATCTACTGGATATTGAACACCCTATAACTAAAATAGAGAAAGAATTAAGAGAAAAAGAAATTTTAAAAAATGCACTTATTAAAAATGGTTATATGAATAAAGATGATGATTTAACAAATGAAGAATTAAAAAGACTTATGGAGTTTGTTAAAACTAATAAAAAATATATTAGAGAGGTAAAATAATGAAATTTAATACTAAAGGAAACACTATTAACGTTGGATTAATTAACAATACTGCTCAAGCAAACACTGATATAAAAAGTAATCTTAGTTTAGAAAATAAAATAGAAATAAAAACCGGTATTATTGCTGCATTTAAGGCGGTAATAGGACGATTAACTTATAAACCAATTGGAGAATTTGAGTATTATAAAGCAAAATATGAATATGAATTACAAAAAAGAATAGAAGCAATACCTACTGAAAATATAACAAATCCTAGATTATCTGTTGTAGGTCCAACCTTAGATAATTTAAAATATAATTTAGATGAAGAGCAAATTAGAGAAATGTATATAAATATTCTAACTAGTGAGATAGATGTTACAAAGCACACTAAAGTTCACCCGGCTTTTTTAGAGGTAATAAAACAAATTAGTAAAGAAGATGCCTTGTTTATAAAAGACTTAAAAGATACTAACAAAACGGAGTTTCCTTTATGTAATGTAAATACTCACGTAACTTTTGTCTCTAGTGACTACTATCGTCGTGCTTTTACTATTATAATTGACCCTAATAGTAATATTAATAAAATTTCTATTATTAATTCATCTGACATAGTTTTAAACAACTTACAACGATTAAAAATTATTGAAATCACTGATGCCAAACTTTATGGATGTGAAAAAATTGTAGAAGAAACATTTAATCAAGCAAATGATGTACTAAAAAAACTTAACAAACCATCGCAAACTTATTCATATACTCATGGATTGTTAAAAATTACAGATTTTGGTAAACAATTCATCGATATATGCTGTTCTTAATTTTATAAATTTCTTCTTTGTTTTGTATTATATAATTTCCAAGTTGTTCATTTAGTTTATTTTGAAATTCTATTGCTTCAGTTATACGATTTACATATCCAATTAACCAAAAACAAATGCCAAACAAAATACATATTAAAATAATTAAAATTATCATAGAATCACTTCCTTTGTTAAAGGATACCACAAAAGCACTAAAAAAACTAGTGCTTTTTCTTATTGTCCTATAAATTTTATAAACTGCTTTAATATTCTTTTACGTTTTAAATATCTAT
>CANQLP010000058.1 GCA_947624725.1 uncultured Clostridia bacterium
CATGATTAATACTAATTGCAATGGTTGCTGGATTTGATGTTATTTGCATAACACTATTTGCTATACACCCAACATTTCTTTCCCCATCTTTACTACCAATTACATAAACTCCATAATTTAAATCACGCAATATTAAATTATTCATATATCTGGTCTCCTTTAATTTATTTTTCTTTTTTCGTGTAAAGTATAAGCATAAGCTTGAAAGAAATTATTTTTATTAATTTACCATATAATATCATTTTTCATATGAAAAAACAAGGTTTTAAAATACCTTGTTTTTGTTTATTAACTTCAAATAGATTACTTAAAGATTTTTTTGTTTTTTGCTATCTATTATATATTTATGAAAATCTGTAGTTTTATCATAATTTGCTTGTACTTCACCATCTCTTAAGGCTTTATTATAAATTCTAATCGCATAACATATACCTTTCAAATAGGTCCAATTTCCTATATAGTCAACAGGGCATCTTCCCATTTCGATATATTTTATTTTCTTTGTACCATCTAGAAAGAAATTATAGTATTTTTTGCTTACCCAAGTATTTCCTATTTCTTTTCCATCTTCGTATAAATAAAGTCCAACATATTCTTCACCAAACTTTTTATCTAAGGGGTCAATAACTAGTGAAAAAAATTTGTCCTCATTTTTTTTCATATTTGTAGAATATTTTATATTTCTTTTAACACTTTCATCTGGCCATCCACTATATTCGTCAAGTACTTCATGTACTCCTGAAGTTAGAGAACCTAAAAATGAATATAATTCATTTTCTTTTATATACATAAATCTAGTATCAGCAAATGCATTGTGTTCTCCATTCCAAAAACTCATTATGCTAATTATTTCATTTGTTTTGATATTTCGTGTTGTTGGTAGTGCACCTTCAATATTTCCATAGAATTCAAATGTTAGTCCTTCTGTAAAATCAAAACCATTTGGATTATGTATTTCTATATAGTTGTTTCCATTAAATTTGAATGCCCCTGTTGACTCATCTATATATTCACTTATATTTTCTGATATTTGTCTATCATAGCCTCCAAATGTTTCTACTGTGTTGTCTTTTTGCTTATTATATGCATTTTGTCTTTTTTCTATTGTATTATATTCTTCAGCATTATAATAATATAATGTTGCATTATTTCCCCAAGATGCTTTGTCTAATCCTACATTTGCTGAATCTAAATTATATATAGCTCCTTCTATCGCTAAACTTGATTTATAATTAAAATTATTGTATGTATCGTCTTCTAACTTTATTATTTCTCCTGTTTCATAATTTACTAACCAATTATTCTTGGCTTTTCCATATCCTTCTATATCTGTTCCTTTTTCTATATAATTCCATCCTGTTCCATATTCTTTATTATCTGACTTTTCTACTATTATATCCCATATACTACTGTTTTCTAGATTTCTATCCGCTAAATTCTTTCCTAATTTGGTTTCTTGGCTTTCTGTGTATTCTCCTAATTTATAAGAAGTTACTGACATTCCTATTGCTTCTCTTTCATTTTCTAGTTGATATATCCCTACTGCCTGTTTTGCTTTCTTAAATAATCCGTTATCTGACAATGCTATGTTTAATGTTACTCCTGCTAATATTAACATAATTACTATCGTTACTACTAAGGCAACTAGTGTTATTCCTTTATTTTTCATTATCTTTTGCTCCTTTACATTTTTCTTTAAGTTATTTACTTAAAGACTAAAATTTATAAAAATATTATAACAATATGAAATTGAAATATCAAGAAAAATTTATAAAAATTATTATAGCATATTTTATTAATGTTACTTAAATTTATAAAATATAAAATACTTATAAGTATTATTATTTATATACTTGTAAGTGTTTTTTTGTTTTCTTTAAGTAAATAACTTAAAGACTTTTTTGTTAATTATTTTCATCATAAGCCAATCTTGTATCATAATTAAGTTTAATTTCTTCAGCAGTAAGTGGTCTTGTATAGAAACGGAGATTCTTCAAAGACATTTTACCGTAATCAGTATAACTATCTAGTGCAGAAGCATCGTAGTTATGATACATCCCTATATTAAGAGTATCAGTACTTTCCATATATTTTTCCTTAAATGCAGACCATTGTTCTACATTTAAATATGAATATAATTCCTCTTTTCCATCTATATAAAGTGAAAGTTTGTATCCAGTGTAATTTTTATTTTTTACATTAGTTCTATCTCCAGTTTTTGATAAATCAAGAACTAAACTATAGGTAACCAATTCGTTCATTTTAAATTCATATGGCACATATGTATTCATACCATAAGTAGAATTTGACCATTCAGAATAGACTTCATTATTTCCTCCTATCTTAATAAAAAATTTGTTTGAATGAATAGATATTACAAAAGGTGAGTTAATATTAATTAGGGATTTTATCGAAAATAGTGCACATGATTCAGTTTGAACCCTATCATTTTTCGTATCAAAGTCTCTAAGAGATTCTTTGCATATACCTGAAAATTCAAATGTAAATCCTTTGTTAAATAAATCATCTAACACTGTATTACTTGTTATGGATATATAATCATTTTTACCATCAAATAAAAATCCTTCACTATTAAATCCACTTGTAGATTCTAAATCTTGTTCTTCAAAATTATTTAGTGTCACATTATCTCCTAGTGCTTTTTCAATTTTACTTTTAGTCCAGGTTCCTTCTTTTTTATCCATCATTGCTGTATCTATGTTTAATACTAATCCATCTTTTACCGCAACTGAATCTCCTAATGACATTGATGCATAATTTTCTTTTAATTGTTTTACTTCTCCTGTTTCATAATTTATTACCCAATTGTTTTTTGCATTACTTCCATTTGGTAACGCATATCCTTGTTTTACAAAATACCATCCAGTTGAATATGTATTTTCTTCATCTACTATCATATGCCAATCTGGGTTTGATACATCTTTTTTTGATAACTTTTCTCCTAGCTTATCTGCTTCATCTTGACTTATATTATAATTAGCAACAGATAAAGTTAATGTTTCCATTTCTGATGCCATATCATAGCTTTTTACTGCTTTTTGTGTTCTTCCTATTAGTCCATTTTCTCCTAATATGGTTCCTAATGTTACTCCTGCTAATATTAACATAATTATTATTGTTACAACAAGTGCAACTAGTGTTATTCCTTTATTTCTCATTATCTTTTGCTCCTTTACATTTTTCTTTAAGTATCTAGCTTAAAGAAAAATACAATAGCTTATAAGCATTAATAATCAAGTCTTTTGTAATATTAATGGGAAAATTTCTTTTGAAGATTTTTTAACTATTTATTTGATTATATTTTTTATAAATTACTTGATATTTCAATATTGGATTGGTATAATTATTATTATAAATAAATCTTTAAGCTAGATACTTAGAGAATTTTATAATTTTTCTAGGTACTTTTTTTTAGTTTTATATGATGAATGGACATATCTATTTAGTGTTATTTCTACACTT
>CANQLP010000059.1 GCA_947624725.1 uncultured Clostridia bacterium
GACTTTCTTTGGGGTAAGGGGAAGTCTGCCCTTTTTTAACAATTTATAAAATAAATTTCATTTTTCTTTTCAGACTATCTTCTATATCCATATTTAAACTTAAAAGATTTCTTGCTATTTCCATAGTGGCAGTTTTCTTTCCTTGTGCTTTACCTTTAGTTTCTCCCCGTTCCTCGGCTTCAAACTCTCGGTCATCGATGTATCTTTGTAACCCATCTTTGGCACTCTCCTCACACCATTCTGAAACAAATTTTTTTAACTCTTCCATGACTTTATCTCCTTTCCCTATTTCTTCTATTTCTTCTATTGTCTTGGCATTTATTATCCTAAGCCATTTGATAAATCTCTCTTCCTCTACATTATACCTACTTTTCTCACTTTTATCAAGTCGCACTAGATATAACTCTAATGTCCCATTATCGATTACTTTGTTTGTTTCTCTTTGTCTAAAATCATATTCATTTACTATTTTTTCATTTTGTCTCCTAAAGTTCCCTTTTATAAAACTTATTCCTATTACTTTCTTTATATCTTCATATCTTTTATTACTTACTTTCATTTGTCCACTATATAATCTACTTATATAACATAAACTCTTATTATATTCTCTTTTACTAAATTTATCTTTATATATTTCTATTGACACCATATCTTCATTATCTAATATTCCTACTATATCTCCATAAAATCCTTTTATTTTTCTTTTATTTGGTAATATATATTCTTGCGCATTTATATTTGTAAATACTATATTTAAATCTTTTTTTATATATTTAAATAATGAATTTATTAAATCATTTAAAAATATTTCTTGAGAAAATATATATTTAAATAATAAGTCATTGGATAGCATATTAATTTCTCCTTTCAATAGTATTTATTACTTAATATTTATATATTTCCTTTATATTTCTTTATTTTAGCCAGGATTTTAGGAATTCGTGACATTTTTCGACATAACTAAGACATATAAAAACCCAAACTATATGTTTGAGTTTAAAAGGTATTTCAAATTTTATTCTCTAAATTACGAAGCATTTTGAAGCTTCCAACACTACACTCCTTGAATGAGTTCCACTCATTCGTAGCAGCTTACGTTGCTACTACGAATGGACTACCACTTGTTCCATCTCCTCCTGAGAAAGTTATATTAGCTTTCAGATTTATTACTGGACGAACACCACCAGTGTTGTAAACGTCGGAGGCGCTAAGGGCGCCACCGGCATCCACATAGAACACGCTAGCAATACCGCTAGCTCCAAAGTAATATGGAGACATGGTCCAATAATACTTGTTTGTATATAGATAATATTTTAAATTAGCAGTAGAACCAAAGAAACCGCCAGCTAATGCTACCTCATCCGCAGTTACTAAACCTACTGGATAAGCGAGTATTCCATTCCCATCTCCTGTCTCGGCACTTGTTGTATATAAGTCTCTTTGCAGTGCTGTTTTATCTACTGATTTTGTTTTGGGGTCTATTCCACATCTTAAATCTGGGTTTTGGGTCCCAAGCCAACTAAATGATGCATTAAGAAACCTATCCGTTGTTGCATAGACTGTTGCATTTGTTCCATATCCATAATTGTTATAACTGTTTCTAGACACTTGAGCTATTTGTCTATCATTACAAAATCCAGTATTTCCGCTTAAATATTTTGTATAATCTGTCATAGCTCCTGTTCCGCTATACCATGTATTTATATAATCTGCTATTGTGCTTGGATTTGTTCCTTGATGGGCATCTGAATATTTTGTTGTGCTTCCACCTTTTACGTTATAATATCCTACATAGGTATTATCAATAGAATCCGTATTATATTTGATATTTGTGCTTCCATTTATTTGGGTATTGTTGCCTGTTGTATCCTTACAATCAGCAGTTCCGCATTGATAAATTAATCTTAATGTTCCATCTCCATTTATTCTAATTATTCTCCATCTTTTATTAGCAAATGTTACCCAGTTATCTTGAACATCTCCTCGGAATACATAGCTTTTTCCGTAATTATCCTCTGTTGCATATAACTTTCCTGTTGAACTTGATGTATCTACATCACTTATTGCTGGCATTGGTGATGTTGTATATTGTTTTTTTGCTTGGGCTTCCAACTTAGCAAGCATTTCCTCCGCAGTTGCTTCATATAAATATATTTCACATTCCGTTCCTTCTGCGGTAAGGGAACTAACAATTAAACTATTATCATTATTATCCCATATAGGTTCAGCACTATTAGAACAATGGCTTTGTTCATTTAAAGTATAATTTCCTGCTGGTAGAGTTCCTGTTATTTCTTCATATTCGCCATTTTCTTGTCTTACATACATGCCAAGTATTGTTATATCAGCTTTGGCATTACTTAAATTAACCGTTAATTTTCCACTAAATGTTTTATTATTTGTTGCATCTGCTGTTTGGTCACTTTGTAAATTTTGATATTCTATTACAACATAATAATATACATCATTTCCCTCACTTGTTGCAGTTATAAATTCATTAGTAGCTATTTCTATATCTCCATCAGTTGTTCCCATAGGTATAGTTCCACTATTGATTAAAGTTAAACCATCAATATTATTAAGAGTACATTCTTCACTTAATATTTGAGCTCCATCTTTTATTTCCACTTTATCTTCACAAGTAGCACTTACATTTACTGGTGTAAGTGATTTATATACCTCATATTTTAAATCACTGCTAAAACCATTAGTACCATGCCAAATAATATTATATGGTATAAATACATTATCTCCTGTTGCTACTCCTTTTATTCCTGATACAGTTTTATGTCCAGGATACATCATTTCGTCACTTGTATTAAATTCTAAAGTACCTGTTATTTCTAATGTTGCCCCATCAAGAGTAGCAACATTACCACCAACATTAGCACCAGGTCCTTTAAATATTGTTTCTCCTAAAAAGAAAGCAAACGCTACTCCTACGCCTAGTAATAAAACAGATACTAATATAATTAATTTTTTATTATTATTTTTCATTATACTGTACCTCCTACTACATATGGGTCGTCAACTGTTCCATTTCCTTCTGAGAATGTTATATTAGCTTTCAGATTGATTACTGGACGCACACCAAAAGTGTCGCCCACGTGGCCGCTGCCGAGGTAGCCACTATCAAACACACGAAACACGTAAGCATAGCTACCGTTAAAGTGATACGGAGACATGGTCCAGTAATACTTGTTTGTATATAAGTAAAAACTTGTATTATTTGTTCCACCTTTTCCTCCAGCCATTGCTACCTCATCCACAGTAATTAATCCTACTGGATATGTTAGTATTCCATTACCTT
>CANQLP010000060.1 GCA_947624725.1 uncultured Clostridia bacterium
TTTATGGTAGAAATACTATACAGATTAAAACAAAACGGTAGAGTTGGAATAGTTCTTCCAGATGGATTTTTATTTGGAAAAGATAATACTAAAGTAGCTATAAAAAAGAAATTGTTAGAAGAATGTAATTTACATACAATTATTAGATTACCAGGATCGATATTTGCACCATATACATCAATAGCTACTAATTTATTGTTTTTTGATAAAATAGGATCGACAAAAGAAGTATGGTTTTATAGAATGGACTTACCGGAGGGATATAAAGCTTTTAGTAAAACTAAACCTGTAGAATTGAAACATTTTGAATCAGTAATAGAGTGGTGGAATCACAGAGTAGAAATAAAAGATGAAAAAACTAATGAATCTTTAACAGAAACATGGAAATCTAAAAAGTATTCTATAGATGAAATAGTGAAGTTAAATTATGATTTAGATCAATGTGGTTATCCAACTAAAGAAGAAATTATTTTGTCGCCAAAAGAAACAATGGATAATTTTATACAAAAAAGAGAAAAATTGGAAAAAGAACTTGATATAAAATTAAATAAAATTATTAAATTAATTGGTGATGTACAATGATTGTAGATGAATTAAAAACAAGCATTTTAAATTCTGCTTTAAATGGTAAACTAACTATGCAATATCCTGGAGAAGTAGTTGAAATATTACCACAAAAGTATAATTCTGATGACAAAAAGATAAAGAATGAAAAATGCAGTAAAAATTTACCATCTAATTGGAATGTTGGAAAGTTTGGGAAATATATAACATTAATTTCAGGACAAGATTTGACAAGTGATAGGTATCATTCTGAACCGAAAGACGAATCTATTCCATATTTAACAGGTGCTAGTAATTTGTTGGATGGAAATTTAATAATTAATCGCTATACAGAAAGACCTACTTCAATTGCTAATAAAGGAAGTATATTATTAACTTGTAAAGGTACAATTGGTGAAACTTTAATTTTAGAAAATGACAAAGTGCATATTGCAAGACAGTTCATGGCAATTGTACCAAATGAAATGAACACTAAATATATTTTATATTTCTTAAAAAATTCAATTATTGAATTGAATAAAAATGCTAAAAGTATAATTCCAGGCATTGACAGAGAGTTTGTATTAAACTTAGATTTACCAATTCCACCTATAGAGGAACAGCAAAGAATAGTTGATAAGATAGACGAATTATTTGCTAAACTTGATGAAATAAAGCCAATTGAAGAAGAATTAATAAAAATTAAGGAAAATTTTCCAAAAGAAATGAAAAAATCGATATTAGTTTATGCAATGCAGGGGAAATTAAGTGTTCCAAAAATTAATGATACACCTGTTGATGTGCAGTTGAAAAAAATAGAATATAAAAAAGAGCAATTTAATTTATTAAATAAAATAAAAAATAATAACAGAAAAGATCATGATTATAAATATTTTACAGATGATAATTATAATATTCCAGAAAAGTGGAAATATGTTCCTTTATCAGATGCATGTTTAAGCATTTTTTCTGGCAAATCACCAGTTTATTCTAAACAAAAAAATAACAATTTTATATTGGGTCAGAAGGTAAATCAAGAAGATGGGTTGCATTTTGATGATTTAAAATATGGAATTGATGAATTTGTAAAATCAATACCGAAGTATCAATTTTTAATTAAAAATGATGTTTTGCTAAATACTTTAGGAGGTGGCTCTGTTGGTAGATGTGGTATATATGATATAGACAAACAAAATGTAGCAACAGATGGTCACATATTTGTTATAAGAACAGCAGGATTTACAAATGAAAAATATATTTTGTATTTTTTAAGGTTATATAGAGAGAAATTAGAAAACTATGCTAACGGAACTACTAATCAAAAATTTTTTAATATTAAACAAATTGAAGACATAATGATTCCACTTCCACCAATTGAAGAACAACGAAGAATAGTTGACAAGATAGAAGAATTATTATCATTTTGTAATGATATTGAAAAATTAATTTAATGATTATAAATGTAAAATTTAGATTTAAGTAATAAGTTATTGTCTTAATATCGAATCAATAATAGTGATTTTTATTTAGATGATGAATTAGCTATTCAATTATGATAATTACTGCAGATGAAGGAATTGTATCTAAATTGAATATATAAATATAAGAAGGTAATTAAATATGAGTTAGTGTTTATTATTTTTAAGTGCGTAGGAAAGGTATATAAATATTTAAAAACATTTGATGTAATTTGTTAGGAGAGAGATATGAATAGGCAAAAATTTTTAAGTGAGGTAATTAACTATAAAAAAATAATACTAGAAAATCTTGATTATACATATTTATGGGTCAAAATATCTATTGATTCTATCTTAAAAATCCCTGGTACGGGAATATCTTATCAAGTTCCAAGTAGTAATAAAGAGGAAAAGGTAAGAACTATAAAAAGTCCCAAAAAAGGAACCATTATATTTAGAATTACTAATAGAGATATTTATTATAGTGCCTATGTAACACTTATTAGTTTAGTCGAAGATTTTTTTAATAAAATAATGAAACTTTTGCTAAAATATGATAATAAAAGAATTAAATGTAGGATTGCGGATGTCAATCTATTTTCTCAAATCAGTATTGTGGATTTTATTGATAATGACAGAGATCAATTAATTGATACCATAATAGATGAAAATATTAATAAATTATTTTATGCAGGTCCAGAAAGACAGTTTGAATATTTGGATAAAGCTTTATCAATTAAGTTAAAAGGCAATTTAAGGGATATTTGGATTGAATATAAAGCTCGACGAGATGTTATAGTACATAACAATGGTATAATTAATAGTATTTATATTAGTAAAACCAAAGGAAATAATGCTGATTTAAATAATGAAGTGATGTTTACAGATAAAAATTTTACACAAATAATATTAAATTTAAAAAAAATAATTGAAGAAATAGTTATTAATATCAATAATGAATATTAATGGTGTTAATATAATTTGAATATCTAAATAGTTGGTGTATTTTTGTAAAGTTTTCACCAAATAGGCAAATAAACGCACTTTATATTAGGTGATAAACATGAATTATAAGGTTGTAATTGATAGTGGACAAGGTGGTATCGGTTAAACCCCAAAATAGAAGAAATGGCTATTTTGGTAAAGAAATACAGAAATTTAAGGTACTTAATATACAAGTATCTTTTTTAATGATATAATTATCTATAAGATGGTTTTAAAAATATATCAAAAATGAAAAATATTTATTTTTTTAAAGGAGAAATCTTAAGAGATATGAAAGTAAGTATTA
>CANQLP010000061.1 GCA_947624725.1 uncultured Clostridia bacterium
GAACTAATGAAAGTTTTAAGCTATAAAGATTGGAGATATTTTGATGCAGTAATTGAAAAAGCAAAAATAGCTTGTAAAAACTCTGAGTTAACTGACATTGACCATTTTGTTGTTGACAACAAAATGGTAGAAATAGGTTCTGGTGCAAAAAGAGAACAAAAAGATTATAAATTAACAAGATATGCCTGTTATCTTATAGCTCAAAATGCAAATCCTAGGTTGAAAATTGTTGCTCTTGCTCAAACATATTTTGCAGTTCAAACAAGAAAGCAAGAAATTACAGAAAAAGAATATACTATGCTAACAGAAGATGAAAAGAGATTTTATCAAAGAGATTTAACACGAAAAGGAAACTATTCACTAAATCAAACAGCAATGGTCTGGAATGAAAGCTTCACAATATAAAGAATATAAAGGAATTAGAAAAAAGTCTTTAAGAGATAATATGACTGATATTAAAGTTGCACTAACAGATTTAGGAGAAATTGCAACAAGAGAACTTGTAAAAGAACATAAACCTTATGGATGGAAAGAAAATATATTTATAAAGGGTTTAAACAAAATTAGAACTATGTTTAGAAAAAATAAAAGCAAAAGGAAAAAAATTTTTAATATACCAATTGCAGAGAATAAAAACAAATGATAAAATAATATAAAATTTGACAAAACATTACAAAAGATAGGGGGAAAATTTAAATGTTAATAATATGTAGCGAATGTGGCAAAGAGTATTCAGACCAAGCAAAAAGCTGTCCTCATTGTGGAGCTATAACATCTCAAAATAGATATATTTCGAACAATATTGGAAGACGAAACAGCAATAGCTTAGGTGAAGGAACTGGAATAGTAAAAATACTACTTATTATAATAGCAATAGCTATAGCAATAATTTTTATAATATCAAAAGCACAAACGCCTGATGCAGTTGGAAAACCAACTTCTGATTATAACTATTTATTCAATAATAAGCCGAGCAAAGAGCAAATAGCAAGTGCAACAACAATTGATTATAGAAGTTTATATAAAGGTGCAAATACATTAAATGGTAAGTTTTATAAAATAACAGGTGAAATTGTTCAAATTATAGATAATGCTCATTATCATATTAATATGACAAAAACAGGTGAATATTATACTTATTATACAGACCGTATTCAAATTTCACTTATAGGTACTCCTAGTGAAATCTTAATGGAAGGTGACATTGTTTCCTTTACAGGAGAAGCGCTTGGCAATTATACATATACTGCTGTTTTAGGAAACGAGACAACAGTTCCATATTTAAGGGTTTATGCAGAAAACTTAAAAGTTATTGGACATACAGATTAACAATAAACTAAAAAATGATTGTACTATAAAGATAGAAAATGAAAACCACAGAAATGTGTACAACGATATAAATCATAACAAAACACCACATAGTGAAGTGAACCCAAATTGTTAGACAAAACGTTTAACGATTTGGGTTCAGTACATAATGTGGTTCTTTTATTATTTTCTTAAAATTATTACTATTGCAATAATAAAATGATTTTTTATTATAAATAATTTTCAACTATTTTTTTCAATTCAGAAAAATCAATATCTAGAACAATACATAAGCCGATTAATTCAAAATCTTTTACACTAGTTTTACCAGTCTCTATTTTATATAATTCAAAACGATCTAATTCAATACCAAGTAATTCTAATTTACTGGATAGCATTGCTTTAGTATAATGTTTTGCTTTTCGGTGCTCTTTAATTAAGTCACCAATTACATTACGCTTATTATCAAATTTTTTCATAAGCAAAACCTCCAAAAAATAACAAAAAAATAAATATATAAAAATTTCTAAATACATATTGATTTTATAATAACTTGTTTGTTATAATGTGTATTAAGAATACACATAGCAAAAATAAATTTTTACTTAAAATTATTAGAAATATAAAATGCAAAAGAGGAGGAAGAAATGAATGAAAAATTCAATGAAACTATTAAAAAGCAATAAGGAGAAGGGTATAACACTAATTGCATTAGTGGTAACCATAGTAGTGCTATTAATATTAGCAGGAATAACCATAACCTATGTATTAGGAGAAGATGGAATAATAGCACAAGCAAAAAATGCAGCAGAGAGAACAAGAAATGAAGAAGAAAAAGCACAATATGAATTAGGAAAACTACCAGAAAAAATAGAAAACTGGGTAAATGGAGGAAGTGGTTCTGGAGGAACAACAAATCCAGAAGGAACAAAAACAATAGTAGAAGCGTTTAATGCTGGAGAAATAAAAGTAGGAGATTACGTAAATTATGAAAATCCAGCTTCAGGAACAGCAACAGTAGTGAAGGAAGAAACTGGCTATAGCCAAGATCAAACATATACTGTAGATAGTGAAACAACGTGGAGGGTATTAGGCTTAAGTGAAGACAAACAAAGTTTAGTTTTAATAAGTGGAAGTCCAATAAAAAGAAGCACAGAAAATGGAAGCGTAATGCCAGTAGCTACTGGGGGAGGAAGCCAGACGACCAGTCCATATTTAGCAATGGGAGGAGCAGAAAGTTATATAAACTGCGAAGACACATTAAATAAAATATGTAATATATATAAAAATAATTTAGCAAAAGAAGCAAGAAGTGTGAAAATGGAAGATGTATTAAATGCATTAGAAATAACAGTAAATAAAGCAGGAAGAAAAGCTACATATAAAGATGGAACTGAATTAAGTGAGGAAGAATTTCAACATTTCTTTGATCAAAGCAAACAATATGATGGAAATAACCAATACTTTAAATATGCACCAGAAAATTATATGAAAGATACTTATGGAAATAAAGATACATCTATTTATAAAGATAAATATAACAAATTAGAATACAAAAACGATGAAGACCCAATACAAGGTTCTGCTTATATGGTGGCTGTAAATCCAGAAAAAATAACTAATGGAGCATATAATTTATTATTTGAAGGAACAACGCAGGAAGATAAATGTAAATTGTCAAGCAAAAATTAACAAAAATTCTCATATTAAATTGAGCAGTTATTCTCAAGTAAAAAATAAATTGT
>CANQLP010000062.1 GCA_947624725.1 uncultured Clostridia bacterium
ACCAACATTAATGGAAGTTGATATAAGTGCTTTTAAGCATAATGTAGAAAATATTACAAAGTATATTGGTAATGATACTAAAATCATGCCAGTTATTAAGGCAAACGCTTATGGAACATACATAAATCATTTAAAAGATATCGTGGAAAAATTTGATATTGTAGCAGTAGCAAAAGTAGATGAAGCAGTAGAATTAAGAAAAATAGGATTAAAAAATGAAATTTTTGTATTAAATCAACCTTATACAACTGAAATAAATAAAATAATAGAAAATAATATTTCTATTGGATTATGTTCAAAAGAGTTTATAAATGAATTAGGAAAAACAAATAATAAGTTTAAAATACATCTTGAAATAGAAACAGGAATGGGAAGAACAGGTGTAAATCCTGATAGTTTAGAAGACTTTATACTAAATATCAAAAAATATAAAAATATATATGTAGAAGGGATTTATACACATTTTTCCTCAGCAGACATTGACTTAGAATATACAAAGATGCAATATAATATTTTTGAAAATGCAGTAAATATTGCAAAGAAACTTCTTAGTGATATTAAATACATTCATTGCTCAGCTTCTAATGGAATTTTAAATTGCCATAATAAACTATGTAATTTAGTAAGACCTGGGATAATTTTATATGGATACAAGCCATCAAATAATGATATAGAAATAGATATAAAGCCAGTTTGCACACTAAAATCAAAAATTACTTTTCTAAAAGAAGTAGATGTAGGTACATCAATTAGTTATTCTAGGACTTTTATTACAAAAAGAAAGACTAAAGTTGCAACAATTCCTATTGGATATGCAGATGGACTTAGAAGATGTCTTTCAAATAAGGGCGAAGTTGTAATTAATAATAAAAAAGTGCCGATAATTGGAAATGTCTGTATGGACAGCTTTATGGCAGATGTAACTGATTTAGAAAATGTAAAAATAGGAGATGATATTTATATTTGGGATAATAAAAATATTACCCTTGAGAATGTAGCAGAACAATGTGATACAATTAATTATGAGATATTAAGCACAATATCTTCTAGAGTTCCACGAAAATTTATAAATAAAGGAGTATATGATAAATAAATGAAAGCATTAATTACAGGAGCATCTTCTGGAATAGGAAAGGATATAGCAGAAGAGTTAGATAAATTAGGATATGACTTAGTTTTAGTTGCAAGAGATGAAGAAAAATTAGCAAATGTGAAGAAAAGTTTAAAAGGAAAAAATATTGAAATTGTAACGCTTGATTTAAGTATAAAAGATAACTGTATCAAATTATATTCAATGTACAAAGACATAGATATCTTAGTAAATAATGCTGGCTTTGGTGTATTTGGCAATTTTACAGAAACTGATTTAGAAAAAGAAATAGATATGATAAATACTAATATAATAGCTTTACATATATTAACTAAATTGTATTTAAAATACATGACAGAAAGAAATAAAGGACATATTTTAAATGTTGCTTCAATAGCAGGCTTTATGCCAGGACCTCTTATGGAAAGTTATTATGCGTCAAAAGCATACGTTGTAAGACTTTCAGAGGGAATAAGAGAAGAACTAAAAAAATCTAAATCTAAAGTTAAAATTAGTTTACTTTGTCCCGGTCCAGTAGATACAAATTTTAATAATGTAGCTGGAGTAAAATTTAAACTTAAAGGCTTAAGCAGTAAAGAAGTTGCTAAATATGCAGTAAAACAAATGTTAAATGATAAATTTTTAATTGTTCCTGGAATTAAAATAAAAATAGCAAGAATTCTAGCAAAATTATCTCCAAATAATATAACCTCAAAAGTTGTGTATCATATGCAAGAATTAAAAAGATGAAATAATATCATATTATGATGAAATAAAGAAGAAAACATCAAAATATTTAAATTACTAAATATTTTGATGTTTTTTGTGTGTGAAAAAATAAGAAATATGCTATAAATATTTTGATTTATTATAAGAAAGGAAAAAAACAAATGTCTATTTTTAAACAAATTAAAGCAAAAGAAAAAATAAAATTTGATATAATTAGTGAAGAATGGTTAGAAATGAAAAAAATAAAAGTTAAACAATCAAGTTATGCAAATTATTCATATTTTATAAAAAAGTATTTATTACCAGAATTTCAAAATATTAATTTAAAAAAATTAGAAAAATATGATTATAACTATTTTATTGATGACTTACTGAATGACTTATCAAGCAAAACTGTAAGAGATATAGTTTGTATTTTGAAGTCAATACTCTACTTTGCAGAAGAAAAATATAACTGCAAAATAAGAATAAAAAAGATAATTACTCCTAGAGTAGATACAGAACCACTAGTTATTTTAAGTCAAAAAGAAAAAAATAAATTGGAAAAATTTTGTATAAAGAATTTATCATTGAAAAATATAGGAATATTAATCTGCCTAAATACAGGCTTAAGAATAGGAGAAATATGTGCTCTGAAGTGGCAAGATATAGATTTAGAAAAAAAAGAAATACACATTAGGAGAACTTTACAAAGAGTCTATGACGAGAAACAAAAAATAACAAAGATAATTATTGATAAACCTAAAACAAGCACTTCAATAAGAAATATTCCAATATCAACAAAGTTATATAATTTATTAAATCCATTAAAAAGAAACTATAAAGAGGAAAGTTACTTTTTGACAGGTGAGGTAGAAAAGTATGTAGAACCTAGGAGTTATAGATATACATTTGAATCTATATTAAGACTAAATAAAATAAAAAAATATAAATTTCATATATTGAGGCATACTTTTGCAACGAATTGTATTGAAGTAGGTATGGATATAAAATCATTGAGTGAAATTTTAGGACATGCAAGTGTAGAAATAACACTAAATAGATATGTCCATTCATCATATAAAACTAAAAAAAAGTACCTAGAAAAATTATAAA
>CANQLP010000063.1 GCA_947624725.1 uncultured Clostridia bacterium
AGAATGAAGAATTATCTCAAAGTATTCTTAAAGCAATTTAAAATGAAATTGGTGGTCATAAATGACCGTAGCAGGAGGAGGAAATCCACCAGAAGTAGAAAAAAATGTATATAGAAATATATCAGGAATTGTATTTGAAGAAACAAATAAAAAAATAACAGCAAAATCAGATGGTCAATTAGTTGGAGACGGAATAATGAACGCAGGAGATAAACCAGCTGAAAATGTATTAGTAAAATTATTTGAAGTAGTACAAAAGAAAACAACGACAGGAGAAGTAGAAGAAGAGTATTTAGTAGATACAGGCTTATGGTATAGAACAGGAGATGATGGAAGATATTATTTTGGAGATAAATATGATGGAAGCCTAAATGGAAATAATGAATCAATAGATGACAGATATAGATTACATGCTGGAATTTATGTAGTAAGATTTGTTTATGGTGATGAATATGATAAATTAAAAACAGAAGATGGAAATACAATAAAATATTCAGGTCAAGATTATCAATCAACAAAATATCAAGTAGTAGGAAATGATAGAGAAGATAGCATAGAAGAGGTAACTAAATTTACAGAATTATCAGGAAATGTAAAAGAATTTGATAGTAATGGAAATCCAACAAAAGGAGCAAATATATATTCAGTAGCAAAAGATAATGAAATAAGAAGACTAGAAGTAAATAAATATTCAACAACAATATCAAATCCAATTGATACAGTCTTAAAAGCAAAAGATACAGATGAAAAGAAATTATTATCAGAGCATACAGCAATGTTTGCAGATACAAAAATGTTTAATATTCAAGTAGAGTATTATGATAATTATGCAAATAAAGAAACAAAAGAAATAGATGGAAATCTATCAATAGAAAACTATTATTATTCAGTAAGGGATATAAATTTTGGATTAGTAGAAAGACCAAAGACAAAATTACAATTAATGAATGATATAACAGAAATACAAGCAATAACATCAAATGGAGATCCATTAATAGATTTATTCTTTGATATAATTTATCAAAAAGATGAGACAACAGGAGGAATAAAACATACATCAATACCAAACTATGAAAAATCAATAGGTTATAAGCAAGTACAGGTATTAAACAGAAATGAAAGTAATCAAGGATTTAGATATGCAAATATAGATAATGACTTATTGCAAGGAATGACAATAAAAATCAAATTCAGGATAGCAATAGCAAATAATAGTGAAGTGGATCATTTATCGAGTTGGTTAGAAAATAAGATAGAAGGAGAAGCAAAAGTAGATTTAAACATAAAAGAGATAAATGGAGAAACAAGGGTAGATAGGTCTAAGGAAAATGAAGGAATTATAATAGATTATATAAATGGTAACAAAAGAAGTTATGATTATACAAATAGTTATTTATATAAGCTATTATATAAAGGAGCAGATGGAATAAATCCATTAACAAATGCAAATTTAGGTGTATTTGAATATAAATCAATGATTGGAAACGAAAACATAATCGGCTCAGATAATATTAAGAGTTCATATACATATACAAATATAAAGAAAGTACAACCAGATTATAAATTAGGATACTATTTAGGAAATATCTATTATAATAATGAAGATAATGGAGATAGTTCTGTAGTAAGGACAAGAGTTGATCAATTTGTAGATTATGTAGATAATGATTTAATATTTAAACCAGAAGAAAATATTAGTAAAGAAAATCAAATAAAATATTTGACGTATGACTTGAAAGAAATAGGAAGTAAAGGATTGTTAAATGAAATAACCCAAGATACAACAGAATTGACAGATGGAGAAAAATATTATATAAACGACAATAAAAATGTAAATAACAATTTAGCATTTAATGTAGAAAATAAAGATATAAATAAAGAATTGTATCAATTCTTGCCAACAATTCCAGATGAAGCATATAAAAATGTAACAGAAGAAGAAATGAATTATGATTTAGATGGAGATGATGAGAAAGAAAGCTCATATAGTTGTATAGGAAATCCATATAATAAAGAAGAAACATACAATTATGAAGAAGACATAGCAAAATATTTGTATGTAATTGATTTAAATGCATCAAAAGTATTGACATCAGAAATGAGTGTAGATGGATTAATAATAGATAATTTAGCAGAGATAGTAAAAGTAGCAAATACAGCAGGAAGAAAAGTATATGTAAAAGCAGATGAAAATACAACAGGAATATTAGGAAATACAACTAAAGATCCAATAGAATCAGTAAATAGGCGTGAAAGTACAACAACATTTGTAGATATAGCTAAAGTTGAAACTGATACAGATTTTACAGAGTATGTAACATTTTCACCACCAACAGGATTATCTGAAGAACAATTAGAATTAAAAAATAATATGGATAATTTAAAAAATGCATTGCTAATAATAGTTCCTTCACTAATTATAATTGTTGGATCAACTTATGTGATAGTACAATTTGTAAAAAGAAAGAAATTTTATAAATAGAATAAAACAAAAATGCACAGAGATTTTCAGTTATGAAAATCTCTGTGTATAAAAAAACATCACCTCTAATCTCTCAACATAATTTGAGGAGTCAAAGGCAACGCTCACATCTGCTTCAGATTTTTATTAGATTTTTGAATGTAATTTGAATGCAAGTGAGGAATAGGCACAGATAGTCTCAAATATTTAAAAAATCGTATTTGACAAATATAAAAAAAAGTGTTATTATATAAATACATTAAACAATGTACCTTCGTTCTGGCTGTGTATATTGTTTGCTTGTATGTGTACTGCAATGCACATACTTTTTTTTTTTACAAGAACAAATCGGAAAGCCTTAATATAATCTATACTTTAACATTTCTCTTTGGCTTTCCGTTAATTTGTTCGCCGCGC
>CANQLP010000064.1 GCA_947624725.1 uncultured Clostridia bacterium
ATAAAAAAAGAACTTATAGCTTTAGGAATAGAAAAAGAATTTATTGATTCAAAAGATATAAGAAATATATATGTAGCAAAACAAATAGTAGAAGATTATGAATTTGGAAGAGAATTAACTACTGAAGAAAGAAAAGCTATATTGAGAGCAATATTAAGTAATGCTACGCTTGAGTCTTCTCAATTATCTAGCCTAATACAGAAAATGGAACAGATAGGATTAGATACGCAAGAAATATATGGGATGATAATAAATTTAGTAATTAATGGAAAAGTAATAGAAGAAACAGGATATGATTATACAAGATTATTAGGAAATAGTAATAATGCTCGCAAAACAATTGCCAAATATAAAGATAAAATTCAAACAGATATAACAGAAGGTACAATATTAAAGGCAAAATCAGATAATTTAAGCAAAGAAGATGGTGAAAACTTAAAGAAAGAACTTAAAGATTTAGGTCTTGATGAAGTGTTATTTATTGAAACAGAAGAAAAAGTTTCATTTATTGAATCAAAGGATATAAGAAATTTATATGTAGCAAAACAGATAATAGAAGGTTATAAATTTAAAAGAGAATTAACTGTTGAAGAAAGAAAAGCTATATTGAGAGCAATATTAAGTAATTCTATGCTTGATAAGAAAAATTTTTATTATTTATCTAATCTAATACAGAATATGGAACAGATAGGACTGGATATGCAAGAAATATATGGAATGATAATAAATTTAGGAATTAATGGAAAAGTAACAGAAGAAGGATATAGTTATACAAGATTATTAGAAAATGTAAATAATGCATGCCAAACAATTTCCCAATATAAAGATGAAATTCAAACAGATATAACAGAAGGTACAATATTAAAGGCAAAATCAGATAATTTAAGCAAAGAAGATGGTGAGAACTTAAAGAAAGAACTTAAAGATTTAGGTCTTGATGAAGTATTATTTGTTGAAACAGAAGAAAAAGTTATTGAAGCAAAAGAAAAAGTTTCATTTATTGAATCAAGAAATATAAGAAATTTATATGTAGCCAAACAAATAATAGAAGGTTATAAATTTAAAAGAGAATTAACTGTTGAAGAAAGAAAAACTATATTGAGAGCAATATTAAGTAATGCTGCTCTTAATAATGAAAATAGTATTTATTTATCTAGCTTAATACAGAATATGGAACAGATAGGACTAGATACGCAAAAAATATATGGAATGATAATAAATTTAGGAATTAATGGAAAAGTAATAGAAGGATATAGTTATACAAGATTATTAGAAAATGTAAATAATGCATGCCAAACAATTTCCAAATATAAAGATGAAATTCAAACAGATATAACAGAAGGTACAATATTAAAGGCAAAATCAGATAATTTAAGTCAAGAAGATGGTGAGAACTTAAAGAAAGAACTTAAAGCTTTAGGTCTTGATGAAGTATTATTTATTGAAACAGAAGAAAAAGTTATTGAAGTAAAAGAAAAAGTTTCATTTATTGAATCAAGAAATATAAGAAATTTATATGTAGCTAAACAAATAGTAGAAGGTTATAATTTTGAAAGAAAATTAACTGATGAAGAAAGAAAAGCTATATTGAAATCAATATTAAATAATTCTTATCTTAAAAAGAAAAATAGATATTTATCTACTCTAATACAGAACATGGAACAGATAGGACTAGATACGCAAGAAATATATGGAATGATAATAAATTTAGGAATTAATGGAAAAGTAATAGAAGAAACAGGATATGATTATAACAGATTATTAGGAAATGCAAATAATTCATGCCAAACAATTTCTCAATATAAAGATGAAATTCAAACAAATATAACAGAAGGTATAATATTAAAGGCAAAAGCAGATAATTTAAGCAAAGAAGATGGTGAGAACTTAAAGAAAGAACTTAAAGATTTAGGTCTTGATGAGGATATTATTGAATCAAGAGATATAAGAAATTTATATGTAGCCAAACAAATAGTAGAAGGTTATAATTTTGGAAGAAAATTAACTGATGAAGAAAGAAAAGCTATATTGAAAACAATATTAAATAATTCTGTTCTTAAAAAGAAAAAGAGATATTTATCTAGCCTAATACAGAACATGGAACAGATAGGACTAGATACGCAAGAAATATATGGAATGATAATAAATTTAGGAATTAATGGAAAAGTAATAGAAGAAGCAGGATATGATTATACAAGATTATTAGGTAATAAAAATGCATGCCAAAACATTTCCAAATATAAAGACAAAATTCAAATACTAGTAACAGAAGGTACAATCAAAAAAGCAGTAAAAAAAGCAAATAAACCTAAAAAAATTACAGGGCAAGCCATTGCAAAAAAAACTATAGAGGTGACAACTAAAGGTAGTGGTGGAAGTGAAATATGTGATTTAGCTGAAGCAGATTATCAAAGTTTGCTAGATGAAAAAATAAATGAAAATGAAAAAATCAGTCTAGATTAAAATTACTAGACTGATTTTTTAAGTTATATAAAACTATATTTTTAAATAATTTTTATTCTAGTATATTTTTAAAATAGTAGATTTTTTTCTTTTATAATATTATAATATAATTATTAATAAATACAAAGGAAATAAAAATATGCAATCTAAAATTTTAGAAAGAATATTAAATGAAAATAATGAGTTATTGGAAGAAATAATTAATACGGTAAAGAATAATGATGTCTTTAATAATGTAATGAGTGATGTAAAGGAGCAGTACTTTATTGATGATGCAATTCATGGAATATC
>CANQLP010000065.1 GCA_947624725.1 uncultured Clostridia bacterium
CCTTTTGCTTCAGATAATTTAAAAGCAGAATATTGTAGTCCACAATGCAGAAATCAAGCTAATGTATATAAGAGTAGAGCAAAAAATAAGGATATGTAAGTTTTAAAGGAGAATGATTTTAATGGAAGATATGATGAAAGGAAAAGTGCCAACAGTATTTCTAAGTTCAACCTGCTATGATTTAAGACAAGTAAGGACGGATTTGAAAGATTTTTTTGAAAAAGATTTAGGTTTTGATATATTAGTATCAGAGTTTAATTCCTTTCCAATTACTCCAGATACCAATACAATAGATAACTGTACACAAGCAATTAAAGAATATGCAGATGTTTTAGTTCTAATAGTAGGTGGAAGATATGGATATATAACAGAAAGTGGAAAATCTATTACAAATTTAGAATATATTGCAGCTAAAGAAAAACATATACCAATATATGTCTTTATAGATAAAAGTGTGATGAATATGATAAATTTATGGAAAGATAATCCAAATATGGATTTTAATTCAGTAGTAGATAGTACAAAAGTTTTTGAATTTATTGATACATTGAAAAATAAAGAAAATATATGGGTTTATGGATTTGAACATGCACAAGATATAATTTCAACTTTAAGAAAACAATTAGCACATCTATTTCTTAAAATGTTAAAGTTAAAAAATCAAGTGGATAGTGCAAATATAACAACATCTTTACAAAGTTTAAAAGGAGAATCACTAAGATTATTAATAGAAAAACCTTTTGCTTGGGAATATAAAATATTTGGACAAATATGTGAAGAAGGCATAAAAAAATTAGAAGATTTAAAAAGAGATTATAAATATGGAATATCATTAGAAAAAAGTAGAAAGTTAACGAATTTTGAAGAAATTTTTAATTGGATAGAAGAAAAAAATAATGATTTTATTATTATGATGAATAATCTAAGTGATTTAGTAAATGTAAGGTTACCAGAAGCTTTAAATGAAGAGGGAATGCCAGCTGATATAGAATATGTAGTTTATATTTCAAGAAAAATAATAGACTTGTATGAAAAAGCCTTAAGAATAGGTATTGAAGTTAAATTTATAGTTGTAGATGAAGAATTTAAAGATTTATTAGAATACCTAATAGATACATGTGATATAGTTCTAAAGTCATTAGAACACTTTTGCAATGATTATCAAGAAAAAATCAAAAATTTAAAAGAAGGAGATAAAGGAACTATACAAATAGAAATAACTATTGAGGCACCAAATTTGGAAAAATTTTATACCTCATTAGATAAAATAAAAAAAACACAAATTGCATTATACTCTTAAAAAATAAGAAGGAGGAATTATATGTTCGAAGTAAAAAACTTTGACAACTGGATAGAAGATACTGAATCTGGTAAATTTGGTAGTGGAGCAAGTGAAAAAGTATGGCTTATAAATCCAGAAACAAATGAAAAAGGTTTATTTAAATTCCCAAAAGTAAAAGATAAAGAAAAAGGAATAATAACTGGAGAATATTGGGCAGAAAAACTAGCAACGGAAATCGGAAAGTTAATAGATGTAAAATGCGCAAATGTTGATATTGGTACATATAAACGGAAAAATTGGAGCAATGAGTTATAATATAATAAAACAAAATGAAGTGTTAAATGAAGGTATAACCTATATACAAAATAAATACCCATTGTATGATAAAGATAAATTGATAGAAGAGTATAGTGGTAAAAAATATTCTTTTCAAATGATAGAAGAATGTTTAACTAATGAAGGCGTCAAAAATATTTTAAAAATGATGATATTTGATATATTAATAGGAAATAGTGATAGACATCATAGTAATTGGGGAATTGTAATCCACATTGATACATATAAAGGATTTGAATCACATTTTTGTCCATTATACGATAATGGCTCATCTTTATGTTCATACGTTAATGAAAAAGATGTAGAGTATATATTAAAAGACAGCATGAGATTTAGAGCTTTAATTGATACAAAATCACAATCGGCGATAGGTTGGATAGATAAAAGACCAATAAGACATTTTGAATTATTAGAACATTTGAAAGAAGAAAAATATGATGATACAATAGAATATATTAAAAATATAAAAAATAATATCACTGAACAAAGCATAAATAATATTTTAAATGAATTTGGCAATATTATCAGTGAAAATATGAAAAATTTAGTAAAAATTTATCTTTTAGAGAGAAGACAAATGATGTTAAATATATATAATTTGGAGGATAAATAAAATGGAAAAAGATTTAGTATATTTGGTTTGGACTGATGTAAATACAGGCAATAAGTATAAAGTTGCTATGTTATATAAAGAAAATGGTAAGTTTTATTTTAAATATATTTTAGAAAATGTAAAAGAGGCAGAAAAACATGGCTTTAACTTGCTTGTATCTTTTAGAACTATTAATGCAACTTATGAAAATTCGCAATTGTTTGCAGTTTTTGGCGCAAGACTTCCTGATAAAAGAAGACCAGAGATTAAAGAAATTTTAAAAACGTATGGAATGACAGAATATGATGAGTTTGAGTTATTAAAAAGAAGTGGAGCAAAACTTCCTACTGATAATTATGAATTTGTAAAAGAATAAAAAATGAGGAGCAATATATATGAATATAAAAGAACAAGAACAAAAAGCAAAACAATTTGCAGAGTTTTGGAAAGATA
>CANQLP010000066.1 GCA_947624725.1 uncultured Clostridia bacterium
TTTGTATCTTTAATAATTATTATATAGTTTTCCTATTTTTTCAAGAAATATTATGTAATTTCATAATAAGTAAATTTCATAATTATGTCTTTACTTAATACTTTTTATTTTTATTATTTATACCACATCACTTTTTCTTTTGCAATATATTTTTGAAACATTTTTGAAATATTTTTATATATTGTATATCGCAATTATAAAAAGCATTTTATGCTATTTTTTGTCAAATAAAATCGTATTTTCGTAAAACTTTTGCAAAAAGCATTTAATAAAATTATATAATATATTAAATTTTAGTTATTTTACTAGGATTTAAAATGGAGTTAGTCTGAAAAAATATAATTTTATAATTTGAAATCAAAACGAAAAAGAGAGGATTTTTCATGAAAAGAAAAGGAAATTTGTATAAAAATATTTATAATTTAAAAAATATTCAAGAAGCATTTAATGAAGTATGTAGAAATACAAAAAATAAGAAAAAAGTTGCAAATCTTAAAGAATATCAATGTATTTACATATCTAGAATTTATAATACATTAATAAATAAATGTTATAAACCTGGTCCTGTAAACATTTTCACAATATATGAACCTAAAGAAAGAAGAATTGTTAGTCAAAGCATGCATGATAAAGTTATAAATCATTTAGTTGCAAGATTTATTTTATACCCTGCTATTCTTCCATGTCTTTTAGATGTTAATGTGGCTAGTAGACAGGGGTTAGGTACTAGTGCAGGGACTCGCTTGGCAATGAATTTTCACAGAATTTGCAAAGTAAAATATAAAACTTATTATATTTTAAAGTGTGACATTAGTAAGTTTTTTCCAAGTATTAATCATGATATATTAAAAGAAAAAGTTAAAAGAAAAATTAAAGATAAAGATGCAATTAAAATAGTTTTTGACATAATCGATAACGAAAAAAATGGATTAAGTATTGGGGCTATGACAAGTCAAGTTCTTGCCATTTTTTATTTAAACGACATGGACCATTTTATAAAAGAAACTCTTAAAATAAAATATTATGTACGATATCAAGACGATTTTTTACTTTTTCATCCTTCTAAAGAATATCTAAAATATTGTCTTAGCGAAATAGAAAAATTTTTAGAAAAAGAAAAGTTATTATTAAATAATAAAACTCGTATTTACAAAAATACTAATAATTTTATATTTCTTGGAAGAAATAAGACAGGCAAATACATTAAATATAGAAATGTAAAAAGAAAATTGAAAAAAAAATATTATATGTATTGTACTGGTATCATTACATTAGAAAATCTTATTTCAAGTTCTATTTGTTATCAAGGATTATGTAAAAAGAACATTAAATTTATAAAAGGGAACAATTAAATTGTTCCCTAAAAAAAATAGTAATAAAATATGCTCCCTTTCGAATTATAGTTTAACCTACTAGCAAACATATTTATCTTTTTTTGTTTATAGTTAAATATATTTAACTAATGGACAGTGGTTTGTTTCTATATTATCTCTTATACAATCATTAATTGTATAACCACAGTGTATAGAAGCTACAGGACGAACCCCACGGGTATTTTCGTTGTTGTTGTTGTAGTTGCTGCTGTTAATGCCGTTGTTGCGAGAAACCATCCTCACGTTGTTGTTGTTGTCAGTGTGCGGAAAGGCCAACCAATCAACCATGCCCAATTTTATTATTTAAACTGCTTAACCAGCCTGTACAATATTTTATTATATCATCCATTCTAGTTCCAAATTTATAATACTTTTTCTGTGTTATTATCATTTTATCATAACATAAATTTAGTAGAAAATCTAATATTTTAATTTTTCCAAATACCGTTTCAACTAATTCTATTTTCCTATTTATATTAGTTATTGAATTTGCCTCATAAGCTAATTCTAATATATCATAACTTAAGTTTCTTATTCTATTTTTTAATTCTATATCTTTTTTGGGAAAATTATTTAATTCCTTATCTATTACAAGAATCAAATCGCGAATAAATTGTATTACTTTAAAATTTTCTTGTTTCATTTATTACATTTTCCATTTTTTTTAATATTTCAATAAAATCATCATTTTTGATATTATTAATTAAAAAATTATTTATATTATCTATTCGCCTTTTGTAACTTATATATTTTTTTGAATTATTATAAATTTTCCCATACTCATTTAAATTTCCAAATTCTTGAATTAAATCTGTTTCGTAATTATTTCTTCTATCAACCGCAAGATAATTAATTTTTTTCTGTTCTAATAGTGAAATCACTTTATTAAAACTATATATAGAAAATCCACAAGTTGATATATTATCCTCTAGCATTATAAGTTTATAACCAAATAAATATGAAATTATATATGAATCCTTTCCATACACATGATAAAAATTTCCTATTTTAACAAACAATATATGTTCAGGATGTATTACTTTTATATTTTTTACTATATTCAATATCATTTGCGTACTCCACTCTTAAATTCAGAAAAATTGCTACAATTCAGGCGGACACGAGGCCCGCCCGATGTCTATTTTTCAACAATTTCTAGCACATTAATATGTTCACTACTATTTTTACCTTTACTTTATTTTCCATCCACTATTTGTCTTGTAGACATTAGATGTTAGAGTAACTACAGGACGAAC
>CANQLP010000067.1 GCA_947624725.1 uncultured Clostridia bacterium
TTTATAATTCAAGTTCTGGACATTCTACCCATTCAAAAGCTGTACGATAACGACCACTTGACCTTGGTGCCCCTTTCCAACGTCCTAATATTCCATAAGTATTTGAACCTGTACCATACACTCTACCAGATTTTGTAATAGCTAAATAATAATCTTTGCCAGCGGCTATATCTACTATTGGGTCATCTTCACCAACAAATTTTGGAATTTTTAAAAATGGTTCCTGAAATTCTTGAGATTGGCTATTAATTCCAAGTGTTCTTTTAATTCCTGCACCATATAAATCACCATTTTCTGAAAGCAACAAATAGTTGTTAGTAATTTGACATCCCACAACTTTACTAATTTGTTTTCCATCAAAATATGTATTTAAATCTAAATTTATCCAATTTCTAAGAGCTGTTCCATAACCATTGCAATACACATTTCCGCCATCACTTAAACCAGTCATAATAAAATGATCTTTCTGAACTATGTAATATACCCATCCAAACAAATATATTTTCTTAATTTCATCTTGATATAAAACATCACTTTCCATTTTAACAGGCGTAGGCGAATTTACTGGAACACCATTTCCACCCCCAGTACCTCCCCAAGCCCACATTTGCCCATTATTTAAAAGACACATATTCATTTTTGAACATTTACAAAATACGTTCACGTTATCAATTACTTTAGTTGGAATATATGCATTTTTATCAGCACCAATACCTGTAAATTGCGAAGCTAATCCACATACATAAACAGTGTCATTATCACTTTCATTTGTCTTTATATATAATCCACCATAAGGATCAAATCGATAATCTTCAACTTTTCCATTAATATTATCATAAATATTACTTACACCACTATTTTTTAGAGGAAGTAAATAATCTTTTAATGGCTTAAAATTTTTTATTTGTGTTGGTTCTGTTGAATTTATTCCTAAATATCTTGTATCATTTCCTAATATCCATAAATCATTATTATTATCAATATATCCTAATGAATTGTAACAAGTAGTAGCATTAAATTTTTTCACATTACTTGCTATCCTTATCCAATTCTTTTGTAAAATATTTTCTCTAAAAATTAAGTTTGAATAATATGTTGAATAATATTTTCCATCATTCCCTAAAAATACAATTGTATTCATTCCTTGAATATTACCATCACAGCCTTTAGATATTTTTGAAATATTTGACACATCTTGTAATTTTACTATTGTATTTTGAATACTAGAAGATTTATTAATACCTAAAAAATCACTTGTTCCAAGCGCATATACATCACCATTATTCATTATAAAGAATAAGCTTCCTGTTAAACTATATCCATTTAAAACAATATCTTTTATATCATTTACATTAAACCATTTATTTATAATATCTGTAACATTTGTAAAATCACAACCATCTATATTTGGTATAAAATAATCTAAACCAGGCTCATCATACTCATTATTATAAGTCCAATATTCAATATTTCCACTTGAATTTTTTCTTTTTATTATAATTCTCCCATTAAATGACCATGAATCTTGTATATTCCCAGCTTCACCATTAAATTTTATCTCTTGAACTTGTCCCCCTTGACTTCCACCTGTAACCAAATGTAAATTTCCTTTATCATCAATTAAATGTATAAAAGTAGAATTCCAGTTACCAGCTCTATACATTCTAACTATTTTATTTGCAAATTTAGAACCATATTTATTATTAAAAATTTCTGTGAATTCTTTTACATTTGTATTATTTAAATCAGTATTTTGAAAAATATAATATAAACTTGTGTATCCAGAAGTCGTATTTCCAGCAAAATATATTTTTCCATCACTATCTAAAATTAAAGCATAAGAATCTTTTAATGTTCTAACATTAGTAATATTAACAATTTTTTCAGGATTTGAAAACTTAACTTTTGTAAATGCTTCTTGATTTGTTTCTAAACTATTAATTCCTAATTGACCATCATAATTATAACCACATGCATATAACTCATATCCATCACTACTAGTAGTTACAACCCAATTTGCGAATGTTCCAGCAAATAGTTTATATACTTTTTTTCCAAATAAATCTATTTTTACTGTTTCTCTACCTGTATATTCTATACTTCGACTTTGTGTTAAGCCTAATTTATTATTACTATTATCTCCCCAAGCCCATAAATCTTTATTTTTATCTATTACATAGATAGTTTCACCAGCAGATATTAATTCTGCTTCACTTGTTGAGCTACCTGGTATCTCTGATGGTATTGTAATTTCATTCCATATATATTTATTTATTTTACTCATTGTTTCTTCAGATGAGTTTAATAAATTTCCTTTTATTCCTTTTGCATATAATTCACCATTATTATAAAGCTTATATATATTATCATTTGAATAATCACCTATTATTTGAAATCCATTTTCATAATCTGGATCAGATTTATCTGTTAAGCCTGCGAGTTTTTTTCCTCCAGCTGGTCCATCTGTTTCTCCAAGTTCAGCAAATGTTGGAGCATCTATTTCTCCAGAGGTTATCATTCTATACAT